>NZ_JPLA01000025.1 GCF_001010355.1 Dyella japonica DSM 16301 | reverse complement strand
CCCGGGCCGCGGCAGCGGCTCGGAAGCCCGCGGCAGGCGAGCCAGGTCGCCGTATCGCGACAACGGAGCGCACAGTCACTGGATGACCAGCCTTCGGCTGTTGAAAAGCGCCTCCTGCCCTCGCAGGAATGACGATCAATTGCAGACTACGCTGACCTTCGCAGTCAGCGACGGTCAGCTACTCCACAAACGTCAACAGCAACCCCTCAATCCTTCGGCGGCCTCATCTCAAACTCCTTAGGCGCCACATCCCCCGCCAAATTCCGCACAAAATAATCCCACCGCTTGCGCATCATGTAGTTCGCCGCAGCGCCATAAGCGTGATGCGCATTCGGGATCATCAACAGATCGAAATCCTTGTTGGCCTTGATGAGCGCATCGACCACAAGCAGCGTCTCGTATGGCGGCACGTTGTCATCCATGGTGCCGTGCGCGAGCAGCAGATGGCCTTTGAGACCGGCGGCGTGGTTTTGATTGGCCTGGTCGTCGTAGTTGCTCTTGCCATCCTTGTCAGTGACCAGCAGGCCCTGCCACTTCTCGGCCCAGTCATCTTCGTAGTTGCGGTTGTCGTGGTTGCCGCTCTCGGCGATACCCACCTTGAACAGGTCGGCGTAGCGGAACATCGCCGTCACCGTCGCGTTGCCGCCGCCGGAGTGGCCCCAGATGCCCACGCGATCCAGGTCGATCCATGCATGGCGCTTGCCCAGTTCCTTCAGACCGGCCACCTGGTCGGGCATGGTGTTGTCGCCGATATTGCCGAAGTAGGCGTCGTGAAACGCCTTGGAGCGCCACGGCGTGCCCATGCCGTCGATGGCGACCACGATGAAGCCCAGTTCCGCCAGCGCCTGGTGATCCACGCGTGCGGGATTGAAGCTGCGCGAGCCTACCGAGCCAGTCTGCGGACCGGGGTAGATGTAGTCGACGATGGGATACTTCTTGGACGGGTCGAACTGCGTGGGCTTGAACATCAGGCCGTACAGGTCGGTCTTGCCGTCACGCGCCTTCACGGTGAACGGCTCGGGCGCCTTCCACCCAGTGGCGAGCAGGCGCGAGACGTCGGCCTTGGCGATGGTCGCGATCACCCGGCCGTCCTGCGCGCTGCGCAGCACGGTGACCGATGGCGTGGTGGGTGTGGAGTAGGCGTCGGCGAATAGACGTCCATCCGGCGACAGGGTAATGGTGTGGTCGGCCGGCTCCGGCGCCAGCAGCACTGGTGCGCCACCGTCCAGGCTCACCTTGTAGAACTGCTGGTAGTACGGATCCACGCCCTGCTCGCGGCCCACGCCGCGGAACCACAACGTGCGCGACGCCGTGTCGAGCTTGAGCACCTCGGTCACGTTGCCTTCGCCGGTGGTGATGGCGTGCTTGAGCTTGCCGCTGTCCAGGTCGTACAGGTACAGGTTGCCCCAGTTGTTGCGCTCACTGAACCAAACCACTTCATGGCTGGCCGGCAGGTACTGCCAATTGACCTTGCCGTTGCCGCTCTCGTAGTAAGTGGGCACGCTCTCGTTGAACACGGTGCGCACGTCGCCGTTATGCACGTCGGCCACGCGGAACCAGGCCTGCTTGTGATCGCGCGAGGACGACACGAAGGCCAGCGAGCCGGCATCGGGCGCCCATTGCACATCGTCCCAGCCGCCATCGCGGCCGCAGCTCACGTCGTCGCACAAGGTGGAGCGATGCTGGTCAGGCTCCATTTTCAGGCGCAGCACCTTGCGTGCAGCTACGTTGACGATCACGCGCTCGATCATCGTCACGTCCTTGTCGCCGACCAGCGGATACTTCCACTTTTCGACCTTCGGATGGCCCACGTTGGTGCCGACGATCACCATGTCGCCGGTCTTGCGCTGATCCTGCTGGAAGGTGGCGATGCGCCTGGAGTCCGGCGACCACACCAGGATGGCCTTGCTGCTGTGCTTCCAGCCCGCGTTGTCGGTGGCGTAACCGTAGTTTTCCACGCCATCGATGGTGAGCTGGGTTTCCTTGCGGCTGACGACGTCGCGCACCCATAGGTTCCAGTCGCGCACAAAGGCTTCGCTGTGCTTGTCGGGCGACAGCACACCCGGTTCGTTGCCCGTGCCATCGACGCTCTCATCACGACCGAGGGCGCAACTGATCTTGCCTTTCATATCGCACAGGTAGTGCTTGCCGCGCAGGTTGACGTCGAGGCGACCGTCCTGCGTGGTGGCGAAGGTCGTGATGCCAAGCTTGTTGGCGCTGACCGTCTTGCCGAGCACCTTGCCCAGTGCTGCGGCAAGAGCCGCGTGATCGAAAGCGGGCTCGGCCTTGCCGCTGGCCGCGTCGACACGGACGTAGCGATCGCCGGAGGCGTCATGGTCGCGATACCAGTAGTGGGTATCGTCGATCCAGGTCACCGTGGCCACGGCGTGGTCCACCAGCGGCGTGACGTTGTAGCCCACGTAGCGCTCGGCGCGCCCGTAGTCGTCGTTGGTAAGCGTACGCCCCTGTGCGGCGGCACCCGTCGAAAGCGCAATCAGCGCCGCCGCGCCAGCCAGGCGCGCACCACGTGTGTTCAATTTCATCCCCTGGTCCCCCATCAATCGCGACATACAGGCGCGCATGGAAGGGCG
Source organism: Dyella japonica DSM 16301 (assembly GCF_001010355.1). Lineage (GTDB taxonomy): Bacteria > Pseudomonadota > Gammaproteobacteria > Xanthomonadales > Rhodanobacteraceae > Dyella > Dyella japonica. The sequence continues at coordinate 65,503 of NZ_JPLA01000025.1, read as the reverse complement.
GCCTGGGTATGGGCGTTAGTGTTACTCAGGTGGTGGAGGACTGCCATCGGTTTTGGCTGAGTTGATCGATGCGGGGAGCTGGGGCTGATGGCGTTGTGGGAGCACAACCTGTGCGCGACAAGCCGGCGGAGCGGGTACACCTCGGCGCTGCGGTCGCGCACAAGGTGCGCTCCTACAAGGGAGCACGCAGGCCTGTTGACGGCGGATCACGGTTGCCGGCCGGCTATTTGTGGGAGCGCACCCTGTGCGCGACAAGCCTACGGAGCGGTACACCGGGGCGTGGCTGTCGCGCACAGGGTGCGCTCCCACAGACAATCGCAGCGCCAGGCGCGGTACGCCGTTCTCAACGTGCTGGCCAAAGCCGACGCGCAGCGAGGCCCCCGCTTTAAGTCCTCAGCGATTCGGGCGCGTTGCGCAGCGCATTGAGGTACCCACTGTGTACCCTCGGAGGTTGTCCCCTGACGGTGTGCCTCGAGCGTTCGGGCTTATCCCAGCACAATGCTGCGGGCGTTTTAGGCCATTCTCTTTGGGTTACTTTTCTCTTGGGCCAGCAAGAGAAAAGTGACTCGAGCGGCGGCAGCCGATCGAAACGCCCGCCGCGTAGGCGGCCAGATCGCGGTAACGCGACAACCAAGCGCAAAGTCACTGGATTCCTGCTTTCGCAGGAATGACGATTAGGAGCGTGCGTAGCAAATCGACACTACCCTCACGCAAACTTCAACAAACAAACCCCAAGCGTAATCAACACCAACCCCACCCACCCCGACAAACGCAGCTTCTCCCCAAACACCGCGATCCCCAACACCGCCGTCGCTATCAAACCCACGCCACCCCACACGCCATACGCTACGGACAACTGAATCCCGCGGATGGCGAAGCTCAACGCCGTGAATGCCGCCAGTGCGCAGGCAATCGCGGCGACGGCGGGCCGCTTGTAGGCAAAGCCGTGCGACTGCTTCATCAGCACATTGGCCGCGATTTCCAGCACGATCGCGATGGCGAGGTAGAGCAGATGGATGGGTTCGAATTCAGGCAGCATGACGGCTCCCCGCGGGGGCTTCGTCGGTGCCGCGCTCGAGCAGCACGATGCCGGCGATGATCAGGGCGATCGCCGCCAGCTTGACGGGCTTGAGGTCTTCGGCGAACAGCCAGGCGCTGCACAAGGTGATCAGCACGAGGCCGAGACTTTCCCAGGCGCCGTAGGCCACCGCCAGCGGAATGCGCTTTACCGCCATCGCCAGGCAGGTATAGGACAGCACCAGCATCACGTACATCGTCGACAGGCCGATGGTCAGGAATCCGTGATGCGCGCCGAGCTTCATCGCCAATGTGCCGGCGACTTCGGTGACAATGGCCGCGGCCATGAAAAGCCAGTGACGCATGTGGTTCTCCTTGTCGGGCACCGCGACCCCATCCTACCCTCGCCATCCCCGATCACGCCATGAACCTAGCCGACACCTCGCCCGCCACCTCCACCCTGCCCGAGGCACGCCTGCTCGAGATGGTGTTTCCCGACCACACCAACCATCTGGGCACGCTGTTCGGCGGGCAGGCGCTGGCATGGATGGACAAGGCGGCTTTCATCGTCGCCTCACGCCACGCCCGGCGCACGGTGGTCACCGCGCGCTCCGAGGAAGTGAATTTCAAGGTGCCCGTGCGCACCGGTCAGCTGGCCGAGCTGGTTGCACGTATCGTGCATGTGGGCCGCAGCTCGATGACGGTGGAAGTGGAGCTGACCGGGGAGGATCCGCTCACCGGCGATCGTCGCGTCTGTACCACCGGTCGCTTCGTAATGGTCGCGCTCGATTCGAATGGCACGCCGGCGACGGTGCCGCCGCTGCCCGTCGTCTAGCGCTGTGCGAGGCTGCTCCAGGCGGCCGGCATCTCAGCGCAGATGCAGCCAGTGCAGGTGGACACCGTTGTCGCGGTCTTCCGCGCGGAAACCTTCGCGGCCTTCGACCACGATGCCCCATACGCTGCGCAGCTTTTCGCCCTGCGGCTCGTCCACCCGCACCTGTTCGCCCAGCGCGATGGCGTAGCGGGTTTCGAGCATCATCACCTGGTCGCGCTCCCACACCAGCACGGCGGGACGGCCGCTGGTGGCGCCCCAGCCGAGGTGGATCTGCACATCCTTGGGGGTGTAGGTGCCGCGGTTGTCGAGCTTCCAGTTTTCAGATCGACGCAGTAAGGCCTGCAGGCGAGGATCGGCCCAATCCACGCGATTACCCTTCACGTGCGGCTTGTGTGCGTTCATGCGTTTGCTACATCCCATCGGGCGATACGACAGCGTCGCGACGTTCGGCGCCGCGACAACAGGACACCGCGCCATCGTCCGGATCGGATGTCGCGTATGCCCGGTTATCGGCCGTGCGAGGGTGAACTTGAGGCTGGCCTGGCCGACCTAGCGCCGCGTCTTCAGCGGGTGGTCGAGGCCGCCGGCGGTGCGCATCATCAATTGCCGCGCAAACGAAAGATGTCCTGCCACGGGCACCACGCCATCGCGAATCCAGCGCAGCCACGGGGGCCGTCCATGCACCATGCGCGTCAGGGCGCCGATGCGGCGCACGACGGATTTGTGCACGGCGTGGCGCAGCGCGGCGTAGTCGTTCATGCGGCCCATGTCGCCGGCCAGTGCGTCGGCGGCGCAATCCGCATACACATAGGCGTCTTCAATCCCCAGGTTCATGCCGCGCGCACCGATCGGCGAATGGATGTGCGCGGCATCGCCGCCCAGTGCCACACGCCCCACGCCAGCCTGCGAGGCCACGCGATGGCTGACATGGAATTGCGATTCCCACGACACCTGGCCCAGGCTGCCGTAGCGGCGCAAGGTCGCGAGCGGATCATGGGTGTTGCCGATCACCCGCCACACGTCGTCGGCGAGCCGCAGCAGGAAGATGAAACCATCGCGCTCGAACAGGATGTGCGCGCGATCCAGGTCGAACGAGGTCTGCATCGCCACGTCCCACAGCAGCCAGGGTTCGGCCAGGCCGCTGCCGGGAAAATCGAGTTTCAACGCGGCGCGCGTGGCGCTGCGCGCGCCATCGGCGCCGAACAGCAGGCGGCTGGTGACCTGTTCCGCGCCGCCATCAGCGTGCTGCAGCGTGGCGGTGACTTCAGTCAGGTCCTGCGACAACGACTGGAAGGTGACGCCGCGCTCCACCGTCACGCCCTTGGCCGCCAAAGCCTTGGCCAGCAGCGCTTCGGTACGCGCCTGCGGCAGCACGGTCATCAAGGACCGCGCGTCCTGTGCAGGCGGGAGGTCGAAGGCGAGCACATCGTGGCCGTCCTCGTGCAAGGTGGCGCCGCGCACGGGCCATCCTTCGGAAACGATCTGGTCGGAGACACCGGTGCTCTGGAGCATCTCCAGCGTCCGGCTGTTCACAGCCAGCGCCTTGGAGGTGGTGGCCGCGACGCGGGCCGTATCGATGATGCGCACGGCGACACGCCGGTGCGCGAGCAACAGGGCTGCAGCCAGCCCCGTGGGACCGGCGCCGACGATGAGCACGTCGGGATGGGTCGATCTCATGCTCGCCTCTCCGAGCCCCTGCCACGGGGAGTCTGCCGCCAACGTGCGTCGTCCCTGCGTCAAGACCAGCCCATAGCCCATTTGGCACCCCGCCCAGCACTATGGCGCGGCGTGCAAGACGGCCATACTGCGCCGCGAACCCACCGGAGGCTTTCCTATGCGTGCCCCGTTCGTCGCGTTCGCTCTCTTCCTGGCGCTGCCCTGCTTCGCCGACACACCTGCTTCCACCGACTCGCTGGCCACGCCGCCGGCCAATGCGCAGCGCTTTTCCATCGTCTCCACGGCCGGCAAGCATGGCAGCTCGTCGCGCTGGGTCACCGCCGATGGCACGCATATGGGCCGTGAAAGCCTGTTGCTGCGTGGCATGGTGACCGAAGTGGACAGCAGCACCACGCTGGGCAGTGACGGCATGATCCAGCGCGTGGTGATCCGCGGCCACACGCCCAACGGCGATGCCGGCGAGACGTTTGCCGTGCAAGCGGGATCGGCCAGCTGGAAGAGTCCGGTGGACGCGGGTTCCGCGCCCTACGGTGCGCCAGCCGAATACGTTGCCTTCGGCGGCCCGTTCGACCTCAATGCCACCCTCGTCGAAAAATTGCTGACCGCACCGGACAAGACGCTCACGCTGCTGCCCGGCGGCAAGGCGCACGCGGAAAAACTCACCGTCGCCACCGTTGGCGATGGCGCCAACAAGCAGCAGGTGACCGCGTATGCGGTGACCGGCCTGAGCAATACGCCGGTGCCGGTATGGGTGGACAAGTCAGGCCACTTCTTCGGTTTCGTCAACGGCCTGGCGTGGTTGCCGGAAGGCTACGAGTCGGCGCTGCCGGCGCTCGAAAAAGCCCAGACCGCCGCGCTCGCCCAACATGCCAAGGCCATCGTGCCCAAGCTGCTGAAGACACCGCCCGGCCCCGTGGCATTCACCAATGTGCGCGCCTTCGTGGATGGGTCGCGCTTTGTGGACGGCCAAACGGTGCTGGTGGACAAGGGCGTGATCACCGCGGTGGGCGATGCCGCTTCCATAACGGTGCCCAAGAACGCGCAGGTGATCGATGGCAAGGGCAAGACCCTGGTACCCGGCCTGTGGGATTCGCACCAGCACGTGCCGGACGACGCCAGCGGTCCAATGCTGCTGTCGCTGGGCATCACTTCGGTGCGCGATCCGGGCAACATCAACGAACAGACGCTGTCGCGCGCCCAGCGCCGCGCCAAGGGTGAATTGCTCGGGCCGCACGTGTACCCGTCGATGCTGATCGACGGCAAGGGCCCGAACACGGCGCAGGTCGCCACGGTGGCCACTTCGCAGGAAGAAGCGATCAAGCTGGCCGACCGGGCCAAGGCCGATGGCTTCAGTGCGATCAAGATCTACGGCACGTTCAACCCCGCCTGGGTGAAGGCCACCGCCGCCGAAGCGCACAAGGATGGCTTGCACGTGCACGGCCATCTGCCCGCCGGCATGCGTCCGAAGGAGGCCATCGACGATGGCTACGACGAAATCACCCACATCTACTTCGTGATGATGCAGGCGATGCCCGACGAGGTGGTCAAGGCATCCAACGGCATGGGCCGTTTCGAAGGCCCGGGGCGCTATGCGCGCAACGTGGACCTGGACAAGGAGCCGATGAAGTCGCTGATCGCCACCATGGCCCAGCGCCACATCACCTCCGATCCCACCCTGGTGATCGCCGAGAGCCTGTACGTGCCGGAGAACGGCGATCTCTCGCCCTCCTATGCGCCCTACGTCGGCACGCTGCCGCCGGCGGTGGAACGCGGCTTCCGCCAGGGCGGCTTCACCGTGCCCAAGGACCTCACGCGTGCCGACTACCGCGCCAGCTTCGCCAAGCTGCAGGCGCTGGTCGGGGCCATGCACAAGGCGGGCGTGCCGATCGTCGCCGGCACCGACGGCACCGGGCTGGAACTGGTGCGCGAGCTGGAGCTCTACGTGCAGGCCGGCTTTACCAACGCCGAAGCGCTCGCCAGCGCCACCGCGGTCACCGCCCATCTGGTCGGCGCCGACGCGCATACCGGCAGCATCCAGAAGGGCAAGAACGCGGACCTGGTGCTGGTGGACGGCAACCCGGCAGTGAACATCGGCGATCTGCGCCATACCGAGCTGGTGATGATGGACGGCAAGCTGATGGACGCCAGCGCGCTGCGCACCGAAGGCGGCATCAGCAAGCGACCCGCCTGGGAGGAATAAGGTCATCCGGCGACCACCGCGTGTGAGGAGCAAGCGCCATGACGCACCTGCTGATCTTCCTGCTGATTTTTGCCGGTGTGTTTGGCTGCGCGCTGCTGGGCATGTATGCGCGCACGCGGTTGCCGCACCATCACCTGGACGAGGATTCGGCCTCGTCCATCAAGCTGGCCGCCGGCCTCATCGCCACCATCGCCGCGCTGGTGCTGGGTTTGCTGATCTCCTCGGCCAAGACCTCGTACGACGCGGTCAACGGCGATCTGCAGCGCAACGCGGTCAATATCCTGCGCCTCGACCGCGCACTGGCGCAGTACGGGCCCGAGGCCCAGCCGCTGCGCGAGACGCTCAAACGCAGCTACACCAACTGGGTGGACTTGCTGGCCTCGGGTGACCGCGCGCGGATCGCGCAGCTGGACAGCCCGCAGATCCTCAGCCACATCAGCGATTTCCAGCGCCGCGTGACGGCGCTGAAACCCGCCACGGCAGCCGAGCAACAGCTCAAGGACCGCGCGCTGGATATTTCCGATGAAGTGTTCACCGCGCGCTGGCTGGCGCTGATGCAGAAGAACGGCACCATCCCGATGACGCTGTTGCTGGTGCTGGCCGCGTGGCTGTGCGTGATCTTCGGCACGTTCGGCCTGTTTGCGCCGCATAACCACACGGTGCTGTTCTTCTTCCTGGTGTGTGCGTTGTCGGCGTCGGGGGCGATCTACGTGATACTTGAAATGGATACGCCGCTGACCGGCGTAGTCAGGGTATCGGTGGCGCCGATGCGCGAAGCGATCAGCCAGATGAATCAGTAGCCGTCGATTTCAGCGTACCTCGCCCATCACCTCGACGATCCAGTCGATGAACACGCGCAGTCGCAACGGCAGCTGCCGCTGCGACTGGTACAGCACGCTGATGGGAAACGACGGCGGCGGCATCGCGGGCAGCAGTTCGATCAGCGTGCCGCTGGCCAGCGCCTCGTCCACCCGATAGCGCGGAAACTGCGCGATGCCCAGCCCTGCCTCGCAGCAGGCCAGGTAGGCCTCGGTGCCGCTCACCGCAATCGGCGCTGGCAGCGTCACTTCGCGCATGCGTTTGCCCAGCATGAATTCCAGCGGCGAGGTGCGACGCGTGGTGGGCGAGGCCCAGTTCACCGCGACGTGTCCGTTGTGCAGATCCGCCAGCGTCTGCGGCAGGCCATGACGCTGCACGTAGGCGACGCTCGCCACGGTGGCCTGCGAGAGATTGGCCACGCGCCGGCCGACCATGGTCGAATCGGGCAGATCGCCGGCGCGCAGCACGCAGTCCACGCCCTCCTGCACCAGATCGATGAAGCGGTCGCTGGTGCCGATGTCCATCTCGATCTGCGGATAGCGCGCAAGAAATTCCGGCAGCGCCGGGATCAACACGATGCGCGCCAGCGACGAGGCCAGGTCGATGCGCAGCCGACCCTTGGGTACCGCGGCCGCCTCGCGAAAATCCGCTTCCACCGCATCGAGATCCGCCAACAGGCGCACGCAGTGGTTGTAGTAGACCTCGCCATCGCGGGTGGGGCGCACGCGGCGGGTGGTGCGCTGGAGCAGATGGGCGCCCACGTGTTCTTCCAGCCGCTTGATGGTGTGGGTCAGCGTGGCGCGCGGCAGGCTGAGGTCATCGGCGGCGCGGGTAAAGCTGCCCAGTTCCACGATGCGCGTGAAGACCCGCATGGCTTGCAGACGATCCATGGCGATTGTTGACCATTTCGACAACAGACATGGCGATTATTGAGCATTTATTGGCACGCCGTCATGGCCAAGAATGCCTGGGTCAGCTCCCCACCCTCCCAAGGAACGCCCCATGCATATGCGACAGCTCGGCAAGAATGGTCCCTCCGTCTCCGCCCTCGGCCTCGGCTGCATGGGCATGAGCGACTTTTATGGCAGCCAGCGGGACGATGCCGAATCGATCGCCACCATCCACCACGCGCTCGAACGCGGCTTCAATTTTCTCGACACGGCCGACGTCTACGGCCCCCACACCAACGAGGTGCTGGTCGGCAAGGCGCTCAAAGGTCGCCGCGAGCAGGCCTTCCTCGCCACCAAGTTCGGCATCGTGCGCGATCCCAACGACCCGGCCAAGCGCGGCATCAACGGCCGCCCCGAATACGTGCGCGCTTCCTGCGAGGCCAGCCTCAAGCGCCTGGGCGTGGAGTACATCGACCTGTACTACCAGCACCGCGTGGACATCGAGGTGCCGATCGAGGAAACCGTGGGCGCCATGGCGGAGCTGGTGAAGGCCGGCAAGGTGCGTCATCTGGGCCTTTCCGAAGCCTCCGGCGCCACGCTGGAACGCGCGGCCAAGGTGCATCCGATCGCGGCACTGCAGGTGGAGTTTTCGCTGTGGACGCGCGATCCGCAGGAGAACGGCATGCTCGAGTCCTCGCGCAAGACCGGCACCAGCATCGTGGCGTATTCGCCGCTGGGTCGCGGCTTCCTCACCGGCGCTTTTCGCAGCCCCGAGGATTTCGAAGCCGATGACTACCGTCGCCAGAGTCCGCGCTTCCAGGGCGAGAATTTCTATCGCAACCTGGAGCTGGTCGACAAGGTGAACGCGATCGCCGCCGAGAAGGGCTGCACGCCGGCGCAGCTCGCGCTGGCCTGGGTGCTGGCACAGGGTGAGGACATGTTCGCCATTCCGGGCACCCGCTATCGCAACCGCCTGGACGAAAACCTGGGCGCGATCGATGTGACGCTCAATGCGGCCGAACTGCGTGCCATCGATGCCGTATTCCCGCCGGACGTGGCCGCAGGTGCGCGCTACGCCGGGCCGATGATGCAGATGGTGAATCGCTGAGGTTTCTGGATGGCCTGACACACAGCCATCCACTTCCTGACCAATCGCGTAAGACTTGGCTTACATCGAAATCTCGAAGCCTCAGGCAATCTATCCAGGTCGGCGTTTCCACGAACGCCGGCAGCCCGGATCGGTCGCCCCCCTAGAGCCGATCCGTGAGGCCCCCGAAAGGGGGCCTTTTTTTATGCGCGGCTTGCGGACTTCTGCGCGCTCCCATCAGCAGGCTCACACCGACGGACAGCGTTCAATTGGATGCGGCCTGCCATGCTTCGCGTTCGCCGTCCTCCAGCTCCAGCACCACGGCCCGATGTTCCGCCGCCGACTGCATGGCCGCCTCGATCACCGCCATCACCGTGATCGCCTGACGCGGTGTCACGGGCGCTGCGCCCCGCCCCAGCACCGCATCGCGGAACGCCGCGTAGTAGCGACTCTGGTCGCCCCTGGGCGTGGTCAGGTGCGTGACCTGACCGTCGCCGTCGTAGAGCAGCAGATCATCCGGATCGATGCCCCATTCGGCGTCGCCGGGACGCATGCCGGCGATCAGTTGCGCTTCCTGCACGTCGATCCTGGGCTTGACCAGGCTCCCCTGCGTGCCGTGAACGGTGAAGCGCGCACTGCCGCCCGCCACCAGCATGCCCGCGTGCAGGATCACGCGGCGCTGGCCGTACTCGAGCACCACATGTGCCCAGTCGGTGACTTCGCCGCCATCGCGCTGGGTGGCCAAGCTGCCCCACACGCGCTCGGGCAGGCCGAACAGCGACAGCGCCTGATCCACCAGATGCGGCCCCAGGTCGTACCACAGGCCGCTGCCTGCGCCCGGCTGCTCGCGCCAGCGCGCGCGCACCTGCGGACGGAAGCGGTCGATATGCGATTCGAAGTGCGTCACCTCGCCCAGCGTGCCTTGTGCGATCAGCTGCCGCACGCCGAGAAAATCGCTGTCCCAGCGGCGGTTCTGGAACACCGACAGCACGCGCCCCTGCTGCTGGGCGACGGCAGCCAGGCTGCGCGCCTGCTGCAGATCGAGCGCGAACGGCTTGTCCACCACCACGTGCTTGCCCGCCTCCAGCGCGGCGCGCGCCAGCGGCGCGTGGGTGTCGTTGGGCGAGGCGATCACCACCACGTCAACCTGGCGATCCGCAAGAACTTTTGCGACATCGGCGACCACGTCCATGTCCGGCAGGTCCGCGTGCACCTTGTTGGCATCGCGCGATACGACCGTGCGCAACGCCAGGCCGGGCACGCTGCGGATCAGAGGCGCGTGGAACGTCTTGCCGGCAAATCCATAGCCGATCAGTGCCACGTGCAGGGGAGTGGAGGGGTCGTTCATCAGTAACTCGGGCGGTGCGGGGAGTCCCATGATAGGCCACGGCAGTGGATGATCCGTCGGAAACAGCTTCGCGCCGCGCTAACGTTTTGGCGCGCACCATGCGGTCCGTTTCCGCTTGCGCCGAGGCTGCCGTCATGTCGCTCCGTCCCGTGCTGATCGCCGCCCTGCTCACGGCCACCGCCCTGAGCAGCAACGTCGCCGCGCAAGAGGCGCCGGCCGCCAATGCGCCACAAGCCAAGCGCACCATCCTGGACCAGCACGAGCAAAGCGGCGTGCCGGGAACGGAGATCGTGCTTGGCACGGCGGAGGTTCCCGCCGGCGGCGTCGTGGGCTGGCACACGCATGACGGCGATGAATCGGGCTATGTGCTCAAGGGCAATCTCGTCCTCAAGACGCGCGGCAAACCCGATCAGGTGTTGAAGGCGGGCGACCACTTCTTCAATCCGCGCGGCGCCGTGCACAGTCTTGCCGCAGCACCGGGCAGCGATGGCGGCACGGCGCTGTCGACGTGGGTCATCGACAAGGGCAAGCCGCTCGCCGAGCCGGTGAAGTGACGAATTGCAGCGCTCTCGAGAACGCGCGCTGCGTGTGACAACCGCATCCGCGCGTCATCGCGCCGTACAGCACTTAGGTCACTACTGACAGAAATCCCGCTGAAAATCGCGGTGACATGAGGCGTTCGTTCGCGCGGCACTTCACGAACAAGTCACCGCCACGATGTTACTCAAGCAACCCGTCTGCTCTTGCAGCCAGTGGGACGGGGTTATGAGCGAAGGCTTGCCACGATGGCCGGATCATCCGGCCAAGCCCTGCAACAGCGGCGCCTATCGACATCCATTTTCACACCCAACGCCCAAGCTGCTCTTCGCCTGCCTGATGACTGCGCTGTCATCACCCGCGTTCGCCAACTGCGCGCTGCAGCCCGATGGCGTGACGGTCATCTGCAATACCAACGCGCCCAATCCCTATACCAGCAGCATCAATGCCATCACGGTGGGCAGCGGCACCCTTGTCATTCCAGGCAATGGCGCCAAGGTGATCGTCAACGCCGGCGCAGGCATCGCCGCGACCGGCGCCGCCGTGCAGGTGAACAACAACAGCTCGGTGACGAATGGCGGCAGCATCAGCACAACCTTCATCAACGCCTACGGCATATGGGCAGGCGATCCCAACAACGCAACGAGCACTACCGTGGGCTTCGGCAACACGCTGGAGAACGACGGCAGCATCAAGACCACGGGCAGCAATTCGGTGGGCATGTTTGCGCGCACGGCCAATCGCACGGCAGGCAACGTGCTGATCAATCTCGGCAGGATCGATACCTTCGGCTCCATCTCCGGCACCAGCGCGCGCTCATCGTCCGCGGGCATCCGCTCGGACAGCTTGGTGGCCAGCACCATCCTCAACTACGGCATCGTGGCAGCCCACGGCGCGTACGCCACCATCGCCAGCGGGAACACCGTGGCGATCGCTGGCAATGGCGTGGAAATGGCAGGCCCCGGCAGCTTCACCAATGCAGCCGGCGCCAGCGTGACCAGCGACAACGCCTATGGTTTCTACGGCAACGGCCCCAACGCAAACGGCATCACGGTGATCAATGCCGGCAGCCTGAGTGGCAGCCGCGGTGCGATCCTGTTTGGTGCGGGACAGTCCAACAACACGGTGATGCTGGAAGCGGGCTCCACCACCACGGGCTCGATCGACGCTGGTACCGGCGGCAGCAACAACACGCTGGTCTTTGATGGTTTCAGTTCCACCGCCTTTGCCAACGCCATTCCCAACTGGCAGCTGGTGGCGCTGCGCAACAGCGCCAATGTCACGCTGTCCGCCGCCAGCTATGCGCTGAGCAATCTCTCGCTCGATGCGGGCACCACGGCGACGTTCACCACGCCTGCGCTGACCATCGGTGGACAGATCAACGACAACGGTACGCTCGTCTTTGCCAGCGCGGGCAATCTCAACATCACCGCGCCCATCCAGGGCAGCGGTGCGGTGACGCAGGCGGGCAGCGGCACGCTGGTGCTAGCGGGTGCAGGCACGTATACCGGGCCGACCACCATCGCGAGCGGAACCTTGCAGGCAGGCGGGGCCAACCTGCTCGCGCCGAGCAGCGCCTTCACCGTCATCAGCGGCGCCACGCTGGATCTGGGTAATGCCAACCAGATCATCGGCAGTCTTGCGGGTGCGGGCGCCGTGACCCTGGGTGCGGGCACGCTCACCACCGGTGGCCTGGGTACATCCACGTCGTTCGACGGCGTGATCGCCGGCAGCGGCGGCCTGGTAAAGACCGGCGCCGGCAGCATGACGCTCACCGGCGCCAACAGCTATACCGGCGGCACCACCATCAGCGCCGGCGCGCTGCAGCTGGGCGATGGCGGCAACGCGGGCAGCATCGTCGGCGACGTGAGCGACAACGGCTCGCTGGTATTCAACCGCAGCGACACGTCGACTTTCGCAGGCACGATTTCCGGCGCCGGATCGGTCACGCAGCAAGGCACCGGCACGACCGTGCTCACAGCCAACAACACCTACACGGGTGGCACCACCATCAATGCAGGAACGCTGCAACTGGGCAATGGTGGCGGCACCGGCAGCATCGTTGGCGATGTCACCGACAACGGCGCGCTGGTGTTCAACCGTAGCGACAAGGTGACGTTTGCCGGCCTCATTTCGGGCAGCGGCTCGGTGACACAGCAAGGCACCGGCACCACGCTGCTCACGGCCAACCACAGCTACACCGGCGGCACGACGATCAGTGCTGGAACACTGCAGTTAGGCGATGGCGGTGCCAGCGGCAGCATCGTCGGCGACGTGACGGACAACGGCGCGCTCGTGTTCAACCGGAGCGATGCATCCACGTTCGCAGGCGCGATATCGGGCAGCGGCGCGGTGATCCAACAAGGCACGGGAACCACCGTGCTCACCGGCAACAGCAGCTACACCGGCGGCACCACGATACAGGCGGGGGTGCTGCAGCTCGGTGATGGCGGCACCAGCGGCAGCATCGTGGGTGACGTGGTGGACAACGGGCGATTGATCGTCGATCACTCGGACACAGTGACGATTCCCGGTGCGATATCCGGCAGCGGCAGCGTGAAACAGCTCGGCAGCGGCACGACGATCTTTACCGGCAACAACACCTACAGCGGAGGCACGGTGATCGCCAACGGCGCCCTGCAACTGGGCAACGGCGGCTCGACCGGCAGCATCGTGGGTGACGTGCAGGATGGCGGCACGCTGATCTTCAACCGCTCGGACACGCTGACCTTCAGCGGTGTGATCAGCGACTGGACCAACACCACGCCCGATCCGATCGGCAGCCTGCAGCAGAACGGCAGCGGCACCACGGTGCTCACGGCGCTCAATACCTATAGCGGCACGACCTCGGTCAATGCGGGCACGCTGGTGGTGGGCAACGTACCCAACAGCACGGCAGCGATTGCGGGAGGTGGCGCGGTGCATGTGGCCGGCGGCGCCACCCTGGGCGGCTACGGCATGATCGGCAACTACGATGGTTCGGGTGGTCCGGTGAGCAACGACGGCACGATCGCGGTGGCCGATGCGCTGCCGTTGTTCCAGGGCGGCAGCAAGGGCGACTTCGCCATCAACGGCACCTTGACCAACAACAACCTGATCCAGCTGGCGGGCGCTGGCGTGGGCAATAGCTTGTTTGTCGGCAATCTGGTGGGACAGGGCAATTCGCGCATCGCGATGAACACGGTGCTGGGCGACGACGCTTCCAACTCCGATCTGCTGGTCGTCAGCAAGGGCACCACCAGCGGGCATACCGTGCTCGATATCACCAACGTCGGCGGCCTGGGGGCCACCACGCCGGGCAACGGCATCCTGGTGGTGGCCGCGTCCGGGCTGGCCGTCACCACACCGGATGCGTTCGCGCTCGGCACTACGCTGGAGGCTGGCCCCTATCAATACGCCTTGTTCAAGGGTGCGCGCGATGCGTCCTCGCCCGAATCGTGGTACCTGCGTTCGGAAGATCCGACCCCTCCCGCCGATGTACTGGATGCTCTGGGCATCACCATGCCGGCGCCCGGCACGCCAGCGGCGACGCGGCCCTACGTGGCGTACTACCGGCCTGAGGTATCGCTATACACCGCCCTCCCCTCGATGGCGCTCAACTATGGCAAGGCCTTGATCGGGACGTTGCACGAACGCGTGGGCGAAGAGGAACAGCTGCGCGATCTGTCGGGTGATGGTTTCGGCGCCAGCGGCGTGTGGGCGCGCGTGATCGGTCAGGATGGCCAATGGGATGCGAAAAGCGGTGGCATCTATCGCGATGGCCCCTCGTTCGACGACAACATGGTCGCGGTGCAGGCCGGCCTGGATCTCTATCGCGATACGCATGACGACGGCTCCCGCGATTTTGCCGGCGTACTCTCGTCGGTCGGCCACGGCCACGGCGGTGTGACCAACTACGACGACACCGTGGCGGGCAACGACCGCTTCGACTCGTATTCCATCGGTGGCTATTGGACGCGCTTTGGCGCGAAGGACTGGTATCTCGATGGCGTCATTCAAGGCACCTGGTACGACGCCAAGTCATCGAACGAGCAGCAGAGTCTTTCCACGCATGGCTTTGGCACGACGCTGTCGCTGGAAGGCGGCTATCCCTTCACCTTCGCCAACGGCTGGTCGCTTGAACCGCAGAGCCAGCTGATCTACCAGTCGCTGCATCTCAATAGCGCGAACGATAGCTCGGCGCACGTGCAGTTCCGCGACGCCGATTCGCTCGCCGCGCGCCTGGGCGGCCGGGCGTCGCGCAGCTGGGAGTGGGACCAGGGGAGCAAGCCTCGCCTGCTCTCGGGTTGGTTCTTTGCGAACCTCTGGCATGAGTTCAAGGCCGATGCGGTCACCCTGTTCTCGTCGCAGACCGGCAATATCCCGTTCCATTCGGATCTGGGCGGCAGCTGGTGGGAACTGGGCACGGGCCTGAGCGCGCAGTTGAGCAGGAGCGCATCGCTGTATGCCACGATCAGCTATGACAAGGGTTTCAACGAAGGCGTGAAGGCTGTCAACGGAAACCTGGGCATGCGCATTAACTGGTAGGCACCTCGGCGCAGGACCTGCCGCCCAAGGCCTGCCTAAGTCCGCGCTAAGCAATCGGCCATTGCGCATCACCCCGGTGCAACAGAACTGTCAAACGGCGAACCCACGCTAGTGCACTGATTCCAGCCACTACTCGGGCCGCCATGTCTTCCTCTTTCCGTCGGCGCTTCCACGCGTCGCAGCTTGTCTTGCGTCCTATTTCCAGCGCGGTTGCGCTGGCCTTGCTCGCCAGCTTGTCGCTGAGCCTGCCCGTGCATGCCTCTGACGCCGATACCACGGCGGCGAGCGCGCCGGTCGACGCGGCGGCGTCCAAGCCCGGCGCCAATGCCTTGAAGGCGCCCAAGGAGCTGGAGGAAGTTGAAGTGCAGGGTTCCGCCGCCACCTCGGCGATCACCCAGGCGCCGACCCAGGCCGACCTCAACATCACGCAGCCGCAGTCGGTGATCGGACTGGACTGGATCAGCAACCACGTGGCGCCCACCGCCGACTACGCCACCATCGCCGCCATCGCGCCGGGCGTGACCAATGTCAGCACGGCGGGCCCGGGCCTGGGCGAATCCAAGCAGATGACGCTGCGCGGCTTCAACGACAACTCCTTCAACGTCACCTATGACGGCATTCCGTTTGGCGACACCAACGACTTCAGCCATCACACCAGCAGCTATTTCCCGGCCAAGATGATCGGCCAGGTGTTGATTGATCGCGGCCCCGGCAGCGCCAGCACGATCGGCGAGGCGACCTTCGGCGGCACCGTGGCACTGAGTTCCAAGGACCCGACCGACTCGTTCTCGTTCATCCCGACGCAGAGTTTCGGCAGCTACGACACCTCGCTGACCCATCTGGAAATCAACTCGGGCAAGCTCGATGACCTCGGTGGCGGCAAGCTGATCGCCAGCGCGCAGTACATCAGCACCGATACGGCCAAGACCGACGGCGACACCTCGCGCAAGACGGGCTACATCAAATATGTGCAGCCGATCGGCGACAACACCGAGATCACCTTCCTCAGCAACTACAACTACATCCGCTTCAACAACCCGAACCTCAGCTCGCTGACGCTGCAGCAGATCGACCAGCTGGGCCGCAATTTCGGCCTCAACAACGATCCCACCAGCACCAACTGCGCCTGCTACAACTTCCAGACCAAGCAGACCGACTTGGAATACCTGGGCATCCACAGCCTGCTGTCGGACACCTGGTCGGTGGACAACAAGGTCTATACCTACGCCTACGACAACACCAGCCACGAGAGCCCGTATGTGGGCACCAAGGCATCGCCCACCAACATGGGCGGCTACGTCAAGATCAACAATTACCGCGCCTGGGGCGACGTGTTCCAGCTGGTGCATGCCGACGACCACGGCCAGTTCCGCACCGGCGGCTGGTACGAGTACACCAACAACGACCGCAGCAGCATCGCCATTGACTACGGCCGCGACGGCGCCATCGACGTGAAGCCCGGCGCGTCGACCTTTGGCACCTTCAACAGCAAGGGCGTGTACAGCGGCCCGTACAAGTACACGATGAAGGACCAGCTGCACACCGGCCAGCTCTACGCCGAGTACGAGTGGTACGCGTACGACGGCCTGAGCATCACCCCGGGCGTGAAGTATTTCGACGTGAGCCGCGACATCGAGGCGCCGATCAACCAGACCAGCAAGACGCCGCTGTACTACAGCCAGAGCTGGGACAAGACGCTGGGCTACCTCACCGCCAACTATCTGTTGCGCGACGACTGGAGCATCTACGCCACCGCGGCGCAGGGCATGCTCACGCCCAACCTCAACGAGTTCTACGTGCCTGACCCGACGCTCAACAACACCAAGCCCGAGCAGACCATGAACTACCAGTTCGGCACGGTCTACAAGACCGATCGCTTCAATGCCGATGCCGACGTCTATTTCATCAACTTCAAGAACTACCAGTTCTCCACCACCGTGCCCGGCACCACCGATGCGGTGTACTACCTGGCCAAGGGTGCGTACATCAAGGGCATCGAAGGCGAACTCACCTATTACGTGGGTGCTGGCGCCAGTGTGTTTGCCAACGGCTCGCTGCAGGATGCGACGTTCAAGGGCTCCAAGCTCGACATCCCCAATGTGCCCGACAGCACCGCCGCACTGGGCGTGATGTATGAAAACAACGGCTTCTTCGCCTCGCTGTACGACAAGTACTCGGGCAGCCAGAAGGCGTACAACTCCAGCTTCAATCCGGACGTGGCCTCTTCGGTGACCTCGACCATCGGCACCGGCGGTTACTGGCAGGCGGCGATGAGCGTGGGCTATGGCCAGAACGTCACCGGCTCGTGGATCAAGAGCTACAAGCTGCGCCTGCAGGTGGACAACCTGTTTGACGCGCACAACCTGGTGATCAACTCGGTGAGCGGCAACGTGGGTTCGTACTACGTGCTGCCGGGTCGCAGCTGGTTCGCTTCCGTGTCGCTGGCGCTGTGACGAGGGAGATCGCAATGAAGTTCAGGCACACCCTCCTTGCACTGCTCTTGATCGCACCGTCCCTGGCCGCTGCCAAGGACGTGCATGCCGACGTCTACCTCAGCACGGCCCAGGTCGACGCCGTGATGTCCGCCTTGCCCCCGCCGAGCACACCGGGCAGCGCGGAAGACCAGGCCGATCGCGCCGCCACCGATCGCGCTTTCGCCGCGCGATCGCCGTCGGACTTCGCCCAGGCGCAGCAGGAAGAGAAATTCAACGCGTTCGACTTTGCCCCGGTGATCGGCCCGGGCTTCCGCGCGGACCAGTTGCCGCACGTAGCCGCGCTGTTCAAGGAAGCCGAGCACGAGACCAAGCAAGCGGTGGATCTGTCCAAGAACCACTGGAAGCGCGTACGCCCCTGCCCGCCCGCTTCGGACTGCGCGATGCATCCGGAGGAGTTGGCGAAGAAGAGCTTTGGCTATCCCAGCGGTCATTCCAGCCGCGCCACGGTGGACGCCATCCTGCTCGCGCAACTGTTTCCGCAGGATGCCGACGCGCTGATGCAGCACGCCCGCGATATCGGCTGGCGTCGCGTGGTGAAGGGCGTGCACACGCTGCAGGACATCTACGCCGGTCGCCAATTCGGCCAGGCGCTGGCCACCGACATGCTTGCTTCGCCGGCCCTGCAGCACGATCTCGCGGCCGCCCGCGAGGAATTGCGCGCCGCCGGCCTGGCGTCGAGTTCTTCCAAGGCCCCGTAGCAGCTGTCCGCGGGCACCGCATGGCCCGCGGGCAGTTGTGATTGCCCAGGGATGGGCAGCTTTACCCGGGACGGTAACAAAACAGCAAGACAATCGAACGCTGACCCGGCGGGCCCCTCGGCCCGCCGTTCTCGTAGCCGAGGCATGCGATGCACATCATCCTGGTGGAAGACGATCTGGAACTGGGCGCGGCGATCCAGCGCGCGCTCGAGCGTCTGTCGTACGCGGTGACGTGGATCAC
The DNA here is from genome assembly GCF_001010355.1 of Dyella japonica DSM 16301. Classification (GTDB taxonomy): domain Bacteria; phylum Pseudomonadota; class Gammaproteobacteria; order Xanthomonadales; family Rhodanobacteraceae; genus Dyella; species Dyella japonica. The sequence continues at coordinate 47,132 of NZ_JPLA01000025.1, read as the reverse complement.
CGATGGCACGCAGGCCATCGCCGCCATGCAGGATCAGACGGCCGACCTGGTGCTGCTCGATCTGGGCCTGCCCGGCAAGGATGGCCTGGACATCCTCACCGAGGCGCGCCGCAACGACATACGCACGCCCGTGCTCATCCTCACCGCGCGCGATGCCGTGCAGGCGCGCGTGCATGGCCTCGATGCCGGCGCCGACGACTACCTCACCAAGCCGTTCCATCTCGATGAGCTGGGCGCGCGCATCCGTTCGCTTACGCGCCGCATGCAGGGCCTGGCCGCCAACCGGATCGAAGCCGGCGCGCTGTGCCTGGACCTGGCCACGCTGGAAGTCACCTTCCGTGGCGACAAGGTGGATCTGACTCGACGCGAGATGTCGCTGCTGCAGACCCTGATGGAACGCAGCGGCCGCGTCGTGCGCCGCGACACGCTGGAGAGTTCGCTCTACGGCAGCGATCGCCAGGTGACCGACGGCGCGCTCGATGTACTGGTGCACTCGCTGCGCCGCAAGCTGAGCTTCGACACCATCCAGAACGTACGCGCGTTCGGCTACATGATTCCGCGGGACCCGCGGTGAGGCCCACCAGCCTGCGCGGGCGCCTGCGCTGGATGATCATCGCGCTGCTGTTGTTGTTCCTGCTGCCGCTGGCGTTCTACAGCTTTCGCCGCACCAGCTCGGAAATGGCGGTGCTGTCCGATGCACGCCTGGCCGAAGCGGCGCATACCATCGCCACCTTGATCCAGCAGGCCGGCGTCCAGACGTTTGCCGGCCACGAAGGCTTGCTGGTGCCGGTGCAGAAGAAGAGCGTGCTGGCGGCGCAGGGCGAGGTGGCCACGCACGAGTCCGAAGTGGGTTTCCAGGTGTTCGACCGCCAGGGCAAGCTGGTGCTGGGCACGATCAACCTGATGACCTTGCCGGCCACACCGGATGATCGCTCGGCCTATCACGACCTCAAGAAGCAGCACCACGTGTGGCGCGTGTTCAACTACGTCGATCCGAACAGCGCTTACGTGATCCGCGTGGCCGACCGCTACGACAGCCGCGAGGACATCGTGCACACGCTGTGGCTGGATCACGGCCTGCCGTTCCTGTTCGGCTTGCCCGTGCTCGCGCTGCTGGTCGGCTGGGCGGTGGGGCGAGGATTGCGCCCACTGGCCAGCCTCACCACGGCGCTGTCCGCACGCGAACCGGGAAGCCGGGCGCGCATTGTGCTACCTGACGCACCGCGTGAGCTGCGCCCGGTGCTCAATGCGCTCAACGAGCAGCTGGACCGGCAGGAGGACGCGCTGGAACGCGAGCGCCGCTTCAGCGCCGACGTGGCGCACGAACTGCGCACGCCGCTGGCCTCGATCCAGCTCAACCTGGAGAGCGCCATGGAAACCGTCGATCCCGACGAAATCCAGGACAGCCTCGCCGGGGCGCACGGCAGCGTCGTCACGCTGGGCCGTCGCATCGAACAGCTGCTCGCGCTGGCCAAGCTCGAGGCAGGCGCGGCGTCGAGCCCGTTTGAGGCGGTGGACCTGGTCGACCTGGCCGACGGCGTGGTCAAGGAGTTCACGCCGGGCCTGCAGCGCCGCGGTGTGGAACTGGGTTTCGTGCTGCAGGACAGCCGCGTGGTCGTGCAAGGTTATGCGCCGGCCCTGGTGGCCCTGCTGCGCAACCTGCTGGAAAACTCGCTGCGTTACGTGCCGGCTGGCGGCCGCATCCAGCTGGCGGTGGTGCAGAACCAGCAGGAAGCCACGCTCGAAGTGATCGACAACGGCCCCGGCATCCCGCTGGAGCGCCGCCATGCCGTGTTCGCCCGCTTCCATCGCGAAGCCGGCAGCCGCGGCGAGGGCTATGGGCTGGGCCTTTCCATCGTGGCGCGGGCCGCCAGCCTGCACCGCGCCACCATCGAGCTGCTGGACTCGCCGTTTGGCCGGGGCCTGCGCGTGCGCGTTTCCATCCCGTTGCTGTGTCCGTGACCCTGCGTGCCAAACGCGCTGCGAGCCCGACTAAGCGACCGCTAAGCGTGGCTTGACGATTTTCTAGCGATAAGCACAACGGCAGGCAACCGAATCGCAGGCGAGGTCGGAATCGCAGGAAATTTCAGTACTCATTAAGCCCCGCAGCCCGAGCATCGACTCCAGTTCAACGGAGGTGTGCCATGAAGAAGTTCGCACTTGCTCAACGCGTAGTGCTTGGCCTGGCGGTGGCGACCACCGCGATGGTGCCGATGGCTGCATCCGCGCGCGATGGCTGGGGGCACGACAACGGCTATCGCGGAGGCCATGATCGCGGCAACTGGAACCATGATCGAGGCGGCTGGGGCCGCGATCGCGGCGACTGGCATCACGACGGCCGATACCACGGCGGTCACAGCAATGCAGGCAACTGGATTGCCGGGGCGATTGTTGCGACGGCGATAGCCGGCATCGTGACCCAGGCGGTGGCGCCTGCCCCGACCTACTACCAACCCGCGCCGACGTATTACCAGCAGGCCCCTGCCGTGGTCTATCGCCAGCCGGCCACGGTGGTGTACGAGCAGCCGCAGGAAGGGCAGGTCATCTATCAGCAGCCCAGCGACGGCTACCAGCAGGGCTATCAGCAGGGATACCAGGACGGCTATTGAGCCGTGAACTCACCCAGCAAGATTTGAGCAGAGCCCGGCACCCGCCGGGCTCTTTGCTCTGGCCGGTGTGCGTCGCCGCTCAACGCGCCTGACTCTTTTCAAGCAGGTCCGCCAGCACATCGGCGATATCGTGCTGACGAAACGGCTTGGACAAGCGCGGCAGGTCGGCGACGGTGTCGTCGTTGAGCGAGGCGAAGCCGGTGATCATCAGCACCGGCAAGGCCGGGCGCAGTTGTACGGCTTCGCTCGCCAGCTGGGTGCCGGACATGCCGGGCATCGCGTAGTCGGTAACCAGCACGGATACGTCGAGTCCTGCCCGCAACAGCGCCAGCGCCTCGTGGCCCGACGCGGCCTGACGCACCACGTAACCCGCATCCATGAGCATGTCGGCGGTGCCGGAACGCACCAGTTCCTCGTCGTCGACGAGCAGCACGCGCGCGCCTTGTCCACGGCGCAGCAGTGATGTCACCGCGGGTAGCGCCGCCTGCTCGTCCACGCTCTGCGTCGATGCGGGCAACCACAAGGTGGCGGTGGTGCCCTGCCCTGGCCTGCTGGCGAGCGAGAAATCGCCGCCAGACTGTGCGGCCAGACCATGCACCATCGACAGGCCCAGTCCGGTGCCCTGCCCTTTTGCCTTGGTGGTGAAGAACGGCTCGACGGCGCGCTTGAGGGTGTCCTCATCCATGCCTGCCCCCGTATCGGAGACGGACACGCGCAGGTAGCGACCTTCGGCGAGCTTGGCGTGATGCGCGACGTTGTCCAGGTCGACGCTCACGGTAAGTGCGCCGCCTTCGACCATCGCATCGCGTGCATTCACGGCGAGATTCAACAGCGCCAGCTCGAACTGGTTCGGATCCATGATCGCCAGGGGCAGTCCGGCGACGCATTCGATCTTCAACTGCACCTGCGGTCCCAGCGATCGGACCAGCAGATCCTCCATGCCGTTCACCAGCTGGCGCACATTGACCGGGCGTGCTTGCAAATGCTGTCGGCGCGCAAAGGCCAGCAGGCGCTGCACCAGGGTGCGTGCGCGCTCGGCCGCCTGCAGACCTGCGCCGGTGAGGCGGCGGGTGCGTTCGTCGTTCTCGTGGATGTGCGCCACCATGTCCAGCGCGCCCACGATGGGCGTGAGCAGATTGTTGAAGTCGTGCGCGACGCCGCCGGTGAGCTGGCCGATGGTTTCCAGCTTCTGCATCTCGTGCACATGCGCCAGCGCCGCTTCGCGTTGTGCCACGGCCTGCGCCACGCGCTCGGAGAGTTCGCGGTTGAGCAGATGCAGTTCGTCCTCAGCGCGCTTGCGTGCGCTGACGTCCTTGAACAGCACGGCTACCTGGCGGCGCTCGGGTGGCTCGATGCGGAAGGCGGCAAGCTCGAGGTAACGCCCGGTCGCCGCCAGCTCGCGCTCGAAGCGTACCGCCTCGCCCGTAAGCAGCACGCGGCGGAAGATCGCCACCCACGCACCGGCTTCATCGGGAATCAGCTCACGCACCCGCTTGCCGACGATATGGGGAATGCCGGTGTTGACGCTGTAAGCGGGATTGGCCTCGACGTGCACGTAATCGCTCAGCGGCCCCTGCGGACCGTCCAGCAGCTCGATGACGCAGAAGCCCTCGTCGATCTCGTTGAACAGCGTCTGGTACTTCGCTTCGCTCAGCGCGAGTTTCTGTTCGGCGCGACGACGCTCTTCCAGATCGATCAGCACGCCAGGAAACGACGCGGGCTTGCCGTCGCCACCCTGGTCGACGCGGCCATTGGCCTCGACCCAGTAGTAGTTGCCGTCCGCGCGACGCACGCGGTACTGGTGCGCATACGGACCGCCGTGCTCGATGGCTTCGGCGATTGCACGCTCCAGGCGCGGCCGGTCGTCGGGATGGACGGTGGCAAGCACCTGCGCGAGGTTCAGCCCTTCGCGGCCCAGTGCGGGATCCAGTCCAAAACTGATCGCGAACTTCTCGTCCACCGTGAGGCGATCCCGCGGCAGATCCCACATCCAGGTACCGATGATGGCACCGGCCGACAGCGCCAACTGCACGCGATCGGCATCCTGCCGCTGGCGGGCTTCGGACTCGCGCAGCAGTGTTTCGGCCCGCGCGCGCTCGGACGCCGACCAGGTGCGCTCGGCCACCGAGCGTGCAAAGTGCGAGTCGTCGTCGTTCCAGTGGCGCGATGCCGGATAGATGACGTGAAAGGCGCCCACCGCGATGTTGTTGCGCGATACGGGAATATCGAGCCGGCACGGGTCGGCTGCCAGGCCGTCGCCCATGTCCGCATAGCGAACCGATGCCACCGACAATTCGCGTTGCAGCAGTTCGACCGCCACGGCCTTGGCGCCGTCCGCGTCGACGATATCGCGCAACGAGTCTTCCAGTTGCAACAGGGATGCCTGTCGACGTGCGCTCACCACACGGCCGGTGGTTTCCGAAACGATGCACAGCACGCCGCCCACCGAACCATCCCCTTCGGGCACAGCGGAATAGGAGACATCGAAGTAGACCGTTTCGCCGTAGCCGTGACGCTCGATGTAGAACGGTCGGTCGGCCGCGGTGAAAGTGCGGCCCGTCGTGCGCACACCCATCAGCAAGGGCTCAAGATCGCTCCACAGTTCCGTCCAGTTTTCCGCAGCGGGGCGCCCCAGTGCGCGCGGATGCTTGTCGCCGATGGTGGGCGCATACGCATCGTTGTAGAGCGCGACGAACTGCGGTCCCCAGAACAGCACGATCTGCGCCTGCGCTGCCAGCAGCATGCCGACCGTGGTGCGCAGGCTTGGAGACCATGTGTTGGATAAGCCCAGGGGCGACTGCGACCAGTCAAGATCCCTCATGGCGGCGCCCAAGCTGCCTGGGCTTGAGGGCGCAAATTCCATCTGCGTGCTGCCAACGACGGGTTCGGGCATAGGACGCTTCACTCGGGCCTGTAGAGGAAAAGCTGCCGTGCCGCAGCGGGCTTGGAACTTAGTGATGCCCCATGGCCGCCACCGAGCTCAGGGTTTGCCCATGCTCATATCGCCTGAGGCGTGTAGGCACCGACAAAAAAGCCCGTCGCCCGGCGCAACACCTGCACTCACGGCAGGGTAATGATGGCCTTGAGGCCGCCGCCTTGCTGGTTAGTTAACCGCAGCTGTCCACCAATGGACGCGATGAGCTGCGCGGCGATGGCCAAGCCCAATCCCGCGCCGCCGGTGTCGCGATTGCGTGAGGACTCCAGGCGATAGAACGGCTGCAGCACCTGCTCCAGTTCGTGCTCGGGAATGCCCGGGCCATGGTCGGCAACCGTGACACTGAAGGCACCCGACGCCTCGGCCTGCACCGCAACCTCGGCGGAACCGCCGTACTTGATCGCGTTGTCGATCAGGTTGGCCAGCACGCGACGCAAGGCCTGCGGGCGGACGGTGGTGGTGGCGGCGACCTGGGCGGTCATCGATACCGGCCGTCCCATATCCTGATAGTCGAACACCAGGCTCTCCACGAAGGCACCCAGGTCCAGCCGCACGGGCGTTTCCGAACCGCCGTGGGCGCTGCGCGCATAGGCCACGCCTTCGCGCACCAGATGCTCCAGCTCTTTGAGGTCGTCGACGATGCGCTGCTGTTCCGGCGATTCGTCCAGCGCTTCCACGCGCAGGCGCATGCGGGTGATCGGCGTCTGCAGATCGTGCGAGATGGCGGCGAGGATGTGCAGGCGTTCCTGCAGATGGCGCGCGATGCGGTCCTGCATGGTGTTGAATGCCTTGGCCGCGCGTGCCACTTCAATCGGCCCTTCCTGCGACATGCGCGGGCCATCGGCGGTGGGCGTCATCGCATCCGCTGCTGCAGCGAGCGTGCTGAGCGGACGCGTGGCAAAGCGCACGGCGAGCCAGGTGCAGATCAGCAGCAGGATCACCTGCAGGATGAAGACGAACGGCAGCCAGCTGGCGACGGGCTTCATGTACGGCGTGATCTGCAGCGTCAGCGGCGAGCCGTCGTGCAGGGTGAAGTGCACCTGGTAGCGCTCGGGCGTCTTCGAAATGGTGTTGCCGTACACATGGAAGTCGGGCCCGACCTCCTTGGCGATCAGGTCCGTCACGTAGGCGGAGCGCTGCGTGGCGAGCTGCTTGCCGGGCTCACCCGGACCGAGGATGTAGAAGTAGTTGTCGCGCTCCAGCCGGTTGAGCCAGCGCGATCGCTCCGTTGCCGGCAGGCGGTCGATCACCGCCACCGAGGTGCCGACGTCGTGCTCCAGCGTGTTGAACATCACCGCGGTCGCGCTCTGCATGCGCTCCATATAGAGCAGCGCGAACGACAAGCCCTGCGCCAGCATCAAGCCGGCGAAGATGATCAGGTAGATCCGCGACGCCATGCTGCGCGGCAGCCAGCGGCGCGGCTCGATCACCGGCTCGGCGCTCATGGTTCCTGACCGTTGAGGATCACCGGCATGGAGAACACATAGCCCTCGCTGCGCACGGTCTTGATATAGGTCTGGTCACGGGCGCCGTCCTGCAGGCGCTGGCGCAGGCGGCTCACCAGCAGGTCGATGGAGCGGTCGAACAGCTCCGCGTCCCGGCCCTGGGTGAGGTTGAGCAGCTGGTCGCGCGACAGCACACGCTGCGGATGATCGAGAAACACGCGCAGCAGCCGGAATTCCGCGCCACTGAGCGACACCACCGTGCCGTTCTCGTCGAGCAGATGGCGCGCCGTGGTGTCCAGGCGCCAGCGTCCGAACGCGATGCTGTCGCTGCTCTCGGTCGCGCGCAAGTTGGGCGGCAGCATGCGCGTGCGGCGGATCACCGCCTTGATGCGCGCCAGCAGTTCGCGCGGCGAGAACGGCTTGGTGACGTAATCGTCCGCGCCCATCTCCAGGCCGATGATGCGATCGGTTTCATCATCGCGCGCAGTCAGCAGCACCACCGGCACATGCTTGTGCTTGCCGCCGCGCAGGTTGCGGCACAGCACCAGCCCATCGTCGCCCGGCATCATGATGTCGAGCACGACCAGATCGAACGCCGAGGTGTCCAGCTGCGCGAACATCTCGCGGCCATCGGCGGCACCGGTGGCGCGCAAGCCATTCTTGCGCAGGTAGTCCACGATGCCGGTGCGGATGCCGTGATCGTCATCGACGACCAGGACCTGGTCGATGTGTTCCATGCTGTCTCCCATGATCTGACGCCGTATCGCCTGCCTTACGCCTTGCCGAGCAGCTGGCGGATACGTTCCTCGGTGCGATCGTAATCGCCTTCGCCCACGTGGCGATAGACCACGTGGCCGTCGCGGTCGATCAGGTAGATCGCCGGCCAGTAACGATTGCCCCAGGCGTTCCAGATCCGGTAGTCGTTGTCCATCGCCACCGGATACTTGATATCGAGTGCGCCGATGGCGTCCTTCAAGGCGTGGGCGTCGCGTTCCTCGTCGTACTCGGGCGTGTGCACGCCCACCACCACCAGGCCGTCGGCGGCGTAGCGGTCGTACAGCGTCTTGGTATGCGGCAGCACGTGCACGCAGTTGATGCATTCGCGCGTCCAGAACTCCACCAGCACCACCTTGCCACGCAGCGACTGCATGGTCAGCGGCGATGAGTTGAACCATTGATTGGCGCCGGCGAAATCCGGGGCCGAGGTATTCGCCGTGGGTGTCTGTGCATTGGCGATATTCGACACGCCAGGCCACGCGGCAACCAGGGCTGCACCGAAAGCCGCGGCAGCAACGGCATAACGCAGAAGTTTCATGGAAGGGTACTCCTAAGGACATCAGGGACGGCGCACGCGCCAGCTTGATGCCTATGAGAACAGCCCGGTTTGTATCGGAGATGTCGCCCGCGGCGGCTTTTTGTATCGCTTTGTATCTGCCCCGCCAGCCCGCAGGAGGCCTGGCTGGGGCTGGTTTGTATCGGAATGTATCGGTGGGGCGCCGTTACACATTTCGATGCCATTCGACGGTGAGCGCGACACATCGGGGATACGCGGCGACGGTTTCATGGCCACACCGGCTGATCGACAGCCATGCCAAGCAAACCACGCCAAGGAGATCCTCCCATGTCAGACCGCAACGTCCTCTACACCGGCAAGACCACCACCACCGGCGGCCGCGACGGCCAGTCGCGCAGCAGCGACGGCCAGCTCGACATCAAGCTGTCGCCCCCGGGTTCGGGCAAGGCCGGCACCAATCCGGAACAGTTGTTCGGCGCGGGCTGGTCGGCCTGCTTCATCGGCGCGATGGGTCTGGCCGCCCGCGCCAGCAAGATCGTCCTGCCGGCCGACACCAGCGTCTCCACCGAAGTGGATCTGACGCAGGGCAGCGATGGCTATGCGCTGCAGGCACGTCTGAACGTGTCGCTGCCGGGCCTGGACCGTGACGTTGCGCAGCAGCTGATCGACGCCGCGCACCAGACCTGTCCGTACTCCAAGGCAACGCGCGGAAACATCGACGTCGTGATCTCGCTCGTCTGAGCCCCAGCCATCGAACCCAAGGAGATCCTCCGATGAATCGCACACGCGCCACCCTCGCCGCCACCTTTGCCCTCAGCCTCGCCGCGTTCGCCGTGAGCGGCCACGCCGAGGACGCCAAGAAGCCCATGGAAAAGTGCTACGGCGTCGCGCTCGCCGGCAAGAACGATTGCGCAGCCGGTCCAGGCACCAGCTGCGCCGGCACGTCCAAGGCCGACTACCAGGGCAACGCCTGGGTGCTGGTCGACAAAGGCACCTGCACCACCATCAAGACGCCCAAAGGGCATGGCACGCTCGAGGCCAAGTCGTGATCAGCACGCAGGTCGTCGCGCAGTCGCCGAGGACCCTGGTCGCCCCGCGTCGCTCGCCTCTGCTGCCCGATGCCCTGCTGTTGCTGGTGGCGCGCCTGGGCATTGCGGCGGTGTTCTTCCAGTCGGGACGCACCAAGGTCGAGGGTTTTCTCTCGATCAAGCCCTCGACGTACGACTTGTTCGCCTCCGAATACCGCCTGCCGCTGATCCCGTCCGACTGGGCCGCCCGCCTGGCCACGGGTGCGGAACATCTGTTCCCACTGCTGCTGGTGCTGGGCTTGTCCACGCGGATCTCCGCCCTGGCGCTGCTGGGCATGACCACGGTGATCGAACTCTTCGTCTACCCGGACGCATGGCCGACGCATCTGAGCTGGGCAGCGCTGCTGCTGCCGCTGGCGGTGCGCGGTGGTGGCAAGTGGTCGCTCGACCAGCTCTTGCGCCAGCGTCGCACGCCGCACTGAACACCACGACTCCACCACTCACTCATCCCTGAATACCGAAAGGACACACCCATGCGTACCCTGCTGAGCCTCACCATCGCCCTGATGGCATCGATGGGCCCCGCCCTCGCCGACGAGGCACCCAAAGCCGCACCGACGCCGACCTCCGTTCCCGCCGGCGTCAAGAACATCGTGATCGTGCCCGGCGCCTTCGTCGACGGTTCCGGCTGGCGCGTCGTGCACGACATCCTGATCCACAAGGGTTACCACGTCACCGTGGAGCAGCCGCGCATCGAAACGCTGGCCGACGATATCGACCTGACCCGCGAGCTGATCCGCCAACAGGACGGTCCCGTGGTGCTGGTCGGTCACAGCTACGGCGGCGCCGTGATCACCGTGGCCGGCAATCGCGACAAGGTGAAGGCCCTGGTCTATGTGGCCGGCGTGCAGCCGAGCGAAGGCGAGAGCCTGAGCCAGCTGGTCGGCTCGATGCCTTCGCCGAGCAACGACATCGTCGCCACCCGAGATGGCCATCTGTATGTGGAGCCGTCGAAGTTCGCCGCCGATTTCGCCGCCGACCTCACGCCGAACCGCACCAACTTCTTTGCCGTGTCGCAGGCACAGGCCACCTCCGCCGCGTTCAACGCCACGGTGTCGTCGGCCGCCTGGCACAGCAAGCCCAGCTGGGCCGTGGTCACCACCGAAGACCACGCGCTCAGCCCCGACCTGCAGCGCTGGATGTACCAGCGCGCCGGCTCCAAGGTCACCGAGATCAAGGCCAGCCACCTCGTCTACATCTCGCAGCCCGAAGCGGTGGCGAAGGTGATCGAGGAAGCCGCCACCAGCGTGCACTAAGCACATCACCTCCCAACCAACGTCACTTCTCAAGGAATCCAGCATGACTACCGCCACCATCAAGCGCACCAGCTTCGCCTCCGCCGCCGCCCTCGTCGCCCTCGCGGTCGCCTCGATCGCCTCGCCCGTGCGCGCGGCCGACCAGGCCGGCGCCAAGGAAGAGCCCGTGCGTTGCTACGGCGTCAACACCTGCAAGGGCACCAGCCTGTGCGCCACCGCCAAGAACGATTGCAAAGGCCTCAACAGCTGCAAGGGCCAGGGCGTCGTGGTGAAGACCAAGAGCGCCTGCGTCGCCGAAGGCGGCACGCTCACCGAACCGAAGTAAGCCGCCCGCGGGGCTCTGCATGGTGCAGGCCCCGCTATCTTTCTCTGCTCAAGGACCACGCCATGTTCACGCCACCTCCGACCTTTGCGGGCTTCGGCCTGGGCCTGCGCAAAGAGCACTACCGCGACTTTCTCGAGACCGACGTGCCGGTCGATTTTGTCGAGGTGATCTCCGAGAACTTCATGGTCGATGGCGGCCAGCCGCGCCACATCCTGCGCCAGGTGCGCGAGCGTCATCCGGTGGCCCTGCACGGCGTGTCGATGTCGATCGGTTCGGCCGACGGGCTCGATCATGCCTATCTGCGCCGGTTGCGCGCCCTGGTCGACGAGATCCAGCCGCTGTTCGTGTCCGATCATCTGAGCTGGTCGCGCGTGGCCGGCTTCAACTCGCACGACCTGCTGCCGCTGCCGTATACGAGGGAAGCACTCGACCTGGTCTGCCGCCATATCGACATAGCGCAAGAGGCGCTGGGCCGCTCGATGCTGTTCGAGAACCCGTCCAGCTATGTGGCATTTGCCGATGCGGACATGACCGAATGGGAGTTCCTCGCCGCGATGTCGCGTCGCACTGGCTGCGGCCTGCTGCTGGACGTCAACAACGTGTACGTGAGCTCGCGCAACCACGGGCTGGACGCGCAAGCGTTCCTGCGTGGGCTGCCCGCCGAACGCGTTCGTCAGATTCACCTGGCCGGCCACACCGAAGTCACCGACCTGCTGATCGACACGCACGACCAGCCCGTGTGCGACGACGTCTGGTCGCTCTATGCGCAGGCGATGTCGCTGCTCGGTCCAGTCGCCAGCATGATCGAACGCGACGATGCGATTCCGCCCCTGGCCGAACTGCTGGACGAACTGGCGATTGCACGATGCATCAGTGAGCGCGCCCATGACCTGCGGGAGGCCGCATGACGCTCGCCGAGCTGCAGCGCGATTTTCGCGTCTGGCTGACGCATGCCTCGCCCGAGGCGGCGCGGCGCCTCGATCCCCGCGCGGGCATGGGCATGACGGTGTATCAGAACAACTACCGCGCCCAGCTGGTGGGCGTGCTGGAAGCGAGCTATCCGCAGCTGCACGCATGGCTGGGTTCGAGCCTGTTTCTTGAAGCGGCCATCCGCCATATCGACAGCCGGCCCCCGCATGGCTGGACGCTGGATGCCTATGGCGCCGACTTCGAAGCCACGCTGAGCCACATGCTGCCGGACAACCCCGACGTGCACGAGCTGGCCTGGATCGAATGGTCCTTGTCCGAGTCCTTCGTGGCGCCGGATGCAACGATGCTGGCCAGCGATCGTCTGGCCGAGATCGATTGGGACATCGCGCGCCTCCAGCTCGCGCCGAGCCTGCGGCAGCGATCGGTGACGACCAATGCCTCCGACCTGTGGTCCGCGTTGCAGCAACAGACCGAGGTGCCTGAGAGCGAAATGCTGGCCACACCTGGCGGTGTCGTGACCTGGCGGCAGGGCTATACGTGCCAGCTGAAGCCGATCGATGCGATCGAGCACGAAGCCCTGCTCTCGCTGCGCGATGACCCGCGCTTCAGCGCGCTCTGCGATGCCCTGGTGGCGCGCCTCGGCGAAGAGGCCGGCATCGCCCGGGCTGGCGAGCTGCTGGCCAGCTGGATCTCGGCGGGCATCGTCACCGACGTGGACTAGCCGGTCCACGGTGGCGGACCATGGTCGGTTTCCGCCATATCTCAGGATGCGCGCCAGCACCGGCAGTTCGGCGCATCACCGAGGCGTTACCGGTTGCGGCAACGTCGGTGATGCGCCTTGTAGGCGCGATTGAAGCGGGATCGACTAGTGGTTGAGCATGATGTCGGCGATCACGCCGGAGGTGATCGCCACCAGCAGGAATTCGCCATTGTCGCTGCGCACCCAGTGGTAGCCGCGTGGCGGCTCGCGCAGGTGTTCCGTGCGCCAGTCCGTCACCACATAGCGGTCATCGCGATACTCGCGTGGCACGGCGCCGCCCTTCTTGTACCAGCCTTCTTTGGCGCCGCGCTCGTGCATCACGGCATTTTCCTGACGGTGCTCGTCGCCGGGCGGATGCTCATGCTCCTGCGCCATCACCGCGTTGGAGAGGAGAAGTGCGGCGGCCATCGCCGCGGCCAGTGTCGTTTTCATTAGCTGCGTCCTTATTCAAAGTCACGTTTTCTTGCGAATCGAAGTGTCTTGCGCCCAACGGCAGATGCGCCGCGCCACACACTTACTTTCATCAGGTCACGAACATGTGACATTCCTGTAGCGCCTGCGGCGGCCATTCATCGATAAGTGCGGACGGATTCATCCTGCCCTTGCGTTGCGTCGGCGATACAACTGGTCGACCGTCACCGCAACGCTGCGGCACACCCTTGAACACAGGACGGTGTGCAACGGCCACGCATTGAAGTCGCACGCGTGCGCATACCGCACGCTGCGCCACCATCGATCACCATCCAGTAAGATGTTTCCAGCATCGTCGTTCAGGGGACCGCGATGCCTGCCGTTGTTTAGCAAAGTACGTGATGGCGTATCCGGAGGCCTCTTCCGCGGTTGGCGAAATAGGCGACCATTCCCCTGACAACACGAGCGTCCCCATGGCGGAGGAGACCGAGTACGACTTGGAGCCGCTGCGCGAAGGCGGCGATTTCAACTACTACCGCGGCAGGGAGCGCGCCGACCCGACACCCATCCTGGTGGTGACGGTCGCCGACGAGCAGCCCTCGCCGCAGAACATCCGCCGGCTCGAACACGAATACGCGCTGGCCACCGAACTGGATACGGCGTGGGCCGCCCGGCCACTGGCCCTGGCGCGTCAGCAGGGGCGCGCCGCCCTCATCCTTGAGGATCCCGGTGGCGATCCGCTGGACCGGATCATCGCCCGGCAACAGGGACAGCCGCTCGAGCTGAGCCGCTTCCTGCGCATAGCGATCGGCCTGGCCGCCGCGCTGGGGCACGCGCATCGGCAAGGCCTGATCCATCGGGACGTCAAGCCGGCCAATGCACTGGTGGACGAATCGGGCCGCGCATGGCTGACCGGTTTCGGCATCGCCTCGCGGCTCGCGCGCGAGCGCCAGCCGCCGGACGCGCCGGAATTCATCGCCGGCTCCCTGCCCTATATGGCGCCCGAACAGACGGGACGGATGAACCGTTCCATCGATTCGCGCAGCGATCTGTATTCGCTGGGCGTCACGCTCTACGAGATGTCGACCGGCCGACTCCCTTTCATCGCCGCCGATCCGATGGAGTGGGTGCACTGCCAGATCGCGCGCCAGCCGACCGCGCCGAACGAGCGCACTCCGACCATCCCCATGCCGGTGTCGGCCATCATCATGAAGCTGCTCAGCAAGACGGCCGAAGAGCGTTACCAGACGGCCGTCGGACTGGAGCGCGATCTGCGCCGCTGCCTGCACGAATGGGAAACGCAAGGCCGCATCGGCCCGGCGCGCCTGGGCGCGCACGACATGCCCGACCGCCTGCTGATTCCCGAAAAGCTCTACGGCCGCGCCGCTGAAATTGCCGCACTGCTGGCCTCGTTTGAGCGCGTCGTGAAAGGAGGCCGGCCAGAACTCGTGCTGGTCCGCGGCTACTCCGGCGTCGGTAAATCCTCGGTGGTCAACGAACTGCACAAGGCCCTGGTGCCGCCCCGCGGCATCTTCGCCACGGGCAAGTTCGACCAGTACAAACGCGATATCCCCTATGCCACGCTCGCGCAGGCTTTCCAGAGCCTGGTCCGTCCCATCCTGGCCAGGAGCGACGCGGAGCTGAGCCGATGGCGCGAGGTGCTAGGCGAGGCGCTGGGTCCCAATGGCCAACTCATGGTGGAGCTGGTTCCCGAGCTGAAGTTGATCATCGGCGAGCAGCCCGCGGTGCCGGAACTGCCGCCCAAGGATGCGCAGGCCCGTTTCCATCTGGTATGCCGCCGATTCATCGGCGCCTTCACGCGCGAGCATCCGCTGGCCCTGTTCCTGGACGACCTGCAGTGGCTCGATGCACCGACGCTGGATCTGCTCGAGGATCTGCTGACCCAACCGGGCGTCCGGCAGCTGCTGTTGATTGGCGCCTATCGCGACAACGAAGTCACCCCAACGCATCCGCTGATGCGCAAGCTGCAGGTCATGCAGCAGGCGGGTGCGATGCTTGAGCACATCGTGCTGGCGCCCTTGAAGCGCCACGACCTGCAGCAACTGATCGCCGATACGCTGCATTGCGAGCCTGCAGAAGCTGGCCCACTGGCCGCGTTGGTCGAGGAAAAGACCAGCGGCAATCCCTTCTTCGCGATCCAGTTCATGTCCGCCTTGTTCGACGAGGGACTGCTCGCGTTCGATCATCGCCTGGGGCAGTGGCGCTGGGAGCTCGAGCGCATCCGCGCCAAGGGCTACACCGACAACGTCGTCGACTTGATGGTGGGCAAGCTCAATCGCCTCTCCATTGGCACCCAGGACGCGCTGCAGAAGCTGGCATGCCTGGGCAACATGGCCGACATCGCGCTGCTCAACCTCATCTACCCCGAGTCGAGCAAGCAATTGCATGGGCAATTGTGGGAGGCCGTAAGGACCGGCCTGGTGTTCCGCTCGGACGTCGCATACAGCTTCCTGCACGACCGTGTGCAGGAAGCGGCGTACCTGTTGATCCCCCAGGCCCTGCAGGCGCAGATGCATCTGCATATCGGCATGCTGATGGCATCGCATATGCCGGCCGACCGGCTGGAGGAAGGCATTTTCGAGATCGTCAACCAGCTCAACCGCGGCGCCTTCCTCATCGGCGAACACCATGATCGCGAACGCGTCGCCGAACTGAACCTCATTGCCGGCAAGCGGGCCAAGGCGGCCACCGCGTATGACGCGGCACTCAAGTACCTGCATGCCGGCCGCTCGTTGCTGAGCGAGGACAGCTGGGAGCGCTGCTATGGGCTGGTGTTTTCCATCGAGTCGCTGATGGCCGAATGCGAACTGCATACCGCCGACATGCCCGCCGCGGAACGCCGTCTGAACCTGTTGGCCCAACGTGCCGGCAACCGCCACGACGATGCGGTGGTCACGCGCTTGCAGATCACGCTCTACACCGCGCTCGATCGCAGCGAACGCGCGATCTCGGTATTTCTCGATTACCTCCACCGCAACGGTACGACCTGGTCGCGGCGGCCGACGCGCGACGATGTCATGCAGGAATACCACCGGCTCTGGCTGCTGGTCGGTGAGCGCCAGATCGAGCAACTGGTGGACTTGCCACCGCTGCGCGACCCCGACGTACTGGACATGCTCGATGTATTCACCGAGATCGTGCACCCCGCCATGTTCTTCGACGAGAACCTCTCCACCCTGGTGGTCTGCCGGATGGTGGCGCTGTGCCTGGAGCACGGCAACGGCGATGCCGCGTGCTTCGGTTATGTCTGGTTCGGCATGTTCGCAGGCCCGCGCTTCAACAACTACCGCGATGGCTACCGCTTCGCCCAGCTTGGCTACGATCTGGTTGAAAAGCGCAAACTCACTCGCTACGAAGCGAGAACCTATCTGTCGTTTGCCACGCTGATGCCGTGGGCGAAGCACGCCGCGCAGGCTCGCGAGCTGATCCGCCGCGCCTTCGACGTCGCCTATCGAACAGGCGACCTCACCTTCTCCGCCTATAGCTGGCATGCCCTGATCACCAGCTACCTGGCCGTGGGCGACCCGCTGGCCGAGGTGCAGGCCGAAGTGGAGCAAGGCCTGCACTTCGTCAGCAAGGCCGGGTTTGGGCTGGTCACCGAGAATTGCGCGGCACAACTTGGCCTGGTACGAACGCTGCGCGGCCTGACGCCGGTGTTTGGACATCTGGATGCGCACGACTACAGCGAGTCGGACACGGAACAGCGTTTCGCCAGCAATCCCACCCTGGCGTTGGCTGAGTTCTTCTATTGGACGCGGAAAATGCAGGCGCGCTATTTCGCCGGGGACCATGTCGCGGCGGTCGAAGCGTCGCGCAAGGCCCATCTCCTGCTCTGGTCGGCAACCTCGCAGGTGGAGACGGGCGACTTTCGCTACTACGCCGCCCTGGCCCATGCCGCCGCATGGCATGCAGCCGGCGCGGAAGAAAAGCAGGCGCATCTGGCCGCCCTCAACGACCATCACCAGCAGCTGGCGATCTGGGCGCTGCATTGCCCGGCCAACTTCGACACGCGCAGCACCCTCGTCAGCGCGGAGATCGCGCGCATCGAAGACCGCATCCTGGACGCCGAGCATCTCTATGAAACGGCCATCCGTTGCGCACACGACAGTGGCTTTGCGCATTGCGAGGCCGTCGCCAACGAGGCCGCGGCGACGTTCTATGCCGCGCGGGGCCTTGCGAAGATTGCGCAGGTCTATGCCCGCGATGCCAGGAAGGCCTATCTGCGCTGGGGCGCGACCGGCAAGCTGAAGCAACTGGATGAACGCTATCCGCCCGCACGCGAGGAGCGACATCCCGCATCGGCCACGCCGGGGGCGTCATTCGGTGAACTCGACGTCGAGACGGTGGTGAAGGCCTCGCAGGCGCTGTCCAGCGAGATCGTGCTGCCGAACCTGATCGAGATGCTGGTACGCATCACGGTGGAAAACGCCGGCGCCGAACGAGGGCTGCTGATCCTCCTGCGCGGCGGCACCCACGGCGGCGAGCCGAGGATAGAAGCGGAAGCGACCACGGGCACCGGCAGCATCGAGGTGGTCATTCGCAATGCCGCCGTCACGCCGTCAGATCTGCCACAGACCCTGCTGCACTATGTGATGCGGACGCAGGAGCGCGTGCTGCTCGACGATGCCGGCGCCGATGAGGTGTATGCGCACGATGACTACGTGCGCCAGCAGCGCATCCGATCGATCCTGTGCCTGCCCATCCTCCGGCAAGCCAAGTTGATCGGCGCACTCTATCTGGAGAACAAGCTCACGCCCGGGGCCTTCACGCCGGACCGGCTGATGCTGCTCGAGCTGCTGGCATCGCAGGCGTCGATCTCGCTGGAAAATGCGGCTCTGTACACCGACCTGCAACGCAGCGAAGCCTTCCTGACCCAGGGGCAGAAGATCAGCCGCACCGGCACCTTCGGCTGGAGTGCGGCCAGCGGCGAGTTTTACTGGTCGGAGGAAAACTACAACATCCTCGAGTACGACCACGAGGTGCAGCCCTCACCCGAGCTCGCGCTGCAGCGCATGCATCCCGACGACCGCGAGTTTGTCAGGCGCAATCTAGAGGCGGCCATGAAGGAGAACCGGGCGATCGATCACCAGCATCGCCTGCTGATGCCCGACGGCAGGATCAAATACATCCGCGTCAAGGGTCGCGCCGTCAACATCGGCGGCCTCGATTTCGTCGGCGCCGCGCGCGACGTCACCGAACAGGTGCAGGCGGAGGAGACCTTGCGCCAGGCGCAGGCGGATCTCGCCCACGTGGCGAGGGTGGCGACACTCAATGCCATGACCGCTTCGATCGGTCACGAAGTGAGCCAACCGTTGTCCGGCATCCTGACCAATGCCCACACCTGTCTGCGCATGCTGGCCGCCGATCCTCCCAACCTCGCCGGCGCCGCCGAGACGGCGCGGCGCACCATCCGCGATGCCGATCGCGCGTCGGGTGTGATCAAACGCCTGCGCGCCATGTTCTCCAAGAATGCGCCGAGCATGGAGAGGGTCGATCTCAGCGACGCAGCGAGCGAGGTGATCGCGCTATCCGCCGGCGAACTTCAGCGCAATCGCGCGCTCGTGCAGACCGAATTTGCGCCCAACCTGCCGCCGGTCAGCGCCGATCGCGTGCAGCTGCAGCAGGTGATCCTCAATCTGCTGTTGAATGCAGCCGATGCCATGGCCACGGTCGAGGACAGGCCGCGGACGCTTCTGGTCAAGACCTCGCTCGATGGCAAGGGTGGCGTCACGCTGTCCGTGCGGGACGCCGGCACCGGCGTGGACCCGCAGACTGCGGACAAGCTGTTCGACGCGTTCTACACCACCAAGGCCAACGGGATGGGCATCGGTCTGTCGATCTGCCGGTCGATCATCACCAGCCATGAGGGCAGCCTCTGGGCAGAGGCCAACGATGGGCCCGGTGCGACTTTCAGCTTCACGCTGCCCGCGGCCGACGAGGCGAGTGACGCGAGCTAGGCAAGCATCGTTTGCACCGTAGAACAGCAGCGCCGGCTCGCTGCGCCAGGCATCGCGATGCTCAGTCGCCACCCAGCGGCAGCGGCGCCAGGAAATCCGCCACGGGTTCCAGCACGAGTTCCGGCAGGCTTTCGGCGATGCAAGCGCGCAGGCGCTGCCATGCATCCGGATCGACCGACTCGCGTGCCAGGCCCTCGGCCTTCGCCTCCGCCGATGGCCATTGCGTGTAGCTGTACCAGACTTGATCCGGGCCCCGGTGCAGGCGCGAGCCCAAGGAGCCTCGTTCGTTGCGCAGCAACTGGGTGACCCTCGACCAGGCTTCGACAAAGGCTGCTTCGGAGCCGGGATGGAGACGCCAGCGGTAGATGGCGCAAAACGGGGGTACGGCGTTGCTCATGGCATTCCTTTCGCGGCAACCGGGGTTGGTGTGGTCAACGAGCCGAGGTACGCGCTCCGATGGGAGGATCAGGCTCGCCACCGACGTTACCGCGCCCCTTGCGGCGCTGACAAATCCCAGAGGGACCAGGCCAACCAGCGACCCGCGGTCGGACGCCGGGCCTGTCGCTTTGTGTCATGATTTCCCGGTGGCAGGAGTGGCGTGACTGCAGGACGCAACGGACGTTCCAACCGTCATGAACTCCGTCGGTCGGGATCGGTGGATCCGTGTACCGGCAAGGGGGTCGAGCGTGCTGCTGCGGATCAACCTGATACTGCTCATCGCCTTCGCGCTCGGCATGATCGCGATCTCCCTGGTGATCACTTCCACGTTGCAGCAAAACGCGACGCGCGAAGTGCTGGCGCAGGCCGGCCTGATGATGGACAGCGCCGCGGCGATCCGCTCCTACACTGATACCGAGATCGTGCCGTTGCTGGACGAGAAGATGGCCAGCGCGTTCCGTCCGCAGAGCGTGCCGTTCTATGCCGCGACGCAGAACTTCCTCACCCTGCACAAAGCGCACCCCGACTACGCCTATAAGGAAGCCACGCTCAACCCGACCAATCCGCGCGACCGCGCGACGGACTGGGAGGCCGACATCGTGCAGCGCTTCCGCAACGACAGCGGCGCGCGGGAAGTGAGCGGAACACGCAATACGCCGATGGGTCGATCGCTTTACCTGGCACGCCCGATCCGCGTCGATGCCGGCTGCATGGGTTGCCACAGCCTGCCCTCGGCGGCGCCTGCCACCATGCTCGCGCGCTATGGCCGCGACAACGGCTTTGGCTGGCAGCCCAACGAAGTGGTCGGCGCACAAATCGTCTCGGTGCCGTTCGCCAGCGCTGAAGCCAGCGCCGCGCGCGTGCGCCGCGACGTGCTGCTTGCCATCGCCGCGATGCTGGTCAGCGTGCTGCTGGTGGTCAACGCTTCGCTCTACCTGCTGGTGATCCGCCCGGTGCGGCGCATCGCACGCATCGCCGACCAGGTGAGCCTGGGCGATACGTCGGCCGCCGATTTCCCCAGGGGTGGCGGTGCGGAAGTGGCCGCGTTGTCGGCAGCCTTCAACCGCATGCGCAAGAGCCTGGACAAGGCGATGAAGTTGCTGGGCAGCTGACCATGGCACACGACTTGTTCGTCAGCTACTCGCAGCCGGACCGGCAAGCAGCGTTCGCACTCGTGCAGCGCCTGGAGGCGCGCGGCATCAGCGTCTGGATCGCCCCACGTGATGTGTCACCGGCCGCGGACTGGGCTGCCGAAATCATCGACGCCATCACCAGCGCGCGGCTGATGCTGCTGATCTTCTCCGCCAGCAGCAATGATTCGGGCCAGGTGCGGCGCGAAGTCGAGCGGGCCGTGCACAAGCAATTGCCGATACTTCCGTTTCGGCTGGAGAACGTGCTGCCCTCCAAGAGCCTGGAGTACTTCCTCAGCACCCAGCACTGGATGGATGCCTTCCCGCCACCGCTCGAGCCGCATATCGATCGCCTGTGTGCCTACCTCGAAAGCGCCCTCGGCAAGGTCGCCGTGCATGAGCGCCCCGTCGAACTGCACGCAAGCCAGCACCCTGCCCCTCCCGCCATCACGCACCCGACCGCCACCCTCGACGCGGCGCATTTGCGCCAGCTCGAAGTGGAACTCGCCAGGCACATCGGCCCGGTGGCAGCACATCTGGTACGCCGTGCCACGCAGGGCGGGGGCGACCTGGACGCGCTTGCGCAACGCCTCGCGCCTGAAATCGATGGCGAAGCGGAACGTCGGCATTTTCTTGAAGCGTGCTGGCGGATTGGCAAGGACAAATAGTCGGCCGATCGACTGGCACGCCGCACCGTTCGCCGATGAGCAGATCCATCCATGGCAAGGCGCACGGCAGCTTTCCGCTACGCTGGTATCAAAACGTATATTGCTTGCGGGCTACCCGGTTGTGTGCATCGCGATTGTCGGTGGCGGCCTGGTCGCGGATCTCCGGCTTTACGCAGACGTGGTCTCGAGGATTGGCCTCTCTCCATACGTAGCCCGAGCGACAGGTATCTTGCCCATAAGGACCGCCCCCTGGTTGCCTGCGAGTGGGCCCATCCCGATTATCAACGACCGCCTGATCGCGCACGTCAGGCTTGACGCAAACGTGATCGCCATGGAATGCCTCGCGCCACACATAGCCTTGCTTGCACGCGTCCGTGGCCTGTGCAGCGTGCACCCTGGATGAAACAGCCAATGATCCGCAAGCCAACAACGCGATTGCCAACAGCCACTTGATCGGGCTCATGAGTGCCTCCCGGCCGATTTGTCGACCCGTCACGTTACGCCATGCATCGGGCTCGACAACTGACCGAAAGTCTTAAGTACTGATCGCGCCGATCAAACTGTCTCCCGACATGTCCGCGATGCGTAGCGGCTGCCACCGTGCGATGCAGTCATGAGCCCGACGCTTTGTCATTCGCTGGGGCTGATAGATACAGGGCAGTCACGGCCGCGATTCCAAAGGCAATCGCGAGCACCACCTTGGGCCAACTCGTCGATTCGTCGGCTTCGGCAGTCAAGGCATGGAAATCCGTGGCGGTGAGGCCGCAGTAGAGGCACGCGCCGGTGAACATCAGTGCGATGGCTTTGAGGAGCAGTTGCCTGGTCATGCCAAACTCCTTCGTTCGCGTGCGAGGGCGGCTTCAGCAAGAACGGAGCGGTCGGTGACGGGTGAACCAGGCGGCAGTCTACTTCAGCTCGGACGCAGGGCCAGTGCCTCCCTGGCGGTGCCCATCGTTCGTGATCCGCCAGGGCTGGCGCACGCCGTACATCAGGATTCGCCATAGCCACTCCATCGGACCGAAGCGGTATCGCTTGAGCCACCACTGGCTGGCGATGACTTGGAGAACGTAGTCGGCCACGCCCAGGCACAGGGCGTGCGATGGACTCATCCGGCCGAAGCGACCCAGGCCATAGCCGAAGAAGATCCAGCCGAAGATCAGCGACTGGGCCAGGTAGTTGCTGAAGGCCATGCGACCAAGTGGACCCAGCACACCAAGGACACGGCTGGCGCTGGTAAACATATAAAGCACCGCGATCGCAGCCCCGTAGCCGATCGCCAGCACGGCAGGCCCCAGCGTGATCAGCACCGAGATCACCGGCGTCCAGCTGTGCCAGGCCGAGGATGGCTCCGGTGGCTCCGGCCAATTGATGCCGAATCCCAAACCCACGCCCACCGCCGCCATACCGATAAGCAGGCGACGGTAATGCTCGGGACGTCGCAGCAGACCGCTTCGCCATGCCATCACGCCCAGCAGGAACAAGGCGAATGTGCGCGGCGCGACGAGCACGTGCAGAGGGATCAAATGCGCTATTTCAGCGAGATTGAATCGGATGACGTCCGTCCATGTGCCTCCCGCATACACCGCCGTAGCCGTTTGCACATACTGCTGCAGCGAGACGCCGCTCGGCCAGAAGAACGTATCCGGCAGCCAGAACGGCAAGGCCGCATAGATCGCAAGCGCCACCGCGGCAGCCATGGCAAGAACGCGGTTTGACGCATAGAGGAAGGGCAAGGCCAGCAATCCCACCAGCGCGTATTCGGTGAGAATGTCGCCGTTCCAGATGAAGCACAGATGGATGAGGCCAAAACCAAGCAGCACCAGCAGTCGCCTGGTCAGCAGCGGGAGACGGCGCGACGTCGCCGCCAGCCGTTCGAATTGGATGGCCAGGCCCACACCGAACAGCAGTGAGAACAGCGCGAAGGCCTTCAACTCCATGCCGATGCTCACCATCGCCTGGACAGCATGATCCAGCCAGGAGCCGTCAGTCGCTGCGGGAAGAAACTGCTGGAAAATGGACACCCGAAACTCGTTGATGAGATTGACGCAGAGCACGCCGAACAGCGCCGCGCCGCGCAATACATCGATGACGACGAGGCGTCGCTCCGGACGAACGGGCCGCGCCTCCTTGATCGACTCGTGATCCGACATGACTTGCCCCTGCACTGGTCATCCCTAGCAAACCGCCATCAACCGGCGACGCCCGCTCGCCTGGAGGTACGCTCCGGCCGGCACGGCAGCGCCTATAATGGCGCACATCACTCCCTGGCACCCCAGATGACCGAACCCGTACGCCTCGCCAAACGTGTCGCCGCCCTGACCCAGTGCTCGCGACGCGAGGCGGAAATGTATATCGAAGGCGGCTGGGTGCGCGTGGATGGCGTGACGGTGGAGGAGCCGCAGTTCAAGGTGCTGGAACAGCACATCGAGATCGATCCGCACGCCAAGCTCGAGCCCGCCGAACCGGCCACCCTGGTGTTGCACAAGCCCGCCGGCGTTTCGCTCGACGAGGCCCGCGCGCTGGTCCGCGTGGAAAGCCACGCAGAGGACGACGCCTCGGGCGTGCGCCTGCTGAAGCGTCACTTCGCCCGGCTGGAATCGCCGCTGGCCCTGCCCGACGCAGCCAGCGGCCTGCTGGTGTTCACCCAGGACTGGCGGGTCAAGCGTCGCCTGCAAGAAGACTTCGACCGCCTCGAGCAGGAACTCGTGGTGGAAGTGACAGGCAAGCTGGCGCCCAACGGCCTCGCCCTGCTCAACCATGGGCTCAGCTTCGACAACTACGCGCTGCCGCCGATCAAGGTGAGCTGGCAGAACGAGACCCACCTGCGCTTCGCCTTGAAGCGGATTGCGATCGAGAAGGTCGAGCGCATGTGCAATGCGGTGGGCCTGAAGGTGTTGGCGATCAAGCGCCTGCGCATCGGCCGCGTTCCGATGTCCCGCCTGCAGCCGGGTCAATGGCGCTACCTGACGAGCAACGATCGCTTTTGATGCCGCAAGGCCGGTGGCGGGCGGGCTTCAAGGGAGCAACCCAACGAGCCCGCGATTTTGACGCGTTCTACACGTTTCCTCGACAAACAATGACCACTCGGTCCTACGCGGTACCAAGAGGGGCGCTTGAACACCACGGGGCAAAACAAGTACGAGCTGCTGGTCGACTCCGTCGTCGACTACGCCATCTGTTTGATCAATCTGGACGGCACCATTGCCAGTTGGAACATCGGCTCCGAGCGCAGCGGCGGCTACTCGGCATCCGAGGTGCTGGGCGAGCATCTGCGGATGTTCTATACCGAAGAAGCGCGCGCCGCCGGTGAACCCGAGCTGGCGCTGGTGACCGCTTTCGAAGAAGGTCGCGTGGAGACGGAGGGTTGGCGCCGCCGCAAGGATGGCACGCAGTACTGGGCCAACATGGTGCTCGACCTGGTGAAAACCGCCGACGGCACACCGATCGGCTACGCCTCGGTCACCCGCGACCTCACCGAACGCAAGCAGGCCGAAGACCGCCTGCGCCACAGCGAAGAGCAATTTCGCCTGTTGCTGCAAGGTGTCGGCGACTGCGCCATCTACATGCTCAACCAGGACGGTTTCATCACCAGCTGGAATACCGGCGCGCAACGCATCAAGGGCTATACGCGCGAGGAAATACTCGGCAAGCATCTTTCGACGTTCTACACACTCGAAGATCGCGCCGGCGGCGAGCCGCAGCGTGCCCTCGGCATCGCCGCGAGCACGGGTCGATTCGAAGCCGAAGGCTGGCGCGTGCGCAAGGACGGCACCTCGTTCTGGGCGCACGTGATCATCGACCGCATCAACGACGACGACGGCCGTCACGTGGGCTTTGCCAAGGTCACCCGCGACATCACCGCACGCCGCGATGCCGACGCCGCGCTGGCCGATGCACGCGAGGCGCTGTTCCAGTCGCAGAAGCTCGAAGCGATCGGCCAGCTCACCGGCGGCGTGGCGCACGACTTCAACAACCTGTTGATGGCGGTGATCGGCAGCCTGGAGTTGCTGGAGCCGCGGCTGTCGCATGATGCGCAGGCGCTCAATCTGCTGGGCAATGCCCTGGCCGGCGCGCGACGCGGCGCCGCCTTGACCAAGCGCATGCTGGCGTTCGCGCGCAAGCAGGAACTCAAGCCAACGGCAATCGATGTGCGCGCACTCGTGCAGGAAATCAGCAGCCTGCTGCAGCGCTCGGCCGGTCCCACCATCACCATCGACACGGTCTTTCCGCTCACGCTCCATCAGACCATGGTGGACGGCAACCAGCTGGAACTGGCCCTGCTCAACCTGGTGATGAATGCCCGCGATGCGATGCCCGAGGGCGGGCATATCATCATCACGTCCAGGAACGAGAAGATCGAGCAGGCCGGCCATCGCACCGCCTTACCGCCGGGCGACTATGTGAGTCTGGCCGTGACCGACGACGGCCACGGCATGGACGCCGCCACGCTTGAGCGCGCGGCCGAGCCGTTCTTCACCACCAAGGGCATCGGCAAGGGCACGGGCCTGGGTTTGTCGATGGTGCATGGACTGGCCGAACAGTCCGGCGGACGTCTGCTGCTGCGCAGCCAGGAGGGACGCGGCACCACCGCCGAACTATGGCTGCCCATGGCCGGGACCACGACAGCGGCGCCCGCTCGCTTGCCCGAAGCGGAGCCCGAGGCCATTGCGACCAGCGCGCAGAGCATCCTGGTGGTGGACGATGATCCGTTGATCGCGATGACCATCACGGCCGTGCTCAACGACCTGGGCCACGTCACCGTCGAAGCGCACTCCGCGCGCGAGGCGCTGGAACAGCTGTCGCAGAAAACTTTTTTCGACGTGATGATCACCGACTACGCGATGCCGGTGATGAATGGCCTGCAGCTGATCGAAGAGGTGCAGTCGCGCTGGCCTGCGTTGCCCATCATCCTGGCGTCCGGCTATGCGGAGCTGCCCGAAGGCTCGGCCAGGGACGTGCTGCGCCTGCCCAAGCCGTTCGGGCGTGCCGATCTGGTGCGTGTGGTCGAAGCCGCCGTGGCGCGGCCTGCTGCAAAGAACGCACACGTCTAGCCGGCGTCGTGTGAGTGACCTGCTTCGCTACCCAAGACGGCGCACGAGTGGCGCCGTCTTTGCGTGGACCTGCCTGCGTGAAGAGGGATCAGATGCGTCCCATCAACAACAGTATCAACAGGATGAGCAGAATCAGGCCCAGACCACCGCTGGGGTAATAGCCCCACCCGCGGCTATAGGGCCACGACGGCAGCGCGCCGATGACAAGGATGAGGATGATGATCAGCAGAATGAGAGACATGGGGTTTCCCCTCGTGGCACCGCAGCGCCAGCAATGATGAGTGTCCCAGGGCAGCAGACGCCCCGAGTAGAGTGTGCAGCGCGAAGCGTGGGCGTCGGCAGATAACGGGCGTGTCAACTTTTTACACGCGAAACGTGTAGAGCTGCGCTGCGTTTGGGTGCCGCTTAGCGTCTGTTTTGCCAGGCCCGAAGATGGGCAGCAGCAACAACAAGGGCGCAAGTGAGAGCGCGGTACACAACGACAACGCGGCAGCCCTCGTCAGCAGCGCGTCGTCGCCCACTTTGATCCCATCGAACAAGCAAACGGCAGCGCCTGCACCGGCGCTGCCGTTACCTCTGCTCCGCCCACACTTATCCGCGGAAGGGTCGACCCTCGTAGCGACGCAAGTGGTAGATCCGATGAATATGGCGCGAGCCCATCCAGCCGCCAAAGGCAGCCGCAATCAGGCCTGCTAGTCCGCTCAAAAGCAAAGTCAGCATGCCAACCGCCGCGTAGTGCTTCAGGCGATCGGCATCGCTCTTGAGCTGATCGCGCGTCGCGTTGGCGACGGGCAACCAGGTATTGACGCGCATGGTCGCCGCGTCGGTGGGCATCTCGGTCTGCGCGATCAGGATGGCGCGAGCCGTATCGGTATGCCCGGCCACCAGCGCCGCGATCAGCGCCTTTTCCGTCTGGCTGTCCGGCCGATTCTCGCGTTGCGAGCCCAGCGTGCGATGGACGTCAGTGCGAAGCACGGCCATCGGCTCGTTGTCGACCATGGCCGTGGCGCCCGCGCGGTCGCCGTGCGGCGCCTTGTGCTCATGGCTCAGCTGGCCCAGCGTGAGCGCCAGCCACAAGGTGCTTGCGGTCATCGCCACGCCCCACACCGTGATGCCATGCAGGCTGCCCATGGTGTCGTCCGCGCGACCATCGAACCAGCTGGCGAACAGACCGCCCACGAACAGCGACGCGGCCCAGGTCAGGATCATCCAGATGATCGTGCCGATGCCCAGGCCCTTGGCCGCCGCTTCCGCGTTGTGTGGATTGAATGCAGTGAACCCCAACGCGATGCCCGCGCCGTAGAGCAGTATCGCGATACCCGTCGCCACAAACCAACCCGCGAACACCGCGCTCCAACGCATCTGCGCCAGAGGATCGATGGCAATGGCGCTGCTATAGGTCGTAGCCATGGACGGTCTCCTTGAGGTCAGGCGCAGCCACGAACCAGCGCGATGAGGATCAGCACGGGAAGCGGAACGCCAAGTATCCACAGCAGGACATAGCCGATGCCGCCCCGCTGCTTCTGCGCAGGCTCCGCCGATTCGATGTTCTGGCTTTCGATAAGGTCGCTCATGCATACGCTCCAGCAAGACAACGGCAGGCTTGCCGCGTGTGGCTGGACAGTGCGACCGGTTCCGTGGACAACGTGTGAGAAACGCGAGAGATCGATGTGGGCGACGCAACGCCGGTTAACTGGCTTTCCTTATTCGCGTGCCATCTTCAGTCGGCGCAAAGGCCGCCGCGTCCCTGGGCGACCTTGCGCGTCATCGATGGGCGGCACACGCCGCCGCGCGTCAGCAACGTCAAGTATTCTTGATCGACGGATGCGGGCTATTGGACTCGCCGCACACGAACGTCAGGGGCACGCCGTACACCTTGTCACCAAAACGCGCGAACAGCTGGTAGTGCCACACGCCTTCGCTGTTCTTGTCGCAATGGTAGTTGTCGATGCTGATCTTCTTCTTGCCTTCGTAGCGCAGATTGCGAAACACCTTGTCGCTCGGCCTGCGGACCAGCCATGAGAAGCCGGGGCTATGCGGATCGTCGGCGGCACAGAACTCGCCGTCGCTCGCGTTGCCTGACAGTGTCCAGGTGATCGTATGCGGCTGGTC
The DNA here is from genome assembly GCF_001010355.1 of Dyella japonica DSM 16301. GTDB lineage: Bacteria > Pseudomonadota > Gammaproteobacteria > Xanthomonadales > Rhodanobacteraceae > Dyella > Dyella japonica. The sequence goes on along the minus strand of NZ_JPLA01000025.1, from coordinate 18,702 downwards.
GTCGCTGGCCACCTTCTCGAAGGCATGATGGTGCTTGCCCTGGTTGACCACCAACAGGTTCTCCTCCCGTCCGGGCTTGGGATTGCGATAAAGCTCCACTTCGATATCGATCTTGCTGGGGTTGCTGGTTTTCATGATGAACTCCCGTCGTTGAGAGGTTGCGGTTCCCTACCCGATGGTGCTCCCGTACTCTCGACTGCCCCGGTCAGCCTGATCAGCGATCGCTGCTGTTCTGTGCCACCAACTTTTTCTGGAAGACGGTGTTGATCGGATAGGCCACGTGCGCGCGCCGCAGCACCGCCAACCACTCCGCATCGCGATAGCCGCTGCTCCATAGCTGCTGCACCAAGGGATCGGCCTTGGCTGCCTCGCCCAGCGCCAGCAGCGCGCTGGCGTGCATCGACAGCAAGCGTGGATCGCCCTGGCCGCTGGGTTGCCCCTGTGCCATCGTCACCACCTCGCGGCGCAACTGCAGGGCCGCGCCAGGGTCAGTCGTGGCTGCCGCCAACAGCAGTTGCGCGGCGCCGTTGGCCAGGACAAGGGAGCGCTCGTACGGCTGCTTGGCCAGCATGGTACGGAGCGTGTCCAGCGCGACCAGCAACTGCGCGTGCGCCTCTTCGGTCTGCCCCGCCGCCAACAGTTGCGCGGCGTGCTCGGTCTGCGCCTCGGCCTGCAGACGCGCGAGGCCGGCGTCGGTGGGGGTCTGCTTGACCAACGCTGCGGCCAGCGTGAGTGCGCGTGTGGTGAGCACGCTTGCGGCTGGCAGATCGCCATTGAGACGCCTCAGTCGCGCCAGCTGCGCCGAATAGCGGGCCGCATCTTCCTTGAAGCCGCTGTTGCTTGGACTGTTCTTGACCAGCCCTTCGGCGATATCGACCGCCTGTTGCATGTGGCGCATGCCGGTATCGTCGTCACCCACCAGGGCCAGCGTGCGGCCCAGGATGGCGCGCACCGTGAGCATCGAGTCACGCTGGCTGATGTCATCGGGATGCTGCGCAGACAAGGCCGTTTCAATCGCATCGTCCGAGCCGTACTCGGTGATGGCGCCGGCCAGGTCGCCGTGCAACAGCGCCAGTTTGCCGATGTTGTTGTGCGCGCCGCCAAGCTCGGTGGCCCAGTCGGCGCGATCGGGTTTGGCGGCGACCAGCTTGCTGGCCAGATCCAGGGCACTGCGATAGCTGACCAGGGCCTCATCAAGGCGACCGCGCGCCTCCAGTACGTGGCCCATGTTGTTGTCGACGATCTCAAGCTCCAGTTGCAGCTCCAGATCGTCCTTGGCATACGGTTCGGCGCGCAGCAGCACGCGCTGCGCTTCTTCGAAGCTGGTCTGGGCAGCGTCGAGTTCGCCCTCGAACCAGTGCGCCCGGCCGATGAAGGCAAGGATGCGCGCGTACTGCAACTGCTTGGCCGCATCGGTGGGTGCCTTCTGTGCGAGCGATGAGGCAAGCATGGCCGCGGCCCGGTACGAGGCAATCGCATCGGACAGATGGCCTTGTTCTTCCCGCACCGCGCCGATGCGCTCCAGCGCCTTGGCCCGTTGCACCAGCGCCTGCTCGGTGACGTCGGTGGTGGGCATGGCGGCGAAATACTTCATCGCCTTGTTGTCGACATCTTCCAGGATGTCCAGGTGCTCGATGCGGTGCAGCTTGTCGTTGAGGTCGCCCAGCATGAAGTCGATCAGGTCTTCCGCCTGGCGCTGTCGACGCTCGGCAGCCACCCGCGCCACGTCGGCGGCGTGGCGCGCTTGCATGGCCACGATCGCCAGCGATGCCGTCACCGCGGCGATCACCAGTGCGGCCGCGGTGATCATGCTCAGGCGTCGATTGCGCCGTTGCAGTTCGCGCTGCTTGAGGCTGTCAAAGCTGATCGCCAGCATGCCGGCAATCAGTTTCAGCTTGGCGTTGCGACGCCCATCCTTCGACGCGCGCGCATCCGCGGCGATCGGCTCGGCCTTCTCGCCGCCCAGTTCGCCATCGGCGTCGAGCTGAAAGCGCAAGGCCGGCACGAAGCACTCCTGATCGGCCTGATCGACGCGCTCGCTCGCGTTCGGCTCGCCGGCCACGATCAGACAGTAGACGTTGGCGCTGCGTCCCAGCCGCTTGAAGGCGAGCACTTCCTGTTGCACCCAATGCGAGCTGGCCGAGTGCGGTGAGCAGATCACGATGAGGTTGGCCGATTGCGCGAGCGCCTCATGCACCTCGCTGCCAAGGTCGGTGGCGCTGGCCAGTTCGTCGCGATCGCGGAAGATCGGCGCGAGTCGCCGCGGCGTCACGCCGGCAGCCGTTTGCTTGCCCACCAGGCGCGACGGCACGCGATAGGTTTCCAGCGCCTTGTGCAGCCAGCCCGCCCAGGAGGCATCCCGGTGGCTATAACTGATGAAGGCGCGGTACCGGCATGCCGGGGCTGCTGCAGGCTGCTTCATGACGCCGTGCACTCCCGAGGAAGGCCATGGCCTTCCTGGCCGGGAACGTCCGCAACCGCTGACCAGCCTGCACGGAGCCAGGCTGGAACGGGTGGCCTTCGCCCCCTCGCCACCTCCCGCCATGATATCAAGAATGTGATGCACATCACATTTTGAGGTAGGCTGCGTTTGTTTTCGCCGAGGGGAACGAGCGGGCCTTCACGCGCCCTTCTCGTCGGGGCGAACCTTGCCCTGCCACAACGGACACACCACGCGTTCGCTGGTCCGGACCGTGGCTCGCGCGGAGGTTGCCATGACACCCTTGGTGGTCGGCGTCACCAGCCATCGCAACATCGCCGCGGCTGAAATCGAGCCGATACGGCAACGCCTGCAGGCTTTCTTTGCATCGCTCAAGCGCGACTACCCGTCGCTGTCGCTGGTAGCCCTGTCCGCACTGGCCGAAGGCGGCGATCAGCTATTCGCGAGCGAAGCGTTGGCGGCGGGCGCACGCCTGGTGGTTCCACTGCCCTTGCCGCGCGAGATGTATGTCGAAGACTTCGCCGAGCCCGCGGTGCGCGAGGGATTCGATGAGCTCTTCCAACGCGCCGATGTCATCCGCCTGCCGCTGCTGAAGAGCCAGTCGCGCGAGGCCTTGCAGGCACACGGCGAAGCGCGCAATCGCCAATATGCGAAGGCCGGCGTATTCATTGCCAGTCACGCCCACATCCTGGTGTCGATCTGGGACGGCAAGGATTCCGGCCGGCTCGGCGGCACGGCGCAGATCGTGAAGTATTACCTGCACGGCTCGCTGCCCGGCATCATCGAACATCCGCGCCAGGCGCGGCACATCCTCAGCGGCGGCGACGAGCACTTGCTGTATCACATTGTCTGTTCGCGCGAAGGCGCGCAGGGTTCGGTCGCCGAAGGCCTCACCGCGCTGCAGACGCTCTGGCGCACCGGCGACCATGTGTCGCTGGAGGCCGAGCCGCCGGAAGAGTTCGACCTGATGATCCGCCACATGGTCGAGTTCAACGAGGATTGCGAGACCTACGCGCCGCAGATCGATGCGGCGGCTGACGAACATGGCGTATCACCCAGCGAAAGCACGCAAGCCGTCGACCGGCTGTTTCGATGCGCCGACTGGCTGGCCATGCATTTTCGCAAGCGCGTGCTGCTGGCGCTGCGCGTGACCTATACGCTGGCAGCGCTGATGGGTATCGCGTTCACGCTGTATGCCCACCTCACCCAACAGAACAACATGATCTACTTCTTCCTGCTGCTGTTTGCGGCAGGCGGCATCGTCGCTGCGCTCGCGCGTCGGCGCGAATGGCACCGCAAGTATCTCGACTACCGCGCACTCGCCGAGGGCCTGCGCATCCAGCTGTATTGGCGTCGCGCCGGCATCTCCAAGGACACGGACCACGAGTTTGCCCACGACAACTTCCTGCAGAAGCAGAACATCGAGCTAGGCTGGATCCGCAACGTGATGCGCGCCGTGGGCCTGCAGCCACCGGCCAAACCCGAGCCGGACGCGCTGACCCAGGTCATCAACGAATGGGTGGGCGAACCTGGCCGCTCGGGCCAGCTCCATTACTTCGAGTGCAAGACGCTGGAGAGTGCGGGCCTGCACCATCTGACCGAAACAGTGGGCTCGATCAGCCTGTGGACGGGCATCGCCATCAGCGTCTTTCTTGCGATCTTTGCGCTCAAGCTGCCCGAAGACATCAAGAACACGCTGGTGGTGATCATGGCCGTGCTGTCCATTGTTGCCGCCGTGCGCGAAGCCTACGCGTACCGCAAGGCGGACAAGGAACTCATCCGGCAATACCGCTTCATGCAGCGTATTTTCAGCGGCGCCCGCGCGGCGCTCGACCGCACCGACGATCCCGCGGAGAAGCGCGGCATCCTGCGCTCGCTGGGCGATGCCGCGCTGACCGAACATGCGGAATGGACGCTGATGCGCCGTGAGCGGCAGGTGGAGCACAGCAAGTTCTAGTCCGTGCGGTTCGAGCGACATGTCGCCCATGACAAGAACCGGATGGCCGCCGTCGCTCACCTCATGGGAACCTCCGAGTGCCACGGAGGTTCCCATGCCACGCACGCTTATGCTCGCCCTGATGTTGTCGCTAAGCGCGAACACCAACGCCGATTGCGATCTCCGCTATGCGCCACCCGATGTCCGCGCCGCCGCGCTGGCGTTTCATCATCACACCAGCGAACGCCGCCAGGCCCATACCGGCCACACGGCGCGTGCGGCTATCCAACGAGTGCCGCGCGAGGAACATGCTGAGCGGCCAGCGGTTGCCGCGATTGATCACACGCTTTCGCACTAAGTGCGGCCCGCTTCGCCCTATTCCTGCACCACGCAGCCCCAGCCATCATTGACGCCACCCATCGATTCTGCCTCGCTGGCGAGCAGGCTTTCATAGCCGCTGATGTTGTCGTGCGTGGGCACCATGAAGGGATGGGCTTGCACTTCCCACGGACGTTCCTCGTCGCCTTCGTACTCGGAGAAGGACACCTTCTGGCCGTTCCTGAGCAATAGCACCGCGAACTTCAGCGCGGCTTCTTCGGTGGGAAAGATCACCGAGAAATCGATTTCGCGCGCCACCGAGAGGTCGTCGCCCTGCTCGGCCATCTGCCGCAGCACGTCGCCGTTCTCGTCGTCCGGAAAGTCCACGTGTTCGTTCATTGCCTGTCCCGTGTGCGTGCAGCGCTGCGCGCTGGTATCAGCGCGTGGCCCAGTCTCCCGTGGAATACGGGCAACGGCAAGCGCGTGCGCGCCGCCGGCTAGGCCGGCACGCTGTAGCGAAACTCCACCCGCGTGCCGCCCGGCTCGCGCACGAAGCCGTGCATATTGCCCAGGTTTCCCACGGCCTCCGGTGGAAACTCCACTTCCACCCCGGGCCACCCGGCCACCCTGGCGAACAGCGCATGCAGCGCTTCCTCGCTGGCGACCTTGAGCGCGACATGATGCAGGCCGATGTTCTTGCGCCGGTCGAACGACTGGTGGCCATCCGCGCCATCGACCTGCCACAGCGTCAGCACGGAGGTACCGTCGGACACAAACACGGCCGGATACCCGGGGTTGCCACCGACCACCCGCCAGCCCAGGCATTGCACAAAAAACGCGCGGGAAAGCTCGATGTCGCTCACCGTCAGACCCACATGATCGATGCCGGCGGTCAGTGCGTTGCTGTCGTTCATGGGGTCGTATCCATCGTCGATGTGGCCGCGCCAGGCCCGTGCCTGGAAGCGCGGGTGGTGTTCAATGCAGGAGATCTTCCCAGTTCCTTGGCACCTTGCCTTGAGGTCCTGGCGTGGGTTGATCCAGAGGGTGGTAATGGGGCGGACGCAGCTCGGGGCCGTCGTAGGCCCGGCGCGTACGGAAGTCGTAGAACCAGGGATCGTCCGGCTCGAAATTGGCGATGACCGGATGGCCGGTTTCATGAAAGTGCTTGCTGGCGTGCTGGCTGGGAGAACTGTCGCAGCAGCCGATATGGCCGCATTGCGCGCAACGGCGCAGATGCAGCCACCAGCCGCCGGCCTTGAGACATTCGACGCAGCCTTCGCCGCTGGGTTCGGCATCCAGGTTGATGCCGCTATCCGCATGGCTCATCAGTGGCCTCCTTGACGTGATCGATGGATGGAAACGGCGCTCAGAAGCCCAGGTCGCTCAGGCTGGGATGATCGTCCGGACGGCGACCGAGCGGCCAGTGATACTTGCGCTCCGATTCGGCAATGCGCATATCGTTGATGGAGGCATGGCGATGCGTCATCAAGCCGTTCTCATCGAACTGCCAGTTCTCGTTGCCATAGCTGCGGTACCACTGGCCGGAGTCGTCGTGCCATTCGTACGCAAAGCGCACGGCAATGCGGTTGCCGGCGAAGGTCCACAGTTCCTTGATCAGGCGATAGTCGAGTTCGCGATTCCACTTGCGGGCGAGGAAGGCCTGCGCCTCCTCACGGCCATGCACGAACTCGGCGCGATTGCGCCAGTAGGTATCGGGCGAGTACGCCAGCGAGACCTTCACCGGGTCGCGACTGTTCCAGCCGTCTTCGGCAAGGCGCACTTTCTGCGCCGCCGTTTCGGCCGTGAAGGGAGGGACAGGCTGACGAACTTCCATGGCACACCTCGGGGACGGGTTGAGCGATACGCAAGCTTAGCCTGAGTAACATCCACGTCCCGCGAAGGTTGCCACAAACGCGCTACGGATCAGCGCTTGATCTCGTTCTTGTCGACGGCGCCGCCCTTCATCACGAAGCCCACGTGTTCCAGTTGCGCAACATCGTTGATCGGATCGCCGCTCACCGCCACCAGGTCGGCGTAATAGCCCGGCGCCACCGCGCCCACCTTGCCGGTCATGCCGAGCAGATCGGCGGCGTTGACGGTGGCCGCCTGGATCGCCTGCATCGGCGTCATGCCCCAGTGGGTCATCACCGCGAACTGCTTGGCGTTCCAGCCGTGCGGATAGACGCCGGCGTCGGTACCAAAGGCCATCTTTTCGCCGGCCTTCACCGCGCGCTGGAAATTCTCGCGCTGCAGGCGGCCCACCAGCCGCTCCTTCTCCACCGTGCTGGCCGGGAAGCCCTTCTTGGCGTATTCGCTCAAGATGTAGTCGTCGTTGTAGACGTCGAAATCCAGATAGGTGCCGTGCTGCTTGGCCAGCTTGAGGCCTTCCTCGTCGATCATGCTGCTGTGCTCGATCGAGTCCACGCCGGCGCGGATGGCCATCTTGATCGACTCGGCGCCGTGCGCATGCGCGGCGACCTTCTTGCCCCAGCGATGCGCTTCATCCACCACGGCGTTCATTTCTTCCTGCGAGTACTGCGGTGCACCGACCGAAGCCTCTGCGCTGAGCACGCCGGCGCTGGCCATGAACTTGATCACGTCGGCGCCGTTCTTGACGTTTTCGCGCACGCGGTGACGGATGGCATCGACGCCGTCAGCCACGCCTTCGACGCCGTGGAATTCGATCAACGGCGAGAAGCCGGTGGTGTCGTCGGCATGGCCGCCGGTGGCGCCCAGCGGCGGACCGGACACCAGCATGCGCGGACCGGCGATGTCGCCGCGATCGATCGCATTGCGCAGGGCCACGTCCACATAGTCGGGCGCACCCAGGTTGCGCACCGTGGTGAAGCCGGCATCCAGCGTGCGCCTGGCATAGATGGGCGAGAGGATCGCCGAATCAATCGAACCGCGCTTGAGCACGGCCTCGTAGTAATCGCCCTTCACCTCGCCCGGGTCGCCGGTGAGATGCACGTGGCAGTCGATCAGGCCGGGCAGCAGCGTGGCGCTGCCCAGGTCGATCACGTTGATGCCTGCCGGCACCTGGCCGTCATAGCGCACTTCGGTGATGCGCTCGCCTTCGATGATCACCAGCGGGTTGTCGCGCACGGTGCCCGCCTTGACGTCGACGAGATGCGCGGCACGCACGGCAACACGCGTTGGTGCCGGTGCCGGTGCATCGTCTGCCGACGCGGCAGCGACCGAACCCAGGCCTAGGACGATGGCGGAAAACAGGGGCAGCAAACGCATGGAGCATCTCCGTGGGCAATGACGATGACGGTGGGCGGACAGCCCGACGCCGCGCATTGCGCCACGATCTTGCGATATCCCCCTGTCGGCACCTTACCGTAAAACGCCGATCCGTCACCCGTGACGGATGGCGCATGCCAGACCACCAGAAAACGGGACCGATGCGGGGAACATCGGTCCCGCCGTCGATCAGGGCTGGCTGCCGGCCGCCTGCACGGCGGCATAGGCGTTGACGATGCCGGCACCGATCGGCTTGCTGCCGCTGGGCGTGACGTGCGGCACCGTGGCCGAGGACTTCAGCAGCTGGGTGACCTTCGCCGGTGTCAGCAGGGCCTTGCCGAGCGCAAGACGATAGCTCTGCATCAGCGCCACCACGCCCGCCACGTGCGGCGTCGCCTGCGAGGTGCCGGCCATGCCGCCATAGGTTGCCGTGGTCGGCGTGGTGGTGCCGGCATTGATGGTGGACCAGATGAAGCCGGTGGTGGCCTGGGTGCCGCTCGAGGCGTCGTTCTTGTAGACGCCGCCGCCGGGTGCAGCCAGGGTCACGATCGAACCGTAGTTGGAGTAATACGCACGCGTGCTGGTGACGCCGGTGGCGGCCACCACGACGGCACCAGCGCAGCTGGCCGGCGAGAAGTTCGCCGCATTGGCGTTGCTGTTGCCAGCGGCCACCACCACGCTGGCGCCGCGACCGATCGCGCCGGTGATCGCCTTGCCCAGCGCACTGCTCGCGGGGCAGGTGCCCGATCCACCCAGGCTCAGGCTGAGCACCTGGGCCGGATGCGCATTGGCCGGCACGCCGGAGACACTGCCGCCCGACGCCCACGTAATGGCATCGGCAATGTCGGCGTTGGAGCCACCGCAATGACCCAGCACGCGCACCGGCACCACCTGCGCGCTGAAGGCGGTGCCGACCATGCCCGTGCTGTTGTTGGTGATCTCGCCACCCGCGGTACCGAACACGTGCGTGCCGTGCCAGCTGCTGCTCTCGGCGGGCTGACCCGCGCCGCACTGGTTGGCCGTGGTCCAGTCGCCGGTGTCCCAGCCGCCGGCCACGCGACCGTTGGTGGAGCGGCCCGACACGGCGGCGCTGGTGATGAAGTCATAGCCGGCGTTGGCGAGCGAGAGATTGAGGTCCGGATGATTGGTGACGCCGGTATCGAGACTGGCGATCGTCACGCCGGTGCCATCGGCCAGCGTCCACGCCTGCTGGATATTGGCCGCGCCCCAGTTGGCGACGTTGGCGTTGAGCGTGTTGTCGAAGAAGCTCGCGCCGCTGGGTGCCAGGTAATCCCACTGATAGGCGCCGTAGTACTGATCGTTGGGCACCGTGAAAGTGGCGGCGCCTTGCGGGCGAATGCCATCCACGCGCTTGAGCATGTATTCCGGTTCCACATAGGAGACCGCGGGATCGGCGGCGATCTGCTTGATCAGCGTCGCCGCCTCGCTCGCCGAGAGTGCGCGATCGGTATGCACCAGATCGGCACCGGTGGCCAGCCTGCGCGCGTAGCGCACCGTGAGTGCACGCGGCGCGGCAAGCGTTCCCGCGCCCAGTTTCGCGCGCGATACGGCGACGCCCACGTTCTGCACCGCGACGGCGGCGTTGCCGCGTTCGGCGCTGCCGTCCTTGTACGTGATGATGAAACCGCTGTAGCTCTGATCGCTCTGCAGCGGACTGACGTCGAAATTGGCCGAAGGCGGCGGCGACGTGCCGAAATCGGCGGCAGACGCCGATGCGGACAATGCCATCAACAGGGAAACCACCAGCCAGCGCTTGTGAGTATGACGTTCCATTCGAACTCCCCATGCTTGGTTTGGGTCGAAGTGATCCCGTGACCTCCTGTCGGAATCCCACCGTGGCGGCGCCTCGATGCGTCGAGCCTTCGACGTTGATGATTACGGCGACGCGGGAGTCATCCATGACCCGCCGCGAAGACAAAGCCAACCCGCGCCGCGCGTAACGCAGCGATTCAACGAAACCGGTAACCCCAGAATCCAACGCAAACGCTCACCGCGCCGGCGGCCCCCAGGGTAGCCGGCAACGTAGCTCTCTCATGGGTGGCGCGCGTTTCGTATCCCCTCACGCAGCCACGTCGCATCCATCGGCGACCCCAGCATTGACCCATGGCACCGGTGAAGGAATCGCAAATAATTGCCGTCACCGGCGTAGGTAGACATCGCTTATGTGAGCAAGCTCACACAAGCGATGCATGTAGGCGTCGCGCTTGCGCCTATCGAACTTAATTACGACCCGGGATGGTAGGTGCGCTCGATGTGGCCCTGCAGGTCTTCAGGCCAGAAATACACCGTACGCAGATTGCCGGTGGTGTAACGCTCGGCCTCATCGTTGAAGTGCGGCGATGTCGGATGGCCGCTCTCGCCGCCTGCCGTGATGGCACGCGCGCGCACCTTGTCGCCAAACTCCACCGCGGCGACGAAGCTGTTGCCGCTGGTGCCGTAGTAGCGGCGCGTACCGGGCCAGCGATGCGCGCCGAAGGAGGCAAGCGAGCCCCAGCGCGATGAGGTGAACGGCACCGGGATGCTGGGTTTGCTGTCGTCGAACGGCTGCTGGATGTCGCCGTTGATGCGCTGGTAGCGATTGACTTCACCCCACGGCACGCCCCAGCTGCCGAAGTCCTTTTGCAGACGGTCCGACGCTTCCACCAGCGCCTGCAGACGTGCCTGGGGCCCCGCGCGCTCGGCCATGATGTCGTAGACGGAGAGCCCTTCGGATACATCGGACTTGTCGACCTTGTCCCACAAGGTATCGCCCCAGAACACCGCCAGCGAGGTGGGCATGGAGGCGATGCCCCAGCGATAGTCCCAGCCGCGCAGCAAGGCGATCGGGCCGGCGAGTTGCTTCTTCAGCGGATCGTTGGCGGGCAGCGCGTCGTAGTCCTTGAGCAGGATCGGTACCTGCCGCGCGAACGCCGGCAGATACGAATCGAACGCCGCGGTGATCAGCGAGGGCAGCGTGAAGTCGCGCTTGTCCGTCAACACCATGGTGGCGTGGATGCCGCGCGGATTCTCGCCGACGCTGTCCATATAGCGCGGATAGTTCTCGCGCTTGGGACTGTCGGGGCCGGCCGCGGAGTACGGCCAGTTGTTGGTGTTCATGATCCAGCCGTTGGCGGGATTGAGCAGATGCGGGGCGGCATCCAGCGGCAGCAGTCCCTGCCAGTCCGTCGCCGGATCGCTGCCATCGACCGGCTTGGTGTAATCGAAACGGTTGTCGCGCTTGGGGATGAATTGCGGATGCAGGTACGCGATCTCGCCCTTGTCATCGGCAAAGATGGTGTTGTTGGACGAGTTGGCCTTGAGCTCGGCGATCTTCATGAAGCTGGCGAAGTCGCTGGCCTTGGTGCGCAGCCAGCTTTGCTCCAGTGCTTCCATCGGCTTGTTCATCAGCGCGGTGGCGATCCACTTGTCGCCTTCCGCGCGCACGACCGGGCCGTGATGGGTGACATAGGTGGTGAACGTGCGCTGCGCCATCGAACCATCGGCCTTGCGGTAACGCACGGTGATCGGCCTGGCGGTGACCGGCCTAACGTCCTTGCCGTAGCGATAGCCGAGCTTGCCGCCGTCATGCACGATGGTTTCGGCAAATTCGTCCACCACGTCGGCGGTGGTCGAGGTATGCATGAAGCCGATGTGCTTGTTGAAGCCCTGGTAGATGAAGAACTGGCCCCAGGTCACGGCGCCGTACACGTCGAGTCCCGCATCACTGCTCATCTGCAGCTCGGAACGGAAGAAGAACGAGGTGTGCGGATTGATCAGCAGCAAGGCATGGCCATCGGCGGTGAGCTTCGGCGCGATGGCGATGCCGTTGGAGCCAGTGGGTTCGGCCCAGCTCGACGGCGTGTCGACGAAGGCCACGGCATCGCTGGATTTTCCGTAGAACGCCTGCAGATCCTTCAACGACACGCGCTCGATATCGCCGCCGATGCTGCCCTCGCTGAAACTCAGCGCCATCCACGGCTCGAAATGCGTGATGACGCGCGGATGCACGTCCGGATGCGTGGCGAGGTAATAGTTGAGGCCATCGGCCCAGGCGTCCATCAGCACGCGCAGCCACGCCGGACTCTTCGCGTACTGCTGCTTCAACTCGACCGGATCAATCCACAGCTGCTGGCGCAGATCGGACCAGATCGCCTGCGCGCCTTCGGCTTGCGCGAGCCAGCCCAGCGAGTTGAGGTAGTTGGTCTCGACGCGGTTGAAGTCGTCTTCGGCCTGGGTATAAGCCATGCCGAACACGGCGTCGGCATCGGTCTTGCCGTGCACGTGGGCGATGCCCCAGTCGTCGCGGGTGATGGTGACGGCGGCGGATTGGGTCTTCCAGCGGGAGGTGTCGTCGGATGCTGCGTGCGCAGTGCCGAGGCAGCCGAGGGCGAGAAGGACGGCGATTGAGAGGGGACGCTTGCCGATGGTCATGGTCTTCGGTGTCTTTTGTGTTCGAGTTCAACGGCCCGGTCCAGTCCTCCACTCCGTCATTCCGGCGAAAGCCGGAATACAGCGCCTTAGCTTTATCGCGTGGATAAGGCGCTGGATCCCGGCTTCCGCCGGGATGACGAGCTAGTGAAGTCCGGCGTTCCTGTCACGGCATGGCGTAACTGTTATTCCCCCGATCCGCATCCGGCAACTTATGCTCCGGATCCAGCGTGAGCTTCGCGATCTTCTTCGTCGTATGCAACGCCAGCTTCGGCGTCGCACTCTGCCGCCATGCTTCCACCGGCACGCGCTCGTCTTCGTGGCTGCCGTCGGCATAGTCGATGCGCAGCGTCGCGGGCATCACCAGCTTCTGCTTGCTGGCCAGCGTCACCTGCACGCCCTTGGCCGGGTCGTTGTCGACATAGCTGGCCGCGCTGATGCCCATGTCCAGCTGCCAGTTGTTGAGGTACCAGCCGCGCCACCACCACGACAGATCCTCGCCCGCTTCGCTGCTCATGAAGCGGAAGAAGTCCGACGGCGTGGGATGGTGATACGCCCAGGTAGCGATGTATTTGCGGAAGGCCGGATCGAAGCGCTCCGGACCCAGGATCTGCTCGCGCAACAGCACCAGGCCCAGCGCGCCCTTGAAGTAGCTCACCGGGTGGCGGTACTTCTCCGCAACTGAATCGGCAGGCGCCATCAGCGTGGGCGCATTGGCATCGGCCAGCAGCGGCAGGATCTCGTCGACCGGATTGCCGCCCTTGGGCGCGTACTCGCCATCGCGCTTGGGCGCGAACTCGCCCTTGTTGAACGCGTCCGATGCATACACGTCGATGAAGGTGTTGAAGCCTTCGTCCATGAAGGCGTTGCGGCGTTCGTTGGAGCCCACCACCATCGGGAACCAGGTGTGGCCGATTTCGTGCGCGGTGATCCAGAACAGCATCGGGCCCTTGTCGTCGTAGCCGTCGAACACGATGCCCGGATATTCCATGCCCGCGCCGTGGCCACCAAGATTGACCGCCACCGGCCACGGATACGGATACCACTTCGAGGAGAAGTGCTCGATCGCGCCCTTGACGTATTCGCTGGAGCGATTCCACTGGTCCTTGCCCACGCCTTCCTGCGGATACACCGACATGGCGAGCGCATGCTTGCCATCAGGCAGGTTGATGCGCGCGGCATCCCACACGAAGGCCGGCGATGCGGCGAAGGCCACGTCGCGGGTGTGCTCCATGTGGAAGCGCCAGGTCTGCGTGCCGCTCTGCTTCGGGCGACTGGCGGGGTCGTTCACCTCCTGCGGCGAACGGATCATCACCGTGCTGTCGCTCTGCGCCGCCTGTGCGAGGCGCTTCTGCTGCGTGGCAGTGAGCACCTCGGTGGGGTTCGTCAGCGCGCCGGAACCGGCGACGAGGTAATTCCACGGCACGGTGACGGCGTAATCGATATCGCCATATTCGAGGTAGAACTCCGAGCCGAGGTAAGGCTGCGTATCCCATCCACGCAGATCGTCGTAGACGGCCATGCGCGGGAACCACTGGGCGATCTCGTAGATGTCGCCGTTCTTGGTGGGCGTGACGGCGGTGCGGCCGCCCCAGGTGCCCGGCACGGTGTAGTGATAGCGGATGCGCAGCTTGGCCTGCTTGCCGTTGCCGGCCAGCGCCTGGCCCAGGTCCACGCGCAGGCGCGTATCGTCGACCAGGAAGTGCACGGGCTTGCCGTCCACCTCCACCGCTTCGATCTGGTAGCCGTCGGTGAAATCGTTGCGCGGACGCGGCGAGGAGAGCGTGCCGCGCGAATCGCGGCGATAGATGTTCTGGTCCAGCTGCACCCACAGCACGTCCAGCGCATCGGGGCTGCGGTTCGTATAGGTGATGGTTTCATCGCCGCGCAGCGTGTGCGAGGCCGGGTCGATGTCTGCCTGGATCGCATAGTCCACGCGGTTCTGCCAGAACTGGGGCCCCGGCTTGCCGGCGCCGTCGCGGAACGCGTTGGGCGCGTCGGGCAGTACGAGCGGCGCAAACAGCGCCTGGGGATCGAACGCGGCGTCCGTGCCGTCGGCGAAGGCGGGCGCGCAGCGGGCGCCAGCCGCAAGCAGGCCCGCCGCTATGGCGCAGCCCAGGACGAGTTTCTTCATCAGGCGTTTTCCTCGGGATTCCCCAGCATTCCACCCGACAATATAGGCAGTGGGGCGGCGGATGAACCGGGTCAGTGGTCATGGACGGCGGCGCAGCTTCATGCGGATCGGTCCAGGGCCGCGCCCCCGAGGCGGTACAATGGCGCCATGAGTACCCCCGAACATTCCCCGCTCGGCAAGACCACGGTCTACGCCGACCGCTACGACCCTGCCCTGCTGTTCCCCATCCCGCGCCAGGCCAAGCGCGACGAGATCGGCGTCGCCGAGCCCCTGCCGTTCCACGGCGAGGACGTCTGGAACGCCTACGAGCTGTCCTGGCTGGATATGCGTGGCAAGCCGGTGGTGGCGCTGGCCGAATTCCGCGTACCGGCCAGCTCGCCCAACATCATCGAGTCGAAGTCGTTCAAGCTTTATCTCAATGGCTTCTCGCAGGAGCGCATGGCCGGCGGCGACGCCCTGGCGGCCATCCTCGTGCGCGATCTCTCGGCCGCCGCCGGCGCCCCGGTGGAAGTGACGCTGAGCCACGCGCAGGCGCGCGGCCATGCCGTCACCGATCTACCGGGCACGCTGGTGGATGAGCTGGCCATCGAGATCGACGACTACGGTCCGCCGCGTGCGGATTATCTGATGACCAACGAGCATGCCCCCGTGGTCGAGGAAAGCCTGGTCTCCAACCTGCTGCGTTCCAATTGCCCGGTGACCGGCCAGCCCGACTGGGGCAGCGTGCAGATCCATTACCGCGGCGCGCCGATCGATCATGCCGGCCTGCTGCGCTACCTGGTTTCGTTCCGCAACCACAACGAATTCCACGAGCAGTGCGTGGAGCGGATTTTCGTGGACGTGATGGAACGCTGCCGCCCGCAGCATCTGAGCGTCTATGCGCGCTATACGCGGCGCGGCGGCCTGGACATCAACCCTTATCGCAGCACCGGCAGCGAGCGTCCCGGCAATCCGCGCGGTGCACGCCAGTAAGCCCATCGTGAAGGCGGCGTGGATGCAGAAAACCACGGTAATCGCAGCTTCAGACCGTGGAAGCTAGCCTCCCACTGGCAAGGCGCCCGGCATCATCCGCCGGGTGCGTGTCCGCCACCAGCCACGGGGTCAGTCATGAATATCCAGCCACGTAAGACGGCTTTGTACTGCGCGACCCTTGCCGGACTGCTAGTGCTGAGCGCGTGCGGCAAGAACCAGGAAGCCTCCAACACCACGCCCACGGCGCCAGCGTCCAGCGCCCCCGCGCCTGCCGCCCCGGCACCCTCGGCCAGTACGCCGATGCCGGCGCCGTCGAGCGCGCCATCGCCAACCAGCACGGCGCCCGCACCCGCGGAGACCACCGGAAAGTCGGCCAGCATCCAGACCGGCGGCGAGATCAAGGTGGCCGCCGTCACCCTGGGCAGCCAGGTCGACGCGGCACATGCCATCAGCAAGGAACAGCGTCGTTTCGCGCCGGAAGACCAGGCCATCTACGCCAGTGTGGCCACCATCGGCACCACCGACAACGCCACCTTGAACGCCAAGTGGAGCTACGTCGACGGCAAGGACGAGGCCTTCAGCAGCACCAGCGAATCCATCGCCACCGACGGCCCCGCGATCACCACGTTCAAGGTGCAGAACCCCAATGCGTGGCCCAAGGGCAAGTACAAGGTGGTGATCTCGCTCAATGGCAGGCCCGTGGCGTCGGAAGATTTCGAAGTACGCAGCTAGGCCGGTGGTTGCGCAAGAAAAAGGCGCCTTTACGGCGCCTTTTTTGTGGCTGCGCGGGAGGGCTACAAGGCACGCTTCCATTTGTGCACGCGTATGCCTGCGATCACCTGCAGCACGCCGTAGACCAGCGCAGCCACGCCGATCCAGATCGCCACGGTGAGCAGGCCGGCCACCGGATAGGCGGCGAACAGACCGCCCAGCAGGATGGCCAGCACGCCACTCAAGGCAATCATCCACTCGCCGGTGATCTCCTTGCGCACGCGGATGGCGAACACGATGCGGTAGATGCCCGCCACGATCAGCCACGCCGCCAGGAACAGCAGCAGCACGTTGACCACGGCCAGGGGATGCCAGATCGCCAGCAGTCCAAACACAATGGAGGCGATCGCATAGACGATCAGCCAGCCGCGCGACATCGCCAGGTGGCGATTGAACAAGGCGAACACGCTGATGATGCCTTCCGCCAACGCCATCACACCAAACGCCCAGGTCAGCGCAATCACCGTGCCGCCGGGCCACACCAGCGCGCTGATGCCGAACAGGATGGAGATGACGCCGTAGAACACCAGCAACCAGCCTGTGCGGCTGACGCCCCGATGCAGGATGGAACTCATAGTCGCGACCCTCCTTGAAGTTGAATGGCGGGCACATCGGCCCGCAGACACCCACGACCCAGGCAGGAACCAGGCAGCCCGTCCCCTTCGTCGCGGGAGCGTCCGAGACAGCATCGACGCATCCGGCGTGTCGACGCAATGCGAATGCCGTCTCAGCGGCCTTCAGAGGGGGTGAATTCCGGCCAAGGCGACAACATGGATGGCACGTGCACTTAACCCGTGGCTTGCTTGAATGGTCTTGCGATACGCACTGCACGATGGGCCATCCATCGAGGACTCACCTTGAAAAAGGCCACTATCCAGGGCCGTGGCAAGCAGCCCGGCGGCCAGATCAAGCAGCACTGGGGCAAGCTCACGGCGGACGATTTGAGAATCGCCGAAGGCAATGCCGAATATCTATCGGGCAAGCTGCAGCAGCGCGACGGCATCGCGCGCGACAAGGCCGATCAGCAGGTGAAGGCCTTCGAGAAGCAGCTATGTCACTCGCAGGGCTCGCGCTGAGCGACAGTTACAAAGCTCACAAGGTGTCAAGCGGTATCTTCAGATAGCTGGTGCCGTTGTCTTCCGACGGCGGCAAACGACCCGCACGCATGTTCACCTGCACCGCCGGGAGCAGCAGTCGCGGCATCGGGAGCGTGGCATCGCGCGTGCTGCGCATGCGCACGAAGTCCTCCTCATCGCTGCCTGCCCGCACATGGATGTTGGCCCGGCACTCATCACCCACCGTGGTTTCATGCGAGAAGACGTCGCGACCCGGCGCCTTGTAGTCGTGGCACAGGAACACGCGCGTTTCGTCCGGCAGGGTGAATATCCGCTGGATGGATCGGTATAGCGTGCGCGCATCACCGCCGGGAAAATCGCAGCGTGCCGTGCCGTAGTCCGGCATGAACAAGGTGTCGCCAACGAACGCCGCATCGCCGATCACGTGCGTCATGCACGCCGGCGTATGACCCGGC
The DNA here is from genome assembly GCF_001010355.1 of Dyella japonica DSM 16301. Lineage (GTDB taxonomy): Bacteria > Pseudomonadota > Gammaproteobacteria > Xanthomonadales > Rhodanobacteraceae > Dyella > Dyella japonica. The sequence goes on along the minus strand of NZ_JPLA01000025.1, from coordinate 926 downwards.
GTATGCATCGCCACCGCCTCGATGCCGCCGACGCGATAACGCTCGCCGTCCTTGAACAGATGATCGAACTGGCTGCCGTCGCGCTGGAACGCCGCGCCGGCGTTGAAGATCTTGCCGAACGTCTCCTGCACCTCACGGATATGCTCGCCAATGGCCAGCTTGCCGCCAAGCACGGACTGCACGTAGGGCGCCGCGGAAAGATGATCCGCATGCACATGGGTATCGATGACCCATTCGAGCTCCAGCCCCTGTGCCTTGACGAAGTCGATCATGGCGTTGGCCGAATCGCGCCGCGTGCGCCCGGAGACGGCGTCGTAATCCAGCACGCTGTCGATCACCGCCGCCTTGCGCGTCGCCGGATCAGCCACGACGTAGCTGAAGGTGTTGGTCGACTCGTCGAAGAAGGCCTTTACCTCGGGTCGCTGCACGGCTTGCTACTCGTGTCCATGGCGGCTCATTGGAACGCATGAGGCATCGCGATGCCAGCGGCCAATAGCCATAGCGACCCGCTCGGCGCATCGCGCAGGAGCAGGTACAGGGTCAGAAGATGGCGCGCCCGGAGGGATTCGAACCCCCGACCAATGGCTTCGGAAGCCACTACTCTATCCGGCTGAGCTACGGGCGCATAAGCGTCGGCGCGTGCATGGAACCGGGGCTCCGGGGCACGGCGAGGGCGCAGTATAGCGGAGTTGGGGGCGAGAGCCCATGCGCTGACGTGCCCCGCTGTCTGTGGGAGCGCACCCTGTGCGCGACTGCCACGCCCGGGTGTATCGCTCCGTAGGCCTGTCGCGCACAGGGTGCGCTCCCACAAAGAGCCGACCGGCAATGTTGACCACCCCACGGCGTGCGCACCCTTGTAGGAGCGCACCTTGTGCGCGACCGCAGCGCTGGGGTGTACCTCTTCGTAGGTTGGTCGCGCACAGGGG
>NZ_JPLA01000024.1 GCF_001010355.1 Dyella japonica DSM 16301 | reverse complement strand
CGGGCGTTCGACATCGCGCGTCGGCCCGTGTTCGTTTTCGGCGCCCACCGTAGCGGTACGACGCTGGTACGCGATCTACTCGACCATCACCCCGCCCTCTCGGTGCTGCCCGCCGAAGGCACCATGCTGACGAATTTCGCGTGGCACCTGAAACGGCTGGAGCCGGATCGATGGCTGCCATTTCTTGGCTGCGAGTGGTTGCGCAGGCTGGCGAACCCCATCAACCAGCAGCCCTACTGGCTGCTTGGCCGCTCGTCGACCGAAGACTCACCCTATGTTGAATTCGGTCGTGCGCTGCTCGCCTGGTGGCCCCTGGTCAGGTCGCGGCTCGCGCCTCGCACCACGTCCTGGCCGCTGGTCGCGATCGCGCTTGCCTATGCGCATGCCACGACCGGGTTTGGTGCCGAGTCGCTTTTGCACCGATGGGTCGAGAAAACGCCAACCAACGAGCGCCATCTGGCGCGCCTGATGGCCGAATTCCCTGAAGCGAAAATGCTCCACGTCGTTCGCCATCCCTTCGCGGTCTATGCGTCGAGCTGCCAGGCCCTGCGCAATGCCGGCCTCCCATCGCGCGAAGAGGCACGCATCCTGCGCCAGATGCGCTTGTCGTACCGGGAGGCGGCCCGTCGCTCCGATCAGCCGGCGTCGGACTCGTACCTGCTGGTGCGCTATGAAGACCTGCTCGAAGACACGGCAGGCGGGGTCCGCCAATTGGCCTCCTTCCTCGGCATCCAGCCACTGCCCGTCATGACCGAGCCAACCGCCAACGGCATACCCACGCCGAGCAACAGCTCGTTCGACAGCAACAAGGCGGCCGGAAAACTGGATCGCCGCCCGGCGGATGTCGCGTCCCACGCGCTCTCCGCGCGCGATCGCGAGCGACTGAGTGCGATTCTCGCCGACGATGCCGGCAAGCTCGGTTATCCCCTGGCGCCGCCGCCTGCATTGCGCCGACAACTGCTGCAAATCCGCACACGCAGCGGCTGGCTGATCGATCGCTTCAGGGCACGCTGGGTGCGCCTGCGATCCGCATATCAGAGGCCTTGATGCCCTGAGTTCGCGACCCACCGACCCGTGTAGGAGCGCACCCTGTGCGCGACCCGCCGCCCCGTGTAGGAGCGCACCCTGTGCGCGACCCGCCGACACGATGAGATGAGCAGTGATGATTGCGGTGCCTCTCGGCACCGCGTTCGCGCACAGGGTGCGCTCCTACTCGCCGATCTTCTATCTCACTACGCCCGACTGGAGGCGCCCGGTCGCAAGTAGACGATCAGGCAGAGGCAAATGAGCACCATCGCCGCGATGGGATGCCAAAGCGCGATGACGGCGGCCGCCACAAAGGTGGCCAAGGTGGCCAGCGCTCGTATCCTCATCACCCGCCGATCCGCGGTCGTGACCTTGTGCGCCCCTTGTCGATCGATCGCCTCCATGCACAGCATCACGTAGGTGACATTGATGAGGGCGAAGACCACGGCATAGAACAGCACAGGAACCGGTGCCAGGCCGGTGTCGGCGATCCACGCCGTGGTAAAGGGCACAAAGGACACGCTGAACAGGTGCGCAAAATTCGCCCATATCAACGAGCGCGAGGCCTCGGCGAGGTAGCGGCACACGTGGTGGTGGTTGACCCACACGATCGCGAGAAACAGATAGCTCACCGCATACGCGACACCCGCAGGCCAAAGCTTGCCCAAGGCCGCGAACGATGCCTCGTGAGGCGGACGCAGCTCAAGCACCAGGATGGTGATGATGATGGCGAACACGCCATCGGAAAAGATCACCAGCCGCTCAGGGCCCCTCGTGGGAACGGTCATGCAACGATCCTCGCGCGCCAACGCGTCCTTCGACTAGGCAATCAGTAAGCTTGCCGCCTGCGTAGAAAACCATCGACCGAGAACGGACCGGCGCCGCCGATGCACAGTGCCATCAATGCCGCCAGATAAAGCAGGTCGGTCTCATATCCCGGCTGACCAAAGTGTGCACCAGCGGCATCGTAGGACATCAGCTTGATCGAACTGAAGCCATTGGGCAGATGAACCGTGACGATGGCCACCAATAGCACGGCAATCATGGGCACGGCGGCAAGCGGCACGAACGCCCCGCACAGAACCAGCAGGCCGCCAACGATCTCGACCACGATGGTCGCCCAGCCCAACACCTCCGCGAAAGGCATGCCCATCGCATGCAGTATCGCGATAAAACCCTCCGGCCCGCGAGCCAGCTTGGCATAGCCGTGCTCGACGAAGCCAAACCCAACGATAAGCCGCAGCGGCAGCGCATACCACTGCGCGGGGATGGGCAGCGGCGAAATGGAATATTTGCGGAAGAAGGAAGAGATGAGTGTCAAAACAGGTTCCTCGATGCGAAGGACCGCCCTGCAATTCAGGGCGGACTCCTTGGTCCATTCGCCAGCGGGCCCCTTAGGGTTACAGCCATAGTAGAGACACCTGCCTCAACGCTGAACCGGCGACGCGCCTTGGGAATCCTCCCTGGCATTGCATTGCCAATCAGGGCCTTCGACTTCGTCCTCTGCTTCAGCCCTCCCTCACCACGTACGTATAGAACCGCACCCTGTCGCCTTCAGGCACCTGGTAGACACCCTGCACTTCATAGGAAAAACCGGGGAACCGGTTGCAGCTTTCTTCGAAGGCCAGGAAGTAGTCGATCATGGGCTGGGCGCGATCGTCGTAGCGCTCGCCTGGTATCACGATGCCAATGCCCGGCGGATAAATCAGGGCGAGCGTGGCTGCGATGCGGCCCTTGACCTGGTCCATCGGCACGAAGTCCACGCGGCCGCTGACGAGGGCTTCGTTCGCCTCGCGTGCCGACATGGCCTGTTCCGGGAACGATTCGTAGCGGAAGCTCAGGCGCTGCAATTCCTTGACGTTCTTTGATGCGTAGAACTCATGCATTTCCTGGGCGACCTGACGCACGGTGTAGCCGCGGTAGCGCTGCTGGTACTTGCGATAGAGGCCGGGCAGCACCTGATCGAGCGGGTGGTCTTCGTCGTAGTGGTCGCGGAAGCGCTCCAGCGCCGCGAGCAACATCGCCATCTTGCCCTCGCCCACGGCCGGCGTCATGAGGAAGAGGATGCTGTTGAGATCGTTCTTCTCCGGGATGACGTGGTTTTCCCGCAGGTAGTTGGCAATGACCGTGGCGGGAATGCCGCTGCTGGCATATGCGCCCGTCCTTGGATCGATGCCCGGTGTCGTGAGCATCAGCTTGGTCGGGTCGACCATCGCGGCATCGGCGCCCAGATGACGATAGCCGTGCCATGTCTCCTGCGGGTCGAGCTGCCAGTACTCCTGTTCCACGGCCAGTACATCGGTGGGCACGTCTTCCCACTTGATGCGTTCACCCTGGTACTTCACCGTGTCCGGCACGAACGGATTGAGGAAGCCGGCGAAGCGCTGGCGTATCGCCTTCCTGGCCTCGATGCCCAGCCGCACCATGTCATCCCACAGCACACGCCCTGCCTTGTCGGCGTGCATCTGCGCGTTGACGTCCAGGCTGGAAAACAGCGGGTAGAACGGTGACGTCGACGCCTGCAGCATGAACATCTCGTTGAAGCGCTTGTGGTTCACCCGAAATGCCTGTTCGCGGATATGCGCGTCGCGCACATGGATCTGCGAGGCCTGCGAAAAGCCCGCCAACTGCTTGTGCGTCGACTGGGTGGCGATGATGCCGGGGTCCTTGTCGGTCAGCGACAGGCTCATGCCGAAGTGATCTTTCATCAGCGGGTGGAACGCGCCAAAGCCCGCCCATGCCTCGTCGAAGTGGATGTATTCGCATAGATGGCCGATCTTCTCCAGCACTTTCTTCGCGTTGTACACGGTGCCGTCATACGTGCATTGCTCGATGATGGCCACGCGTATCGGCCGCTCGCGCTTCCAGGCATCGGTGTCCTTGAGACGCGGATGATGCTTGATCTTGTCGCGTATCGACTGCTCGTCGAACGCATCCCAGTCGATGGGACCCACCATGCCGAATCCGTTGCGATCGGCCTGCAGGTAGACGGGAATCGCCCCGGCGAAGATCAGCGCGCCGTGGTGATTGGACTTGTGATTGTTGCGGTCGAACAGGACGATGTCGCGACTGGTCAACAGCGCGGTATTGACCACTTTGTTCGAAGCCGAGGTGCCGTTGAGCACAAAGTACGTCCGGTCGGCCAGGAACACGCGCGCCGCGGCCTGCTGCGCGGCCAACGCGGGACCTTCGTGGATCAACAGGTCGCCCAGCGACACCATCGCATTGCAGATGTCATCGCGGAATACGTTTTCGCCCATGTGCTCGTAGAACAGCCGGCCCGCCGGATGGCGCATGAACATCTGTCCACCCTGGTGGCCAGGGCAGGCCCAGGTGCGGTTGGCATCGAAGTCGTACTGCATCAGCGTGCCGAAGAATGGCGTGAGCAGGCTCGACACATATTGCTCAACGGAGGCGACCAGGCGCTTCTCGTAGAAGTCGCGGCTTTCAAGATCGGCAATCACAACGCCGTCCAGCGACTTCAGGAACGGATCGTGGAAGGTTTCATCGTGGCGCTCGCTCATCATGAAGATGGGCATGCGCAAACCGCGCGCATCGCGCGTTTCAATCGCGGTTGGCGCCAATTCACGCGACACCACGATGGCGCCCAGATCGGCGCCGGATCGAATGGCTTCCGCCAAGTCCTGCGGCGCAACAGTCGCCGTCCGGAAATGCAGATCCTGCTCGATGATGCTGCTGACCTCGTCGCTGCGATCGCCTGCAACGAGGATGCGGAAATAATGGCTGAACGGGATGCTCATGACGACCACTCCCTTGTACGGGCGATAAAGGTCGAACCGCGTCTGCAGTGATTGCAGTGTCCAGAGAATGCAGGGGGAGTCTTCTACCCCGGCCTGCGCCGGCGATTGTCGGCGACATCGCGTGAATCGGTCGCGAAGCGAGCATGTCATGCATGCGCGTGCCTGCGATTGATGCCGACTCCCGGGCCTTGCAGAAGGCAACGCATGCACTACGGAGTGCAAACCACGCAGAACTACATAGGTAGGCGTGTGATCATGATCAATCGGAATGCACTAGTGCCGGCTAGCGTCCGAAGCCTGTCAATGCAACAACCAAAGTGGACTTAACTGCTGCATGCCGTTGCGGCCCGAGCTTAGTGGCTAGTGTCCCGCGATGGCTAAACAGGTTTTCCACTCCCCATCAGCTTGCTATCCCAACCCGCACGCTCAGCACCGGCGTTGTAGGCAGTACGAAAGAACGACAGCAGATCGCCATCCGGGTCTTTCGACTGGCGCAGATCGTCGTAATCCAGAATGAACTCGCCCATTGCCGAATCCCAACGGGCGCTTGCAGGGCTGATGTGTGCGTCTTCGATGCCCGCAGGTTGCGGGTAGGTAAACGAATAGAACGCCGGCTTGGGATAGGCGGCGCTGCCAGCCCACCAGCCCATCTCGATCAGCTCGGCGTTCATCGCATTGCGCCGGATGTAGTCGGACTTCGGCGGAGGTGCAACGGGCTTGCCGTTGTACATCACATCGCGGATGTCCAGCGTCCCCCACATCAGGCCGATGGGCTGCGTCTTGCCTTCGAAAGCACCTCTGAACACCTGCATCACGCGCTGCGTGCTCAGCATGATGCGCCACCAATCATGGGCCAAGGCAGGTTCGTAGGGGCGGCGCTCCTTATCCTGGTCGAAAGCAATGGGGTTGGCCACTTCCTGCGGCATCAGGTTGATCGATACGTCCACGCCCAACTTTTGCAGTAGATCGAAGAGACGTTGCACAAACTCCGCCACCGACATGGACGCCAGCTTGAAGCGCTCCACCCTGCCCCAGCTGGTGACGCCGATCAGCTCGTGAGAGATCAGGTCGATGTTGATCTCATACGCACCTCCCACATGGTCGATCGGCCCAGTGGTCAATCCCCGCGCACTCATCGCGATCACGATGGCGGACCATTGCGGCTGAAACGGCGCCTTGAGCTTCAACTTGCCGACGGCCTGCAGGCCCATATGCAGCAAATACTGCGTGCCGGCAAAGTCCGGATAGGAAAGTGCGGGCCACGGGTCGAGATGGCTATCGCTAGGGACAGACATGGCAGCGTCCTTATCGGAAGGGCGAGACATCGATGGCAACGAGACATCGCAGCGTTGCCCGGTCGACCGCTACGGCGAATTACGGCTCGCCACCCTGCTCCTGCCATTGCTTGAACTTCGCGCACATGTCCTCGGTCCAGCGAGGCTCGCCGCACGATGCCGGCGGCATGTGACCACTGACCACCGACTTATAGATTGCGTCGGCATGCTGGAAGACGCTGTCGCGATCACCCAGATCCATGCTCTTGATCATATGGGCGACATCCATGCCCGTGAACATGGGCAGGATATCGCTGGCGAAGCTCAGTTTGGCAGGCGCAGGCATATGTCATCTCCCAGAGGAAACACGAGGTGCCGGGCATTCCTGGCACGCCGACGCATGCTACGCCGCGTGACGTCAATGAGCTGTCGCTTGATCGGTGGCCGCGCCCTGCGCGCGGCCACTCTTCGTCGGCTTATTTGCCTTCGGGCACGAGATTGGCCAGCTTGCCCTTCTTGTCGAACTGGCAGGTGAAACTCTTCTTGCCATCCATGCCCGCATCAGCGACGCCGGCGATGGTGTAGCCAGCGTCAGCAGGTTGGATCGGCTGCAGCTGGATGTAGTCGTTCTTCACATCGAATTTCTTCGCGGCGGCATCCAGGCAATGCGTGGTCAATTTGCCGGGGTCGGGTCGATCGGAAGCAAAGGCGTGCGAGCTCAGGACAAGCGCTAGGGAAGCGGCCAGGAGCAAGGAAGAATGGCGCATGGGTCGATCTCCGTACAAGGCACAAGGCCGGATTCATTACCAGCCCGAGTTTGCCTTTCAATTCCTTGCGGTAGGATGAATCGCATGTGCGGACGAAACGTGTTAAAGCCAATTGTCGTCGTGAGCTGCGTGTCGAAAAATGGTGTAGATCATCATCTCCAGCCGCATTGCCAGTAAAAAAAGAGGATCGCATCAGCGATCCTCCCGTTGGAAAAGACGCCAGGAATTGACCCTGACACCTTTTCAAATTAGTGACGGCTTACAAATACTGCATGGTGAACACCATCGATGAGGTCGCCGTGCCAGGCTTGAGAACACCAGTTCGGTAGTAGCGTGCCTTCAAGGGAATGACGTAGTTGCCACCGGTGCTGGGGTTGTAGCCGCTAAATGTCTGGAACGTGGTCGTGCTCAGCGCGAATGGCGCGGTGCCTGCGCTATTGAGTAGCTGCACGCCTACCCCAGACGCCGAGGCATTGCCATCGAGCGACACCACGGACAACGCCTGGTTGACCACCGTCGTCTTCGGCTCGATACGATACTGGATAGCATTCATGCCAGCCGGACAATTATTGAGTTTGATATTGACGGCAACGGGCGTCGTCGTGGAGCCGATATTGGCCAAGTCGGTATCGTTCACATTGTGAGAGCCCAGATCCACCAGCACATCGGGGGTCGTGCAGGCGGCTGCTTGAATGGTCGCCGACGTAATATTGAAGCTGGCGCATGGAGCAGAGTCCAGAGGGACCACGCCTGATCCGGTGCTATACGGTCCGCCTGCCACAGCACATACCTGAGTCAACGAACCAGCGTAAGTCCTGCCACCGCTCGCCATTGGCCCGGCAATGCGTACTAGCCGCACGGCGGCTTGACCGCTAAAGCTGCCTGTAACCGGTTGGCCTTGATACACCCTGGTGTAACAGGGCGCACCTGTCCAGCCGGTAGTGGTGTTGGGTGTTTGTTGGCTAAGATCGTAATAGCGGGTACTGCTGCAGCCATATCCGCCATTATCGCTTTTGGAGATATACATGACCGCCATACCGATACCCGCCACGCCAGTACTGTAAAGATTGTAGTATCCGGTGTAGGAAGGATAGGTATTGTCGCTATAGGTTGTCCCTGCCGGCGCGATACTCGGTTTTTGCCCGGCCGTGCCGCGAGCATAGTAAGTATAGACATTGGGGTAAGGGCACGAATAGCTTGCAATGCCTGATCCAAGGATCCAGGGTGTGATTGGCTGACCCACTGCGAGGTCGCGCGGAACGACGATCGTCGCGGGCAGGTTGATCGCGTAGGTCCCGCCGCCGCCGGAACACGCCGCCGCCATCGCGCTATGGCTGCCGAGCAACAAAAGCATGAACGCAAGCAGCTGCATGAAAATGTTTCGGCAAGGCTTCGTGTTTGTATCATTCAACGTAGTCATTTCCATGTCCTCGATGCCTCACAGTCGTGAGGCGTGAGTTGAGTCATCCGCTAATCAGCGGCATACCGCATCGATGGCTTGCACGGCCGCACTTTCGCCCTTCTCGCGCGCCGGCAACTGATAGCTGACCTTGCACTGCTTGGCCTCGTCATCGCCCCAGCGCACCAGCAAGGTGCCGCCGTCTTCCGCGCCGCGCACAAACAACTGGCCGCCCTGGCCGACCATGCCCACGGTGTCGCCCTTCTCGTTGAGCACGTCCGCACCAAACGGCAACACTTCGCCATTGCCCTGCGTCGCACGAATCATCACGGCGCGACCGGACACCGTCTTGAACTTCAGTGGGATCACGGCACCGGCACGCGGCGCGGTCTGCTGACGCGTGGTCTGCAGCTCCACGTCCATCGACGTGCCCAGCGGGTCAAGCGTCACGTCGTTCATGCGGTAAGGCATGAGACCCGTGGCTACCGCATAGCCGCGACGGTCGATCCTGGACTGGCCGTTACTGCTGATCAGTGCGCCCTTGGCGTCAGGTGCTTCGACGATCGCAATCGGGCTATCGAGACTCAGCGACGGTGCCAACGTCACACCGCCCGGATGCACGACCACACCACCCGAAGCGCTGACGCCACCCTGCTGGTAGCGACTGGCGTAGGAGTAGTTGGCGTTGAGGTTGGCGTACGGCGCCTGCCAGCCCAGACTTGCGCTGCCCGTCGTCTGCGCGCCGTTCTGATCGTCGTAGCTCGCGCTGGCGTTGTAGTTGTACTGGCTGCGATCGCCAAAGCTGCCGGTGACGATGGCACGATCCGAATTGCCGGCGTAGTCGCTGTGCGTGGACGACAGCGTGAGGCTGGGGCGGTTGCGCGAGGGCGCGCCCAACGGGATGGTGACGTTGACGCCGAACTGGTTGTCGTAGCGGCTGCCCGCGTAGATGGGGCTGGACGAATAGGTTCGGCTGCCCGTCACGCTGTAGTTGATGCTGCGCCAGGCATTGGTGTAGCCCACCTGGTAGGTGGTCGCGGTGGACGCATTGTTCCAGTAGGTATTGCGCGAGCCGTTGAAATACAGCTGGCCCTTCTTGTCGCCAAAGTCCTGGTTGAGCGTAACCTGGAGGCGCTGTTTGGAACGGTAGGGCACACCCACGTTCACGTCGTGGCTGCGCAGGGTGGTCAGCGTGTCCTGGCCCTGCACCGCATCCTGCAGTGAGAGATAATCCGCGTTCGAATAGCGATAGGCGGCCACCGCGAAGGTGGTGCCGTAGGTAGGCACGTTCTTCGCGTAAGACAGGCGCGCGCTGTAGCCGGACAGCGATTCGGCGCCCGTGAAATTGGTGTGCGAATTGGTGATATCGACACCGAACGCACCAGCGGGTGTATTGACTGCCGCACCCACCAGGTAGCTCTTGTAAAGGGCACGATAGGTCGACTGCACGCCGCCGTAGACCGTCAGCCAGTTGTTGATGCCGCGCTGGTAGGTGCCTTCGACGAAGTACGGCTTGCCATTCAACAGCGAGTCGTTGCGGACCTGGCCATTGGTGATCACCCAGCGATCCATGCCCGGACGCAACAGCATCGGGACCGACGCGTACGGCACGACGAACGAATGAATGCTGCCGTCCGCTTCGTGGACGATCACGCTGATGTCGCCGCCGTAACCGGTGGCGTAGAGGTCATTGATGACGAACGGACCCGGCGCGACCGTGGTTTCGTACAGCAGGTTGCCGTTCTGGCGCACTTCCACACGGGCCTGCGTATTCGCAACGCCGCGCACCGTCGGCGCGTAACCCTGCTGCGAATCGGGCAGCATGCGGTCGTCACTGTACATGGTAAGGCCGCGGAACGACGTCGAGTCAAAATGACGCCCTGGGTGTAGCTGTCACCGATGGTGAGCTGCGCCTTCCACAGGTCGATGTCGTGCGAGGCCGTGGTGTTGACGTTGTTGTAGTGCGTGCGACCGGTGTTCTGGTCCCAGGTGATGTTTTCCTGGCTGCGCAGGCGCCATCCGCCGACGTTCAATCCGAGATTGACGCCCAGATAGGCATTGATGTTGCTGCTGTTGCTGCCGCTACGGGCCGCAAAGCTGTCCTTGATGACGGGTACGTACGCGCCGCCGGTGGACAACATGTAATTGCCGTCGGCATTGGCGCGATAGGTGCCGTCGGAGGCCAGCGCATAATGATCGCCGTTCTGCACGGTGATCTGGTTGCCGTCGGCCCCCAACGCGGTACCCGCGCCCAGGCCGCGACCATTGGGATAGTCCTGCTTGCTGGAGTACGCGTTGAAGTTGTAGCTGGCAACGAACGCGGTTTCGCCCTGATCCCATAGATCCGGGCTGACATAGCCGCGCGCGCGACGGTTCAACGAGGCCTGGGGTATCGACACGTCCAGGTGCAAGGTGCCCGTATCCATCGTTGCGTGGGCGTCAGGGCTGACCGCCTCGATGCCGATGCAGGCATTGCCGGGATGGACCACCGCCGGATCGAGCTTGGCAACATCCACGCCCATGCTGACCAGCATCTCGTACGAGAAGCACGGGCGGGCGATGTCACTGCCATCGACCGCAACAAATGTGACGTCCTGCACCGCCATGCGGATGTCGTTGACGTAGATGTCAACGCGATAGACGCCCGCCAATACGGGGTTTCCCCTCTCGAAACGCGAGACGTCCACGTTCTTCGAGCCACTGGTGAATGCGCTATTGAACTCAACCGCGCCACCAGCCGCAGGGTCAACGGCAGGGCTCGCCGCGGCAGGACTGGCCGCGCTCCAGCCCAGGCTGGGCAGCAGGCCCAGCGAGACGGCGACCAGCATGGCGAGCTGCTTGCGCTGCAAGCCATCCAAATTGTTCGGGCGTTCGTTATCCATAGTGAAGCAATGCCTAAGCTAAACGTTGTCAGGCGGTTGACGGTGACGATCCTTGCTCACCGAACCATGATTTCCAGCCAAATTTAGGGCGAACCATCCCGAGCACCTGTCGTAGGCGCTTCAAGACAAGAAGAGATGGACTAGCCGATGATCGCTAAGACGTGCGCTCTTCCTGAGGCCCACTGCGCATCAGCGAATCAGCGCGTAAAGGCGACGTCGTGTTTGTCGAAGCCGCCGAAATCATTGATGACATCGACGGTGAGCTTGCCGCCGGAAGCATCCAGGTTGCCGTTGAGCGGAAGCGTCGCGGTGCCTTTGGCAGGACACATGCCGCCCTTGGATTCGATGGTCTGCGGCACGGATGAGCCTTTGGCGATCACCGAACCGATATTCACGTTGAACGCCGTGGGGTTAGTGCACTGCGCCTCATAGCCATTGCCTTTGGCCACAACGCGCCAGGTGACCTGATCGGCCGCATCGAACGCATTGCCTGGCAAACCTTTGGGGCGATAGAAGATCTTCATGCGCGAACGTATGGCGAACTGCAGATAGTTGCCGGACTCCTCGCCTTCGCTGATCTTCGGTTTGGCGGGGATTTCCAGCACGTTGAGCCAGAACACGCTCTCGCGATCCTGCGGAAGATTCGCACCGGTAAACATGATGCGCAGCGTCTGACCCTTGCCGGCATCCACGCGTGCCATGGGCGGCGTGAGCAGGAAAGGAGCCTTGGTGGTTTCCGGACTTTCCTTCATGTCGCCGTCGTCGACCCATGACTGCAGAAGCAACGGCGTGGTGCCGTTGTTGACCATGCTGAGGGTGACTTCGCGCTGTTCTGCCGGGTAGATCACACGCGTTGCGTTTATCTGGATACCTGCGTAGGCACTACCCACCCCACCGATAACAAGGGCGAGCGCGCAGGTAATGCGGGCGAACTTATTCATGGCGTTTTCCAGCACAAGCATGGTTCAAAGAAGTGTTGTGTGTGGCGAGGGCGTCTAAACGCCCTCGCCTTTTGATGCACCAATCGCAGAGGATTAGTTGTACTGCACCGAGTACATCACGGCGGTCTTGACCAGACCCACGGTCGCAGCGCCACCGGTGGCGACGTACTGGGACACGTAGTTGAGCGTGGCCTTGCCACCCGCAACGGTAGCGACCGGCGAACCCGAGCTGGTCCACATGTTGACCGGCGAACCGTCAACGTTGAGCACGGCAACTTCCACATTCGTTGCCTGGCCGGCGCCGGACAGATTCTTGAGGCGGCCGGTGGCCGAATTGACCAGCGAGGCGCCGAGCGTGGTGCTGGCCGTGCCGTCGAAATGCAGGCTCACCTTGGTGCCGTCGGCGCAGGTGCCCGACGAACCGCCCGCAACCGTCAGCGTGAACGGATGGTCGCCGGCCTTGGCGCCGTCGGCGGCCAGCGCGGTGGCCTGGATCTTATCCATCTTGACGGTGATGTCCTTGGTGGCGCCGTCGGTGCCGGCACCGCCGGTCACGGTGCAGGTGCCGTCGGTGATTTCACCGGTAAAGGTGATCTGGCCGTCGGACGCGTTGGCGGACAGGGCGACGAAACCAAAGGTGGCTGCCAGAACGGCGGAGAAAAGAGTCTTCTTCATTTTATTTAGTCCTTGAGAATGTAATTGCCTTCCGGGGGATCAGCTGGAAACTTGTGTACTCGCCTCGTTGATCCGATTACCCACCAATGGGTAAGGCGCACAGCCTGCAAAGATTCGCTACTTGCTGGCGCCTTACATCTTCCTGAGCTCGCACGCCTAGCGGAATCAGAGCGCTCTCAAATTAACTGAGACCTTACAAATTGGGAGTAGTCATTACGCCCATGGCGAGCGTCACCAAGGCAGCCACAACGCGTGGTGTTGCGCCGCGTGCAAATGCCGTCAGGTATGCAGAAATCTGCTTTGCGGCTTGAACTCAATCGGGCGCAGGGCGAAGTCAGAGCTGCTTCGCCAGGAGAATCCGAGCCTGCTTAACCGCGAAAATTGAGAGGGTTCTGATGGCACCTGATGCGATGTTCGATGTCGCAGGTGGTCATCGTCATCGCGGCTTTGCGTGGACAGATTGGCGTCATCGAAGACAGCAATGCCGGCCTAGCTATCGACGAGGCAGAGCTGCCTTTCGATCTCCACGCCAACTGCACGCGCGAAGCTCTCCACCGTCTGGATCGTGGCGGTATCCAGTTGCCGCGGTTGCGGATCGACCGCGCACAAGGTGCCGAAGAATTCTCCGTAGGCACGATAGATCGGCACGGCGATATAACTCTCGAAGCCGTAGAGCGCCGGCGTGGGATGGCTGGAAAAGACCGGGTGCGTGCTCGCATGGTTGAACGTGACTGTTTGGCCATGCTGGCGGATGTCGTTGCAGATGGTGGTTTCGAGCACCAGGTCCTGCCCTGCCCGCAGGCCGAACTGGATCGCGTCGTAGACCGCGCATGCGGTCCATCGCGTGTCCGACACCTTGGCCACGGTGACGAAGCGCATGCCGGTTTCGCGCGATACGGCTTCGAGGATGGCGGCCACGCCAGGCATGCGCGCGATCAGGGCGACATCGCGATTGGTCGTCGCATTTTCTCCCTCACCGAGGCTGGAGCCAGGAGCCAGGCGTTCGCGCATGCGCCGTTGCAGGCTCAGGCGCGAGACGCGATGCACGAAGTCGCGCAGGTCGCTGGTGACGCTGCGCAGCTGCGCGGCGGGTCCTGTCACGACCAACTGGCGCGCATCGATGCGCACATCGTGCAGCTGGTGCAGCGCCTTGAACTCGTCGACTTCGGCGGCAAAGGCTTCGATCCAGTAGTGATCGGGCCTTGCATCGAGAAAGGCAAGCATGAGCGGCTCGGCCCTGCCCTCGCCATCGACGCAGGGTGCCGGCATGTCGAATCCCGCCACGGCCGGCGGCCACACGTATTCGGAAGCGTCCTGTGATGCCATGACGTCGCTGATTCCCCGTATGCGCCACCCGGGGATCAGTATGCGCCAAGTGATGACGGTGTGAGGTGCTACTAAGGTGTAACACCTGCGCTACCGACACCCCTCCGAGGAGGTTTTCAACAGCTGCAGGCTGGTCAAGCACTCCAACGACCCGTCATCCCTGCGAGGAGCTTTTCAACAGCCGAAGGCTGGTCAAGCAGGGATCCAGTGTCTTTGCTTCGAGTGACCCTACAGGCGCTGGATCCCTGCTTTCGCAGGGATGACGAGCAAAATGGGGACGCGGCGCCTAAGAGGCAGCAGCCACCGGCGCCGTCACCGGATGCAGGTCCTGCAAGGTGGTCGGCAACAGCTCGCTGATGGTGGGGTGGATGTGCACCGCGTGGGTCACCGTACGGTACGGCGCGTCGGCGTACATCACGTCGAGCAGGCAATGGATCGCCTCGTCGCCACTGGCGCCCAGGATCGCGGCGCCCAGCAGGCGTTCGCTTTGTCCATCGACGATGACCTTCATGAAGCCCAGCGTCTCACCCCGCTCGATGGCGCGACCCACGCGGGTCATCGGCCGCACGCCGACCTGCACGTCGTGGCCCTTCTGCAGGGCTTCCGTCTCGGTCAGGCCGATTCTTCCCAGCGGCGGATCGATATACAGCGCATAGGCGGTGATGCGGTCGGAGATGCGGCGTGGTTCGTTGTCCAGCACGTTGGCGGCGACGATCTCGTAGTCGTTGTAGGAGGTGTGGGTGAAGGCGCCGCGACCGTTGCAATCGCCCATGGCCCAGATGCCCTCGACATTGGTGCGGCATTGGTCGTCGACCACGATGTAGCCGTTCTTGTCCATCTTCACGCCCGCACGATCCAGGCCCAGGTCGTCCGTATTCGGACGCCGGCCCACGGCCAGCAGCAGGTGCGTGCCGTGCACTTTCATGCGCGGCTCGGCGCATTCGGCGATCACGCAAATCTCGCCAGCCGAACCCTCCAGCTCGATGCACTCGGCGCCCAGATGCAGCGTGATGCCTTCGCGCTCCAGGATGTCGACCACGGCGGCGGAGACATCGGGATCTTCGCGCGGCAACAGGCGCTGGCTGCGCTCCACGATGCTGACCTCGGCGCCGAAGCGGCGGAACATCTGACCGAATTCCAGCCCGATATAGCTGCCGCCCACGATCACCAGGTGCTTGGGCAGCTCTTGCAGTTGGAGGATGCCGACGTTGGTGAGATACGGCACCGTGCCCACGCCGGGAAAATCCGGTTCGACCGCGCGGCCACCCACGTTGATGAAGAACTGATCGGCCTCGATCAGCTCATCGCCGACCCGCAGTGTCCGGGGTGATTCGAATCGCGCATGCCCGCGGAACAGGCTGACGTTGGCCATGCCTGCCACCCAGTTCTCGACGTTTTCGCGCGAGCGTCCCGAGATGCCCTGCGTGCGCTTCCAAACCTGGGCCATGTCCACCGTGATGTCGCCAGTGCCCACGCCATAGTCCGCGGCGCGACGCCCCATATGAGCGACTTCCGCGCTGGCCACCATCGCCTTGGTAGGAATGCAGCCGGTGTTGACGCAGGTGCCCCCCATCAGCTTGCGCTCGATCAGGGCCACTTTGCGACCGGCAGCGCCCAGGCGTTGCGCCAATGACGGGCCGGCCTGCCCTGCTCCAATCACTACTGCATCAAATCGCTTGCTCATGACGGCGGCCCTGGAGATTTCGAAAAACGATAGCGTGGCACCGTGACACGTAAGGGCGCGTCAAGGATGGGGCTTGAATTAGCTCGTCATCCCTGCGAAAGCAGGGATCCAGTGCCTCTGCTCTTCGCGGCACGGAAGTCGCTGGATCCCTGCTTTCGCAGGGATGACGAGCGAAAAGATCAGTGCGCAGCCAAGCGTGCAGCGTGGATCGCCATGACGCGATTTTCCTGCGCCGGCAAAACGCGTGTCTGCAGCAACGGGAAGCATGGCGCGAGACGCGCCTTGACGCTGTCGCGCGTCGGCTCGTCGTGCTCGCCGATGCCGCCGGTGAAGACCAACAAGTCCACGCCTCCCAGCACCACCGCCATGCCAGCCGCAGTTCGCGCCACGGACACCGCGAACTGCTCCAGCGCCAGTGCGGCGAGCGGATGATTCTTCGCGCCGCGCAGTTCGCGCACGTCGGCGCTCAGGTCCGAAATGCCGCGCAGACCCGAGCGGTGTTCCAGCAGGTCGTCCAGCTCGCGGGGGCTGGTGTGTCCCTCGCGCAGCAGAAACAACATCACGCCAGGATCGAGATCACCCGGTCGCGTGCCCATCAGGATGCCGCCGGTCGGTGTCATGCCCATGCTGGTGTCGACCGAATGACCGTCGCGCACCGCGGTGAGGCTGGCGCCGCTGCCCAGGTGGGCAATGATCAGCCGTGCCGGCACCGGGCCAAGCTGCGCGAGGATCGACTCGCACGACAGGCCGTGAAACCCGTAGCGCTGCACGCCCTTGGCCAGCAAGGCGTGCGGCAAGGGCAGGATGCGTGACGTATCGGGCAGGTCGCGATGAAACGCCGTATCGAAACAGGCGACCTGTGCTGCCTGCGGCCAAACCTTGGTCGCATGCCTGACCCAGGCCAACGCGGCGGGTACATGCAGCGGCGCGAAGCTGGCGGCAGCCTCGATCTTCTCGATCACCGCGTGATCGATCAGACAGTGTTCCCGCAGCCATGGACCGCCATGCACGATGCGGTGGGCGACCGCATCGATCGTGGTGTGGGTCGCCAGTTTTCGCAGCGCGTCCCGTGCCGCCTCGTCGCCCTCGCCCGCCAGATCCTGTTCGACTGCGCCCGACTCATCGCGATAGCTCAGCTGCCGACGTTCGCCCCGCGTATCGATCTCACCCTCTGCGACCGCTTTCGGCTCACTCGAAGTCACGTCGTAGATGCCGAACTTCAGCGACGAGGAGCCGACATTCAGGGTCAATACCTTCATGCAGGCTGCCATTGCCAGTTGAGGATATCCGGCAGATCCACGCCATGCTCACTCACGTAGAGGCGATGGCGTTCGATGTCGCTCCAATAGCGTTGCGCCGCTTCAGCGCGCAAGGGCTCGAGCCCGGGCACGCGATTGACCACGTCGAGGGCGAGCTGAAAACGGTCGAGGTTGTTGAGCACCATCATGTCGAACGGCGTGGTGGTGGTGCCCTCCTCCTTGTAGCCGCGCACATGGATGTTGTCGTGGTTGTGCCGGCGATAGGTGAGCTTGTGGATGATGCCGGGATAGCCGTGGAAGGCGAAGATGACGGGCTTGTCACGCGTGAACAGGCGATCGAACTCGTCGTGATCCATGCCGTGCGGATGCTCGTCGGAGGTCTGCAGAGTCAGCAGATCGACCACATTGACCACGCGGATGCGCAGATCGGGGATGCGCTGCCGCAGCAACATCACCGCCGCCAAGGCCTCCACCGTGGGCGCATCGCCGGCGCAGGCCAGCACCACGTCGGGATCGTCGTCGCCATGGCCGGCCCAGTGCCAGATGCCGGCGCCGGCCGTGCAATGTGCGATGGCCGACTCGATATCCAGCCACTGCCAGTCAGGTTGCTTGCCGGAGATAATCAGATTGACGTAGTGGCGGCTGCGCAGGCAGTGATCGGCCACCGACAGCAGGCAGTTGGCATCCGGCGGCAGGTAGATGCGCACGATCTCGGCCTTCTTGTTCGCCACATGATCGATAAAGCCCGGATCCTGATGCGAGAAGCCGTTGTGGTCCTGGTGCCACACATGCGAACTGAGCAAATAGTTGAGCGAGGCGATCGGTGGTCGCCAGGCCATGGTGCGCGTGACCTTCAACCACTTGGCGTGCTGGTTGAACATCGAATCGACGATGTGGATGAAGGCCTCGTAGCAATTGAACAAGCCGTGTCGACCGGTGAGCAGATAACCCTCCAGCCAACCCTGGCATTGGTGCTCGCTGAGCATCTCCATCACGCGGCCGTCGGGCGCCAGATTCATGTCGGTATCGACGGTCTCGGCCATCCAGGCCTTCGGCGAGACTTCGTAGACCGCTTCCAGACGATTGGAAGCGGTTTCATCCGGACCGAACAGACGGAAGTTGCCGGCCTCGCGATTGAGCGCCATCACGTCGCGCAACCAGCGACCGAGATTGCGCGTGGCCTCGGCCTTGAGTGCGCCGGGTCGTTCGAAGCTCAGCGCATGGTCGCGGAAATTGGGCATGCGCAGCGGCCTGAGCAAGCTGCCGCCGTTGGCGTGCGGATTGGCGCTCATGCGTCGATGACCGGTGGGCGGCAGTTCGGCCAGCTCGTCGATCAGCGTGCCGTGACGATCGAACAAGGCCTGCGGCTGGTAGCTCTGCATCCACTGCTCGAGGATCTGCAGATGCCCCGGCTTGGACATGTCCGACAGTGGTACCTGGTGCGCGCGCCAGGTGCCTTCGACGGGCAAGCCGTCGACATAGGCGGGTCCCGTCCAACCCTTGGGAGAACGCAGCACGATCATCGGCCAACGAGGCCGGGCGGCAGCGCCCGCACCCGCACGACGGGCGCGACTCTGGATGCGCCGGATCCGCGATAGACAGGCATCCATGGCCGCCGCGAAGGCGACATGCATCTGGGCGGGATCGCTGCCCTCGACAAAGATCGGGTCATGGCCATAGCCCTGCAGCAGATACTTCAGCTCGCGATCGCCGATGCGCGCCAGCACCGTGGGATTGGCGATCTTGTAGCCATTCAAATGCAGAATCGGCAGCACCGCACCGTCACGCGCGGGGTTCAGGAATTTATTGGAGTGCCAGCTGGTGGCGAGCGGCCCGGTTTCCGCCTCGCCGTCGCCGATGATGCAGGTGACGATCAGATCGGGGTTGTCGAACGCCGCGCCATACGCATGCGACAAGGCATAACCCAGCTCACCGCCTTCGTGGATCGAGCCCGGCGTTTCGGGCGCCACATGGCTGGGCACGCCGTACGGCCAGGAAAACTGGCGAAACAGCTGATGCATGCCTTCGCGGTCGCGACCGACGTGCGGATACACCTCGGTATAGGAACCTTCCAGATAGCTGTTGGCGACCAGTCCGGGACCGCCATGGCCCGGCCCGATCACGTAGATCATGTTCAAGTCGTGCTGCCGGATGACCCGGTTCAGATGCACGTAGATGAAGTTGAGCCCGGAGGTGGTGCCCCAGTGGCCCAGCAGACGCTGTTTGACATGCTCCAGCCGCAACGGCTCTTCCAGCAGCGGGTTGTCACGCAGGTAGATCTGTCCGACGGTGAGGTAGTTCGCTGCATTCCAGTAGCGATGCATCCGGTCCATCAGGACGGGATCGAGTGACGGCATGGCGCGCATCCTTAGGTCCGGAACTCAAGGCCCCGGATCGTGCCAATCGCTGCGTGCAGGCGCCGTCATCAGCGCCCAGGGCGTCGCTTCAGCGCACCCTGGGCATCACATCGAGCTCGTTGGTGACTTCCTTGACGCCGTTGACCTGCCGCGTGAGCGTCTCGACCCGCAACGCCTCGGTATCGTTCTTGACCGGGCCGCGCAGCACCACGGCGCCATCGGAGACGATCACTTCCACACGATGTCCCGCATCCGACAGCGATGTGTCGTTGGCAAGCACCTTGCGCACGGCGGCCTGCAGCTGCGCATCGGCGGAGCTATGCACCTGCGATGCCGCCTCCTGTGGCGTGGATGCCTGAAAAGCCATTGCCGGGCCGGCAGCGAGCATCACCAACCACCCCATGACATGAGCTTTCATACGGTTGCCTCGTCGCTTATCGGGCGTGATCTGTGACTTTATTAATCGTCGGCCGCCGTGAAACGCACGTGCATTTTGCCTTTGGGGATCGCCGACCCGATGGCCACGGGATCACGGCACTAGCACGGAAAAAGACCGCCCCTACAAGAGGGGCGGTCAGACATCCCTGTTTTTTCTGTCCATCCAGTGACAGAACGCCATGTTTACAGGATTCGGCCTACAGGAAAATCGGATGTGTCTGAGATTTTCATGACCGCTACCTGGCGTAGGAAGCCATGGCGCCGTTGACCCAGCTGGAGATGCCTTGCGAAGCGCAGATCACGCAGCCCGACCGCTGACGCTTCCCGTGAGAGTCCTCTGATTTACGGCTGGCTTTCGCCGAATCATGCGCCGCACAAACTAAAGTGCTCGCAAGATCCTCACCGCGAAATGTTTTCTTATGTCTCTGCGTACCATCGTTGCCGATGACCATCCGATCGTTCGGGTCAGCGTCATCGCGGAAATCCAGAAGATCGCCGGCGTCAGCGTCGTTGCCGAAGCACACTCGCCGCAGGAACTGCTGGCGACCCTTGAGCGCACGCCGTGCGACCTGGTCATCACCGATTTCAGCATGCCGGGCCCGGCGGGCGACGACGGCATGGAGCTGCTGGAGCAGATCCGTGGCCGCTGGCCGGAGACCCAGGTGATCGTGCTCACCATGTTGTCCAACGCCGGCCTGCTCAATGCCATCCGCTCCAAGGGCGTTGCCGCCCTGCTGAGCAAGGCCGACCGGCTCGACGACATCGCCAGCGCGATACGCGCAATCAAGGCGGGCGAAACCTATATGAGTGCGTCCGTTGTGCGCCTGCTTGGGCTTGCCGCCGGCGCCGTGCGCCAAGACGGACTGCTCGCCCTGACCGAAAAGGAAATCGAAGTGCTGCGGCTGTTTGTCTCGGGCTCCACGATCTCGGAGATTGCCGCCAAGCGCGAGCGCAGCGTCAAGACCATCAGCCATCAGAAGATGAGCGCGATGCACAAGCTCGGCATCCGCAACGACCCTGAGCTGTACAACTACGCGCACGAACACGGGCTGGGCTGAGCACCGCGGTGACCCGCCGAGCGCAGGCTCGGCGGGTCTTCTGGCTTACTTGCCGAAGTCATACCCCACTTCGAGATACACCGAGCGACCCAGCGCGTTGTACAGGGTCACATCGTAGTACGGCCAGTTGCCGTTGGTCGTATCGGTCGGCGGACGCTTGTTGGCGATATTGTTGACCACCAGCGAGATCGTTGTCTTCGGCATGACCTTGTAGTTCACGCTGCCGTTGAAGGTGATCCACGGGCCGATGTTCTTCAAAGTGCCAATGGAGTTCCAGGAACTGCCGTTGCGGATGCCATACAGCGTGCTGCTCCACTTGCCGATGTTCCAGGTGGCCGTGCCGCTGACCCTGCTCTTGAATTCGTTCGAGTTGGCGCAGCACAGGTAGTTGGTCACCGGATCGCCGGCCTTTTCCTGATAGGTGTGCTTGAGCTCGTCGTAGTAGTCCAGGCTGAACAGGAAGCTGCCGATGGACGACGTCTTGAAGTGATAGTTCAAGCTGGACTGGATGCCGGTCTGGTATTCCGTGGCCACATTGATCGGATAGGTATCCACCTCCGATATGCCGCCCGGATTGACCGGATCGGTGGACGGCAGGCGCTTCACTTCGCCCAACACTTCGCGACAGGTCGGCGAGTTGATGTCGAACGCCTGCTCACCGTTCTCGGACGTGCCCAGGCGGCAGTTCGCTTCCTGCTGCAGGATCTCATCGCTGCTCAAGGTCACCACTTCGTTGGAGATGCGGATGGCGTTGTAGTCCACCGACCAGCTCAGGTTGTTGTCCGCGGTGGACCAGACGAAGCCATAGGTGAACGACTTGGCCGTGATGTCCTTGAGGTTGGTATTGCCCGAAGACACTGCCAGCATCGACGTGCCCGACTGCGCGCAGTCGCCGTAGTTCTGCGAGTTGTAGCCCTCCTGGCGGCACTTGTAGTAGTCGGTCGACTGCGAATAGCCGCTGCTGCGCGAGGAGAACAGATAGAACATGTCGGGCGCACGGAAGGCCGTGGCGTAACTGCCACGCAACAGCAGCGTATCGATCGGACGGTATTCCAGGCCGAGCTTGTAGGTGGCCTTGCCGTTGCCAGTGCCCGCGTAGCTGTACTTGTCATAGCGCGAGGACACGTTGGCGACCAAGGTCTCCAGCAACGGGATGCGCATCTCGCCGCCAAAGGCGTACTGGCTGCGCTTGCCCGATGCGGTGGTGCTGCCGGTCACGCCGCGGTAATAGCCTTCGGCAGCCGCCGGACTGGCCGAGCTGTTGTTGAAACGCTCGTTGCTGTTCTGCACGATGGCAGCGAAGCCCACGTCGCCCGCGGGGAGCGAGAACAGCGAGGTGGTGTTGGCGGTGAGCGTCTCGTTCTGAGTCCAGGCCATCGAGTCGGAGATGTTGGGCGCGGTGAACTGATCGTACTGGGCGCGCGTCAGCGGTTGATACAATCGATCTAAATTCGGCGCAAAAACGGGATAGCCTTCGGAGGTACCCAGCTGCGGCCCGAGGTAGTAGTCGTCAATGCCGTTGGCGGCGAGGAAGTCGGTCGACTTGCGCGTCACATTGGACTGCGAGCGGTTGTAGTAGCCGTCGTAGTTCCAGCTGGAGTTGCCGATGCTGCCGCGCACACCCAGGCTCACGTTGTAGGTGCGCGTGAACACGTGCTGGTCCTGCGCGTCCGAACCCACTTCTTCAGGCGCAAAGATGCGCTGCCATTCTTCGTACTGGCCGCTGGTCTTGTTGTAGAACGTGTTGTTCCAGAACGGACTGCCGCCGTTGTAGGTTGGATTGCTGTAGCTGTACAGCATGTCCGCGTACAGCTCGGCGCTGTCGTTGAGGTGATAGCGCGCGAACAGCGAGCCGTTCGCATCCGTGCTCTTGTTGGCCAGCGTGGCGTAGCTCACGTTGTTCGGGCTGCCGCAGTAGTAGCCCAGGCTGGAGCCGGCGCGGTAGCTGTACGCGGTGGTGCCGTTGTACAGGTAGCTCAGCGGCGCACAGGTCGCCGAACCCGGATCGATGTAATGCGGGTTGTCGCCTTCGGCCAGGCGCAGGAAGGTGCGCGACGGCACGCCGGGCTTGCCGGTCGGATCGTCGTTATAGGAGTCGATGTAGCTGCGCTGATAGGCCCAGATCGGGTCTTCCTTGGACAGCTGCAGGCCGCCGCTCAATTCGAAATCGCCCCACTGGTGACCCGAACTCAGCTGCAGTCGCTTGCTGGCGCCGCCGCCGTCGCTGTAGTCGCCATAGCGGAAGCTCACATGCGTGCCGTCGATGTGATCCTTCATCACGATATTGACCACGCCGGCGATCGCCGCCGAGCCGTAGATCGAGGACTGGCCGCCGGTCAGCACGTCGATATGGTCGATCAGACCCACCGGAATATTGGCGATGTCGGTGATGTTGTTGTTGCCGTTGTACGCGAGCGGGTAGCTCGCCATCGGCTTGCCGTTGAGCAGGGTCAGCGTAAAGCTGGGATTGAGGCCGAACAGGCTGACGGTCTTGGCGCCGGGCGTATAGCCACCGGTGAACTGCGGGTCCTGCACGGAGCCGTTGGCAATCGGCAGCGAACGCAGCGCATCGAACGTATCGGTAAAGCCCTGCTGGTCGATGTCCTTGGCGGTGATGGTGGTGATGGGCGAAGGCCCTTCGATCTGCGCGCGCGGAATCAGCGAGCCGGTCACCGTCACGGCTTCGAGTTTCTTGGTCTTCTTTTCATCGGTGGCCGTCGCCACGGGCGGCGTGCTGTTGTCCTGCGCCGAAGTCGACTGGGCGACGGGCGCGGGCGCGGCAACCTCGTTGTCCCCGGCCAGCGCCTGTCCAATCGACAAGGCCAGCAAACTGACTGCAAATGCACTTACAACGTGAGCTTTCATGAACAGTGGTTCTCCCCGGAATGTGCTCGCCGCCCGTCAAAGACGGCTTGCTAAGACAAACCTCGCCACCGTCGCTGGTGGACGGCAAAACGAAGACGCAAAACTCCCCTATGCCGCGGAAGTCAGCCTTCCGCGGTCCAGGCCTTTCCTTGCTGGATCAACTCAGGGTGTAGGCGCTAACCCAAGCCACTCCACCTCTGACAATGCAACGCCTTGCAAAGCGTCAACGTGTTCCGCACGCCACCGGTAGTGCGCGTAATTCCCCTGGTGCGCCACACCGAATGCGCGCGTCTGTCGACGCCATGGAAATGCTTCGCCGCGACGTTCATCCAGGGTGACCCAGTGAACGCCATCGGTTGAACCTTCAAACTTCCAACTCTTGGGATCGTGCCCCGCCTTCGCCGACGAGGTGAGCGTGTACATCGCGATTTCGCGCGGCTGCTCGAGGTCCAGTTGGACAGCGGGCTGCGAACCCTTGAGCGACGCCTCGGTATCAGAGGTGTTGTCGCTCAGCGCATGCGCGGCACTGTCATCGCTTGCGACCACGACGTGTGCACTCTTGCTGTCGGCAAGATCGACCAGCGGCGCGGGCGTCGCGGAACCGGACGTCTGCGATGGCAGGCGCGCGTCACCATCGGCACTACCCCACTGCGAGGGCGCTGCACCCATACGGAAGTCCAGCACCGCACCGTTGGCCAGATCGGCATGCGCCAGCCAGCTGCGATCGTAGGCCTTGCCGTTGAGCGTCATGCCCTGGATGTAGCGATTGCGATCGCTCACTTCCGGCGCACGGATATCGATGGTCTTGCCGTTGTCCAGATGGATGATCATGTGCGGGAAATACGGTGCGCCGATCGCATAGGTGGGCGTGCCCATGCGCAGCGGATAGAAGCCCGCCGCACTGAATACCCACCACGCGGACATCTCGCCGTTGTCTTCGTCGCCCGGATAGCCCTGGCCAATCTCGCTGCCCACATACAGACGCGACAGTGCATCGCGCACCTTGTCCTGCGTCTTCCACGGCTGGCCGACCAGGTCGTACATGTAGAGGATGTGATGCGAGGGCTGGTTGCTGTGGCCGTACTGGCCCATGCGCACGTCGCGCGCCTCGAGCATCTCGTGGATGATGCCGCCGTATTCGCCCACGTTGAAATCGGTACCGGCGTCGAAGAACGCGTCGAGCTTCTTGGCCAGCCCTTCGAGGCCGCCGTAAAGATTGGCCAGCCCCTGCCCGTCCTGCACGCCCTCGAAGGTCATGTTCCAGGCGTTGGTTTCGGTGTAATCGCCACCCCAGGCCTTCGGATCGAAACGCTCTGCATCGATGCGCCAGGACCCATCCGGCTTGCGGCCCACGAAGAAGCCGACGGCACTGTCGAACAGCTTGACGAAGTTGAGCGAGCGGCTGTGGAAATAACGGGCGTCGTCGGCGTAGTGCGCGGCATAGCTATCACCCGCCTCGTGGTTTGCCGCCAGCGTCTGCGCCAGTTCGCCGATGCCGAAATCATTGAGATAGCCGGCCATCGACCAGGACAGACCTTCGTCCGTGCTGTTGTCCACATAGCCATTGAACACCGAGCGCTCGATGCCCTTGCGGCCTGCGCCGGGTATCTCGCTCACCACGGTCGCGTCCTTGAGGGCTGCCTGATAAAACGAGTGCACGTCAAAATTGTGGATGCCCTTGTTCCAGGCATCGGCAAAAGCGACATCGGCACTGGTGCCCACCATCAGATCGGCATAGCCGGGTGAGGACCAGCGTGCGATCCAGCCACCATCGCGATACTGCTGCACGAAGCCGTCGATCATCTCGCCCGCCTGCGTGGGCGTCAGCAAGGCATAGGCCGGCCACGCCGTGCGGTAGGTGTCCCACAGGCCATTGTTGACGTACGGCTTGCCGGCGACGATGCGCGCGCCGGTCTGGGTCGGCGTATTGGCGCCGGTCGCTGCGGAGAACGGGCTGGCGTAGCGATAGTCCGGCTTCGCCGCCGTGCCGACGTTTTCGTAGGCCTCGTTGGGATAGAGGAACAGGCGATACAGGTTGGAATACAGCGTCACCTTGTCGGACGCGGCGGCACCGGGAATCTCGATGTGGCCAAGCATCTCGTTCCAGCGCGACGCGGCACGTGCCTGCACGCTGTCGAAGGTGTCGTTGTCGGCAATTTCCTGGGCGAGATTGCGCTTGGCCTGTTCCAGGCTGATCAGCGAGGTGGCGATACGCATCGTCACGGTTTTGTCCGTCGCCGTGTCGAAGCCGAACCACGCGCCTACGTGATCGCGCCCCTGCCCGCTCAGCCGGCCGCTCTCGGCAACCGGTCGATCAAAGCTCGCGTAGAAGAACAAGCGCGTCGCACCCGTGGACAGATGGCTGGCCACATCGGAATAGCCGCTGATGCTGCCGTGCTGCGCATCCAGCTCGATGCCGCCCTTGTCGTTGCGGTTGTCGAACACCAGCTGCGAGCGATCACCCTTGAAGGTGAAGCGCATCATGGCCGCGTGACTGGTCGGCGTCATCGCCGCGCTGATGCCGTTGTCAAAGGTGACCTGATACAGATCGGCGCGCGCGGTTTCGTGATCGTGGGTAAAGCTCAGCGAGCGCGCACCGCGATCGAGCGGCGGCGCACCACTGGCAACCGCGGCCGGCATGATCTGGAAGGTCTGGCGATCGCCCATCCACGGACTGGGCTCGTGACTCAGCGCGAACGCCTGGATGCGCGGATGGTTGTCCGGGCCGTTGCGGTCCTGGTATTGATAGATCCAGTCCGAGCCAGCCTGGGTCGTGGGCGTCCAGAAATTGAAACCATGCGGCAAAGCCACAGCGGGGAAATTATTGCCACGCGAGAAATGCGCGTTCGCATTGCTGCCGCGACGCGTGTCCACATAGGTGTTCGGTGATGCATCCGCCGTCGCGGCGACATCACCAAGACGAAGATCGTCGATATAACCGTGGAAAGCGTCCGTGCCCTTGGGCGCCGCCTCCACCAGCTCGATCGCGGCGACAGTCTTGCCGGCCGCCACCGCACCCACGTCGATATCCAGCGCATTCCACTGGTTGTCGTGCAACATGCGCGCCGCTCCCTGCGCGGATGCGCTGGCGGGCACGCGGTGCTGATCCTGGGCGTGCAGCGACGACAATCGCGTGCCGTCGGTGAACAGCAGATCCACCGCCACGTATTGCGCCAGGCCGCGGGCCTCTCCCGTCGGATCGGCGGGAAACACCACATAGGAAAGATGCGAGGCCGCCGTCAGGGGCTGCTTCGCATGAAACAGCACGATGCGACGTTCGTGCGTGTCGCTGACCGCGTCCGCGTCGTAGCGGAGGCTGCGTGTGCCGGTGAAACCGACACCCGGCTTGGAGGTGAGGGATTCCTCCTTGCCGGGGCCGGACACCACACTCATGCGCCAGCCTTTGACGCTGGCCGAATCGGGCTGGGCATCGCCGGTTTCGAACGAGGTGGCAAAGCCCTGGGGCGGCGTGGTCGCTGCATGCGCCGCCGACGCAAGGCCCAGGGCGACAGCGAGACTCATCAGCTGACGACGCATGCCCTGCGTCGCCGTGATGCCATGCATAGCCGTCTGCTTATTCATCCACACTCTCCGCCATCCAGTCCGCCCAAGGTTGGGTCACGCACGCTCGTTGCCGCTTACGCCTTGGGCGGCGGGAACGACGGCGGCGCCTTGGCGATGTCGCTGCCCCAGGCCTTATTGGCCTGCGCACCCAGGGTAAATTCAAGCTTGCCGCCATGCTCGGCGAAAACCGCCGGCAGCCACGGACTGTCATGCGACTTGCCATTGACGCTCAGCGACTGCACGAACGGGGTCTGCGCCGAGGCCGATGGTGCGGCAATCACCACGTCGCCCTGTGTGCGATGAATCACCGCATGGGTGAACAACGGGCTGCCGAGGATCAGCTCGGCGCGGCCCGGAATAGCCGGATACATGCCGAGCGCGGACCACACATACCAGGACGACATCTCACCCAGGTCGTCATTGCCGGGGATGCCTTCGGGCGTGTTCTTCCACAGCGTGTTCACTACGATGCGCACCGCTTCCTGCGTCTTCGACGGCTGGCCGACAAAAGCGTACAGCCACGGCGTGCCCACCGAAGGTTCGTTGTCGAGCTCGGCATGCAGCGGACCGGCTTCGGTCAGCGCCCACTTGCCCTTGTCGTCGTGGAAGAAGCGATCCAGCCGGGCCGATGCCTTGTCGATGCCGCCCATCTGGTCGAACAGGCCACGCACGTCGAACGGCACCATCCACAGATAGACCGCCGCGCTGCCTTCGACAAAGCCATCGTCGGCTTCGGGCTTAAACGCAGGCCAGCTGCCGTCGGCGTTGCGGTTCTGGATATAGCCGCCGTCCGGCGCCGCCTTCGGGTTGAACAGATTGCGCCAGTAGCCGGCACGGGTCAGGAATTGCGCTTCGTTCTTCTTGTCGCCGACGCGCGCCGCCAGCTGCGAGAGCGCAAAATCGGCCGTCACGTCTTCCAGCGTTTCCGCCGCGCCGCCCCAGGCATGCGAGGTGGTGGCGATGTAATGCAGCTTCAGCCACTGGTCGAGCGACGGACGCTGGCCCACGCACTCTACGTTGCAGCCGTCATCGGAGAGATCGTTGGCGGTCGTCTCGGTGGCGGCCTTGAGCAACGAGGCGTAGGCGCCATGCAGATCAAAATCGTGGCCACCAAAGGCATCGATCGCAGCCAGCGCCGGCACGGCCGGATCGCCGCTCATCACGTGCGTGCCGCCGTTGTTGTGCGTCCAGCGATCCCACTCGCCGTTATTCTGCTTGGCCTGGTTGAACAGCGACTGCGCGATGTCGCTGCCCACCTCCGGATACAGCCAGGTGACCAGCTGCAACTGCGAGCGGTACACATCCCAGCCGGAGAAGTTCGCGTACTGCACGCGCTGCTTGCCTTCGACGCGATGCACCTGCTGGTCGAAGCCGCGGTATTCGCCGTTGACGTCGCTGAACACATTGGGATGCAACAGCGAGTGGTAGAGCGCGGTGTAGAAGGTGGTGCGCTCATCGGCGCTGCCGCCGGTGATGGCGACCTTGCCGAGCGCATCATTCCACGCCTGGCGGGCCTTGGCCTGCACCTGCGCCACCGTCTGACCCGCAGGAATCTCCGCGGCGAGGTTGGCCTTGGCGTTGTCGAGGCTCACGTACGAGATGCCCACGCGCACGTTGACCGCGCCCTTGGCCGGATCAAAGCCCAACCACACGCCCGAGCCCTTGCCCGCGGTGGGGAAGCCCTTCGCGTCATAGCCCGTGCCGCCCTGTGCCGCCGTCTTGCCGGGCTGCACGTCACCGTCATGCCAGGCGCCGGTGGAGGCGAACGGCTGATCGAACTGCGCCACGAAATACAGCGTGTAGTAGCTGCGCTGATCGGCCTTGGCCAGATAGCCGCAGAAATTGCCGCTGGTCACCGAACCGGTGACCGTGTGCGTGGCGCGATCGATGCTGACATTCGCATCGCTGCTGCCCACTTCGGAATCGGAAGTACGGATCAGCAGATTGGCCGGCTTGTTGGCAGGAAACGCAAAGCTGCCGATGCCGCTGCGCGTCGCCGCTGCCAGTTCCACCTGCACGTCATTGGCCAGGCGCACGCGATACGCGCCGGCCGTGGACTGCTCGTTGGCGTGCGTGTAGTCGCTGGCGTAGGTGGCATCGGTGAGATCAGCCGACGGCGAACTCTGCACCGAGGTGGTCACCGGCATGAACGGCACATCGCCGCTGGCACCGGCACAACCGGCGCCGGAAATATGCGTGAGGCTCAAGCCGCGGATGCGCGGCGCGTCGTACAGATAGCCGCTGGGCGAAGCGGTGTGGGGGTGCTTGCCGCGCGTGTTCTCCGGGCTCCACTGCAACATGCCAAACGGAACCACCGCACCCGGGTAGGTGTTGCCGCCATGGCGGCTGCCGATCAACGGATTGACCTCGTCCGCCGGCTGACTCGCGCCCTGCGCGAGCAAGGGCGACGCGACCGCCATCGACACGCCACACGCCAACGCCGCGAACCACGCGCGCCGACGCCCCTGCCCAACCGACAAGCCCTGCCCCATGCCACCTCTCCCCGACGGACGTCTAGCCGTCTTCACGTATTTAGATCGATCTAAATTGAGCATCTAAAAAAAGGCCACGAAGTGATGGACCCGGTTCCCGGATGACAGCGACTTGTGCCTGTCCCCAACTCTAACCTGCTTTGCCGCCGGGATGCTTGCTGCAACGCAAAAGACTTTTGGCGATCACAACTTGGCCCGTTGCAAGATGCTGGCGCCGGCAGAGCCTTCGGCGATACATGAAATCGCGCGCCTTTTTCTTTCGGCATCTCCGCATATCGAGACGGACGGACACGCCTTCGCTGCGCATTACGATCAGGTGATCGAGCCGCGCGGCCCTAAATGTCGCCCCTGATCGAGAGCGGACCGTATCAACGTCCCCGCCCTGGCGTGACGCATGCTTTCGAGGGACGACCTTACGGGGAGGGCAACGCGCTTACCATGACATAGTAGCCATCGAGATCGATGAGCGAAAATTCCATGGTGCCAGTGGCTGGATTTTCGTTGGGCTCCTCGGTCAGCTGGTCGACCAGTGCACGAGCCCTGGAGAGCGCTGCGTCAAAATCGTCAACACGGAAAAAGAGAATAAGCCCGTTACCCGGCTTCGCCAGATCGGCGCTCGTCAGTGTGGGATGCTCATGCGCACCCCAAGCGTGGAGACACAAAAGAACCGCTCCATCGGTGTCGAGAATCTGGCCGAAATAGTCGTGGCCGGGTTCAGATGGTTCCTGCCCGAAAAGTGTCTGGTACCACTTGAAACTCGCAGCGACGTTCTCTACCCCAATGATCGTCCAGAGGCGTTTCATCGAAGGCACCTTCCAGCTCGTTGGTATGAGGCGGGTTTATGCCACGAGCAATGTCTGCTTGGGGTCGAAAGCGGACCTTACCGGTTTAGCAGGCTTGTTGCTGACCACCATACGGACATCAGACCGAGCGTCAGCGAGAACCACGCCTGCACTACGGTTGACCACGAGGCTTCGTCGCGCTTGCAACACACCGCCTGAAATCTCCGTGGCCCTACGTTAGCCAGAAAATAGACCGCCATCAAAGAGCCACAGAAGCCGAGCAGAGCCAACTTGGTGTCGCCGAAGGAAGGCAAGTAGCTACCGTTGCGTCCCGGATTCAAAAGCAGCGCGACGACCAAGGGAGCCCAGAAGAACGACACGGCGAACCATGTTTTGTATTGCCGCATTTCCCCTCCGCTTTCCGCCCACTCTGCCCTAGAAGACCCCACGCCGAAAAAAAACGGGACAGAGGTAGTTATCGTCAATTAACCGCCTCCGCCCCCTTTTGGGTAACGAAGTTATGGCTCGGACGGCTCCTCGGATGCTGCGAGAATGTCACCCCCTTTGGGGATCTGCACCAACGCAGCGGTCAACAAACCTGGCGACGACGTGGGCGGCAAGGCGAACGAGAGCGGCGCTCCGTTCCAAGTTCCCAAGTGAACGAGCTCGTGTACAACATTGCGATGTAGCAGCGTACGGCCACTGTTCTCCCCCGCACGAATATGGACACTGACCGCACGAGGGTTATAACGCACCAGCCACACGTCGCAGGGTGACGTTGCCTGGCCGGCGCCTATCGCAAGTTGGCCTTTGTCCCAACTCATGGAGGGACCGTGGCTGGAGGCGTGGTCAATGGCCTCGTCGAGTTGACGGCGATTCGTTCCCACCAGGTCGACCTGACCGTTGATATAGATCTGTGGCGTCCAGACGTTATCGTGCTTCTTGTCATGCGCGTAGTCCCACTGCCTTTGCGTATAGACGTCCCGAGCAAAAGTATCTTTCCAGCCGAGAGTGTCCCAATAGGTCACGGCGAAGGACAGCGCAAGAATCCCTGGCTTTCCGGCAATGGCATTGAGGTTGTCCTGCGCTGGTGGGCACGACGAGCAACCTTGGCTTTGGAATAGCTCGACGACTACCAGTGGTCCCTGCTGCGTCGGCGGCCCGTCCTGTGCGTGGCTTAGGGCTACGCCCCCTCCTACCCCGATGGTGGCGACAAGCAACTTGAGTAGAACCCGAGCAATCATGGCTACGCACCCCTCCGAGTCGATTGTCACGTCAGCTGCGCCTAGTGTGTGCCTGCGTAAGGTACTTCGTTGCGGCCGGGGGCGAAGTTACGGGGAGTTGGATACGCGAATCCGGCTGTAACGTGTAACGGCGTGTAACGGGGTCGGGTTCACTTCTCGCACCAAAAGCCGGGCCATCTCAATCTGACCCCGTTATTGGCCTCGATTCAACCTGTTCCTACACTCCTTCGGTCCGCTTCGAGTCGAAAGCGGACGTTAGCTTGAACCTTTCAAAGCGGCTACAGCGGGCTTGTAGCCTTGAGCCGCGGCCCGCTTCAACCAGAACTTTGCACGCCTCACATCGTCAGGGGACACTCGGGCATGAAGAAGCGCGTAAGCCGTGAACGCGCAGTTCGCGTCCCCGTTCTCCCCTCCAATGACTGCCCACCTCAGCGCCTCATCTAGATTGACGGTCACGTTTGAATAGAAGCGCGAAAGCCGAAGAGCTGAGTTACCCGATCCGTCGAGCGCCTGACCGGCTAGCTCCTGTACCTGAGAGGGTGTCAGGACAAACTCTTGCTCGGCAAATGTTCGCTCGGCAGCAATAAGACCTTGGGCGGGGCACACCAAGATCATCAAACCGAGCAAGAACCCATAGTGAAGCCGACGAATCACGGTCCATTCCTTGCGTAAAAGGGTTGTGGCTACAAACGAGGGGCTGGCTAATGTCCGCTTTGGGTCGGAAGCAGACATTGCGGTTCCTCAACCCACTACCCGACTGTCTTTAGCAGATTCATCGCTTCGCAGGATGCTGATGACATGCCTTGCCTGAAACCAGACTTCCAAACCGGGAGCGATGTCGTCAGTGCAACAAGGCTGGTTGTCCAACTCGCCGCGATACCATCCGTCGAGGCGCCCCGTTACTTGCACCCACATACGCTCGCCATGATCAAATACCTGGCCGTCTTCTTCCGCAACGCGGATGTAGAACCGGATTTTCGCCAGATCCCCGGGTCCAATTGACAGGCGGTCCGCTAGAGAGGGTATTGAGTACGTCTCCGGAGCTGCGGCGTGCGCCACCTCGCCGTCGTCGATCATCCAGCCGTCCACATCTATGGATGCAAGTCGCGGCAAGTTCATGAGGTATCCCCTTTGCTTGTGGCTAGGTCCGCTACGGGTCGAAAGTGGACATAGCTATCTGGCCTTTGCCACGATCAATTCTGGACCATCGCTCCAGTCAGGAAGTCTATCGGTCAGATGCACATGGTCGAAACCATCGGCCTCCATCTCGACCGCCAGATCCGCCAGCACTTTCGCAATGGCCCTCAGCTCTTCCGGGCTCGCCAAAATGCTCGCCTCAGCAAGCTCCAGCGGCGCCCCGCGACCATAGCTCCCTTCTTCATATCCAAACAGCTTCATGCCAGCCCCTGCTTTGCAATTTCAGCGTCCAAGAAAGGTCCGCTTTGGGTCGAATGCGGACCTTATGACGTTAAACAATAACTGGACCGCGCGCGTGCAGCGCCAAAGCTCCGGAAGGCGCGTAAACCGGGGCCCTTTCTCATTGCCTACTTTCTCTTCGGCAAACAAGAAAAAGTGACCCGACCCCGGACGGAGGACGGACGCCCGCGGCAGGCAGGTCAGGTCACGAAAATGCGACGACCGAAGACCGACGCTACTGGATGACCAGCTTCACTGTTGAGTAGCGGCTCCGGCCTGCGCCGGATGACGAGCTGAAACATTGCCTCACCTTGCATAGTTCCGTATCTTTGAACTACGGAACATCCATTCTCCCCTCCCCCAATCCCACCCATCCCAAAGAGACCCCTCCCCATGGAATACCGTCACTTAGGCGCATCCGGCTTCAAAGTCCCCGTACTCAGCTTCGGCACCGGTACCTTCGGTGGCAGAGGCGAATTCTTCGGCGCCTGGGGCAACACCGACGTGGCGGAAGCCAAGCGCCTGGTCGATGTCTGCCTCGATGCCGGACTCACCATGTTCGACAGTGCGGATATCTACTCCGAAGGCGCTGCCGAATCGGTGCTTGGCGAAGCCATCAAGGGTCGTCGCGATCGCGTGCTGATTTCGACCAAGGCGACCTTCCGCTCTGGCGACGATCCGAACGACGTGGGTTCGTCGCGCTTCCACCTGCTCAAAGCCTGCGACGCTGCGCTCAAGCGCCTGGGCACCGATTACATCGACCTGTTCCAGCTGCATGGCTTCGATGCGATGACGCCGGTCGAAGAAACGCTGTCGACGTTGGACGATCTCGTGCGCGCCGGCAAGATCCGCTACATCGGCGTCTCCAATTTCTCCGGTTGGCACCTGATGAAATCGCTCGCCGTGGCCGATCGTTACGGCTATTCGCGTTACGTGGCGAACCAGGCGTACTACTCGCTGATCGGTCGCGACTACGAGTGGGAACAGATGCCGCTGGGCCTGGATCAGGGCGTGGGCGCGGTGGTGTGGAGCCCGCTGGGCTGGGGCCGCCTCACCGGCAAGCTGCGTCGCGGCGCACCGCTGCCCGCCACCAGCCGCCTGCATAAGACGGGCGACATGGGTCCGCAGATGTCGGACGACTACCTCTATCGCGTGATCGATGCGCTGGATGAAGTCGCCGCGGAAACCGGCAAGAGCGTGCCGCAGATCGCGCTGAACTGGCTGCTGCAGCGTCCGACCGTGTCGACCGTGGTGATCGGTGCGCGCAACGAGGAGCAGCTCAAGCAGAACCTCGGCGCGGTGGGCTGGAACCTCAGCAAGGAACAGGTCGCCAAGCTCGATGCAGCCAGCGCCGTGACGCCGGCTTATCCGTACTGGCACCAGGCCGGCTTCCAGGAACGCAATCCCTCGCCGGTCTAATGCGCAACGCAAAGAGGCGCGCCATGCTGTGCGCGCCTCTTTGGCTACATCAGTGCGAATGCATCAGCTTGCGTGCAGCGCCGCGTCCACCATCGCCTGCGCTTCTTCCAGCAGGCGCTGCAGATGCGCCTCGTCCTTGAAGCTTTCGGCGTAGATCTTGTAGATGTCTTCGGTGCCCGACGGGCGCGCGGCAAACCAGCCGTTGGCCGACGCCACCTTGATGCCGCCGATCGAGGCGCCGTTGCCGGGCGCACGATCGAGCACGACTTCGATCTTCTCGCCGGCCAGTTGCGTGCTCTTGACCTGATCGGGCGACAGCTTGGAAAGCCTGGCCTTCTGCTCCGTATTGGCCGGCGCATCGACGCGTTCCGACAGCGGCGTACCCAGGGCACGCGTCATCTCGCGATACAGCTCGCCCGGGTCCTTGCCCGTGCGCGCGGCGATCTCCGCCGACATCAGCGCGGCGGCGATGCCGTCCTTGTCGGTGCTCCATACGCTGCCATCGCGACGCAGGAACGACGCGCCTGCACTTTCCTCGCCGCCAAAACCCAGCGAACCATCGAACAGGCCGTCGACAAACCATTTGAAGCCGACCGGCACTTCGTAGAGCCGGCGACCCAGCCGCTTGGCCACGCGATCGATCAAACCCGTGCTCACCAGCGTCTTGCCCACGGCGGCATCGCTGCGCCAGTGCGGACGATGGCGGAACAGGTAATCGATCAGCACCGACAGGTAGTGATTGGGCAGCAGCAGGCCGGTGCTGCGCGTCACGATGCCGTGGCGGTCGTGATCGGTATCGCAGGCAAAGGCGACGTCGTAACTGTCCTTCAGGCCGATCAGGCGCTGCATGGCGTGCGAGGAGGAAGGATCCATGCGGATCTTGCCGTCCCAATCCACGCTCATGAAGCGGAAGGTGTGATCGACCACATCGCTCACCACCGTAAGGTCGATGCCGTAGCGCTCGGCAATGGGCGCCCAGTAGTGCACGCCCGAGCCGCCCAGCGGATCGACGCCCAGGTGCACGCCGCTGCCGCGGATCGCATCGAAGTCGATGACGTTGGCCAGATCGGTGACGTAGGCATCGAGAAAATCGTGCTGATGCGTCGTCGATGCGCGCCTGGCTTCGGCGAAAGGCACGCGGCGCACATCGCGCAAGCCGTCTTCGATCAACGCATTGGCACGCTTCTGCACCCAGCCGGTGATGTCAGTGTCGGCCGGACCGCCATTGGGCGGGTTGTACTTGAAGCCGCCACCATCGGGCGGGTTGTGCGACGGCGTGACCACGATGCCATCGGCAAAGCCATGGCTGCGGCCGCGATTGTAGGTGAGGATGGCGTGCGAGATGGCCGGCGTCGGCGTGTATTCGCCGCCCTTGGAGACCATGGTCTCCACACCATTCGCCGCGAGCACTTCCAGCGCGCTTTCCAACGCGGGCTGCGACAAGGCGTGCGTGTCGATGCCGATGAACAGGGGACCGTCGATGCCCTTCCCCGCGCGGTACTCGCAGATGGCCTGGGTGATGGCCAGCACATGCCATTCGTTGAAGCTGCGCTCGAACGAACTGCCGCGATGACCGGAGGTGCCAAACGCGACGCGCTGGCTGGGCACGCCCACGTCCGGGCGCAGATCGGCGTATGCGTCACGCAGGCGACCCACGTCCACCAGTTGATGCTCAGGGACCAGCTTGCCGGCCAGCGGGCTGAGGCGGCTCATCGGCGCGTCCCGGCAGTAGCGGAACGGGCGAACGGGCACAGGCGGTAGGACATGGTCATGCGAGGGCGCATCCTGGTTCGACAGAAAGGAACCATTGACCCTCGTCGCGGCGTCGCGTGTCAAGAGCAAAACCACCGCAAATGCGGCTGCGGACGTGCATAACGGGTAAAACGCAGCAGCGCCTTCGGACGCCGTTCAGCGCAGCTGGCTGTCCTTGCTGCCGCGACGGTTATAGCCGCTGAAGGCGGCCTCTTCCTGGTCGTGCGCCGCCTGGCAGTTCACGCACAGGCGCACGCCGGGCACGGCCTTGCGCCGCGCTTCGGGAATGCTTGCGTCGCATTCTTCGCAGTGGGTGAGACCAGGACCGCTCTGCATGCGGCTGCGCGCACGCTTGACCGCGTCGTCCACGGTCGCGTCGATCTGGTCCTGTACGGCGCCATCGCCGGCCCAACCTGTTGCCATTGCTCTCGCCTCCCGGGCCACTCATGCGCCATCGGCGCCGGCCCTGCACATCCCCACGTGGGGGTTGAAAGCCGCGATCCCAAGCATACGCCTGGCCGGCTTGGGAGGCCCAGGTCAGTCAAAAACGCTTGCGCAGGAAATACCTCGCGCCGCCCACCGGATGATCGGGGATCTCGCCGAAGACGCTATAACCGAGTTTCTCGTAGAAGCCGCGAGCCTGGAACGCGAACGTGTCCAGCCAGGCGCCGACGCAGCCGCGCTCGCGGGCGATCTCTTCAGCGCGCAGCAGCAGCGCCGTACCCACGTCCTGCCCGCGCATGGACTCGGGGATACCGAGCAGGTCGATGTGCAGCCAGTCCAGCGCGGTTTCGCCCCACAGTCCGCCGATGGTGCGGCCTTGCGCGTCACGCAGCGCGATCACCAAGGGCTGGATATCGAGCGTCGGCACCTTGCTGAGGTTGTAAGCGCGCAGCGGCGCTGCGATGGCTTCGCGATCGGCGGCGTCGGGTGCGTCGACAGCGTGAAGTTCGTAGCTCATCGGCGCGTGGCATCCGGCGTCGCCGATGCCTGCGGCGGCGCGCTTGCTTCATTGATCTGGGCAACATCGTTGACGCCGTCAAAGCCACCACCCAGCGCCTCGATCAAGCGGATCGAAATATCGGCCTGCTGGCTTTCCAGCAACGCCAGGCGTTGTTGCGCGGTCAGCAGTTGCTGGCGGCTGGTGAGCGGCGTGAGCGGGCCCCGCAGCCCACCCTCATAGGCCTTGATCGCGTCATCCCAACTCTTCTGCGCATCGTCCGCCGAGCGCTGCTCCAGCACGATCTGCTGGCGCACGGAATTGAGCGCGGAGACCTGGTCGGATACCTCGTTCAAGGCACTGACCAGCAGGCTGTTGTAACGCGCCACCATGGCGTCGTACTCGGCATCGGCGCCCGCCAGATGCGCGCGGCGGCGACCGCCGTCGAACAGCGGTAGACTCAGCGCAGGACCGAACACGTACTGACGCGCCTGCAGCGACAACACATTGGTGCTGCCGCCCACGGCGATCAGGCCAGCCATCGCGCTGACGCTGATATTGGGCAGGAATTCCTTCTTGGCCGCGGTGACGTCGCGGTTGGCCGCTTCGATTTCCCAGCGCGCCGCGACCAGATCCGCGCGACGTCCGAGCAGATCCACCGGCAGCTTGTCCGGCAGCACGGCCGGGCCGCGATCGACCAGATGCGGCCGCTCGATGCTGAGGCCGCGATCGGGTCCCTGCCCCAGCAACACCGAGAGCGAGCTGCGCGCCGCGTCGATGGCGCGGTCGGCGGCGACCTTCTGCTGCTCGGCGCCGGCGGCCTCCGAATCGGCCAGATGCTCCTGCTGCGGCGTGCCGAGGCCGCCGCGCACCAGCTTGCGCGTAATGTCGAGCGAGCGGCTGGTGCGATCGCCTTCGGCATCAGCGACGTCTTTCTGTGCAAACGCATAGCCAAGCTGCACATAGGCGCGCGCCACGTTCACCGACAACTCGATGCGCGCCGCATGCGCTTCGATCTGTGCGGCGCGGCTGCGGCCCAGCGAGGCTTCCCACGCCGCACGCTTGCCGCCCCACAGGTCCAGGTCCCAGGAGAAATCGGCGGTGAGCGCCTTGCTCCAGGCGAACGTGCCGATCGCGTATTCGGGATAGATCGGGTTCTTCTTCGACAGATAGGCGCCGGTGATCGATGCGTCGAAATTCGACTGCGGCTTGCGCCCCGCGTTGATGCTGTCTGCCACGGCCTGCGCCTGGCGTGCACGCGCCTGCGCCTGCTCGAGGCTGGGATTGTTCCGCAGGGCCTCCTCGATCAACGCGGTGAGCTGCGGGTCGCCATAGGCCACCCACCAATCCTGCGCCGGCCACGCCGTGGGGCTCAGCTGCACATCGGCCAGGCTGCGTTCGGATTTCAGCGTGCCCGGATCAGTCATGCTGCCCGTGGTGTGCAAGCCGCGACTGGTGGTGCAGCCGGCAAGAACCAGGCTGAGTGCGATGGCGACAGGAAGGGCAAGGGAACGCATGGCGGGGTCATCCGGAAAGAGGAGCGCGAAGCTGCGCGTTGTCGCTGCCTGCCAATGCATGAGTCGACGGCAGGCGCGTACGCAACGTGCAGGAGCCTGCACGTATATGCCGATTATATCGCCCTGTCTCAAGCACGCGCAGCGCTGCGAGGCCGCGATAAACCACCGGACAGGGGCGACTTTTGTCCAATTGCCAGATCGAAGGCGCGTTGCATCGTGCTTGGCGTCGAGCGCAGCGACGCTTACGCTGCACCTCTGTGCTCATCGTCGTTAAGGATCAACAGCTATGTCCCATGTGTCATCTGCCAGCATCGTTTCCACCGACAGCCACTACCTTCATCACATCGACACCGCCCACTTCAAGCTGGACACCGATGAGCCGGTCAAGCTCGGCGGACAAGGCGCAGCGCCCGCGCCGTTTGATTACTACCTGGCCGCCCTCGCCGCCTGCACCGCGATCACCTTGCGCATGTACGCCGAACGCAAAGGTTGGAACCTGGGCGAGTTTCGCGCCGAGCTGCAGCTGGAGCGCGACGACGATGGTCGCCTGCACGTGATGCGGACGCTGCACGCCACCGGCGCGTTGAGCGATGAGCAATGGGCCCGCCTGCTGGAAATCGTCGCCAACACCCCGGTGACCAAGGCCATGCGCGAGGGCGTGAGCATCTCCAGCCGTCGTGGCGACGCCGCTTAAGCCCCTGATTTGTCGATCTGATCGTGAATTTGCGTGAACGGCGTCGCAAGTATTTGCACTGCGTCACACTGCGACACCCTTCACCAGAACATCACCGGCTTTTATGAGAGAGTCCGCGCTGGTGTCACACGGCCGCGCCTGATTGCAGAGTGAAAACGTGGCGCAGCCCAACAGGTGATTCAGGGCGGCAGCAAAGCAAACCGATACCCGACCTGATGATGGGGGTGCCGGTGCACGACGATATCGCACCGAGCACATAAACCCTGGCCCACGAGAGCCAGGGGAGTCACGGCAGCCAAGGGGAAGAACAGCATGGGGGAAGCTATCGCGCCACGCGCCTGGGGCCGTCATGTGGCTGTTTGCATGGCGTACGCCGTCAGCTATGCGTTGCTACGCGACGTATCCGTCTCTCACTGGAATCTGCCGGCCGGCCTGCGGGTCGCCTGCCTGTTGCTGTTTCCCTATCGCTATTGGCCCGCATTGCTGGTCGGCGAGATGGTCCCGGTCGGCTATCACGCCTGGCACTGCATGGCCGACTTCGGCTGGCGCTGGTCGGCACTGGCTGCGGTACCGCCGATCCTGCCCTTGATGGGCGCGGTGGCCTGGGCGCGCCGCCATGCGCGCCTGCTGCTCGGTGCACACCAGATCAACATGCCCATGCTGCTGGGCGTAATACTCGCTGGTGCCGTGCTCACGGCGATCGGTGACGCCTTGGTGCTGATGGCGGTGGAAGTGCCTGCTGGCGTGCCGCTGCCCCCGCTGGACGTCCAAATCATCTTTGGCTATTTCCTCGGCAATTATCTTGGCGCGCTAGCCATCGCGCCCACGGTGATTGCGATCTATCTGTGGCAGACGCGCAAGCCGGCCAATCTGCGCGATGCCGAGTTGTGGCGCAGCCGCCTGGTCAAGGACACCATGATTGGCGTGGTGACGCCTCTGCTGGTGCTGATGGGCCTGGTGTTCAGCAGCCAGGGCGACAGCATGCAGGTGTTTCGCATCGCCATGTTCCTGCCGGTGGTCTGGCTCACCTCGCGCCACGGCTGGCAAGGCGCGGCGCTGGGCGGCACGCTGGCCAGCCTGGCGGTGACCATGACCTCCTCGATCGTGCGCGACCCGGGCGTCATCCAGGCCCAGGCGCTGATCGCGTTCGCCATTACCACCTTGCTGATGCTGGGTTCACGCATCGCCCATCAGACACATGCGGAACAGGCCACGCAGATGGATACCTTGCGCGGCTTCCAGCTTGCGCAACAAGGCCTCTATCTGGAAGAGCTGCGGCTGCGCCAGGCGGCCGACACGCTGGAAAACATCGGCCTGACCATCCGCGACAACCACAACCGCCTGCTGGACCGTCTTCGACATGTGCTGCCCACCAGCGAAGAACGCAGCTACGCCAAGCAGGTAGCGCTCGCCCAACACGAGATGCATCGCCTCGCCAATGCGCTGTACCCGCGTGGCTGGCGCGAGCGCGGCGTGCCGGCCACGCTGCGCGAAGGGCCATTTGCGCAGGCCATCCAGATGGCGGGCGCCACTTACCAGTGTGAACTGTCCGGACGCGGCCTGAGCCAGCTGGCCCCCGACGTGCACATGGCGCTGTATCGGCTGGCCTGCGAAGTGCTGGTCCATGTGCTGTCGCGCGGTCCGATGCAGGATGTGCAGCTGCAGCTGCGCGGCGGACACACGCGCGGGCGACGCTGGGTGGTGATGCGCCTGGTCGGCACGCGCGGCATGGGTTACGCGACGCCCCACGCGGAGCTGGACGAGGAACCCTGGAAGCAGGCGATGACGCTGCTGGGCGCCAGCGGGCTGGGCATCTCCTCGATCCGCGACCGCACGCATATCTACGGCGGCGATGTGCATCTGCGCGACATCGGATCGAACGTCAGCGTGACCTTGCTGCTGCACGACTCGCTGCGCAGCAGCGCGATCCACCGGAGCGCTTCACGCTAGAAGCGCTCCGGGGATTTACCGCACGATCAATTGACGCGCGAGCTGCATTCCACCGGATCGTGGCAATCGCCGGACGAGGTGGTCGCGTTCTTGGTGGTGGCGGGAGCCTGCGGTGTCACCACCGCGTTGCTCGACGGACCCTGGAAACGCGAGCTACATTCGACCGGGTCGTGGCAGTCGCCCGCAGCGACATACGTAGCCGTCGAACCATCCGCCTGCGGCGCCACCAGCACCTTCACCGTGCTGTCCTGATAGACGATGTCGCCCTTGGTGTTGCCGGCAGCCGGCAGCGGCTCGTCAGGCGTGGCCACGCGCGCGGCATCGGAGCCCACCGGCAAGGCGAGGAAGCTGCCCGAGGCCGTGGCGAAGGCAGCACGCACCTTGCCGTTCAGATCGTTGATCTGCACATAGCGCACACCGTTGCGCTGGAACACATAGACATGCCAGTGCGGACTGGCGCTGACGTCCGTGGTGTTCGGCCAGGACTGGCCCAGGCCACTGGACGGCACGCTGTTGGCGGCCATCGCGCCCATCGATGTCAACGACATCGCCAAGGCGCCCAGGGCCAACCAACGAAACCGACGGTTCGATGCATGATGCATATGTTTTTCCTCCATGTTGATCCCCTATTCCGAGATGCCGGTGGCATCACTCAAGACCGATCATCACTGGCGCAGGCCGTTGCGGCGTATCGCCAGCCGGGAGACTCTGCACCAGTCTGCGCGCGGGCGGTAAGTGCCGGCAGCGCGGCGCGCGGCACGCTTTGGCGCGTCCGGTTGCGCTGCATTCATCGCTTTCACGCAATCGTCACAAAGTCACGCTAGCTTCCAGCGCACACCCTGGCTCATCAGCCGACGACCGCGTCGACGGCGCTGCGAGTGCACGTGACCGCCGATTCCACCACCGGCCTGGCGCAGTTGTTCGAAGAACAACACGACACGCTCAACCGCTATTTCCTCAAGCGCACGGCGCATGCATGGGATGCGCAGGATCTGGTGCAGGAGCTCTACCTGCGCCTGCTGCGCACCGATCGCAGCGGCGCCGAGCTGATCGAGAAGCCCGAGGCTTATCTGTTCACCGTCGCGGCGAACCTGGTCAAGGAACACGCCGCGCGCAAACAGCGCAGCCCCAAGACCGGCGATGAAGTGAACGACGTGCTCGAGCGCCTGTTCACGCCGTGCAACGCCGCCGCCGACGTGGATCGCGACCTTCGCCGCCAGCGCCTGGCTGCCGTGATCATGCGACTCACGCCCAAGTGTCGCGCCGCCCTGGTGATGCATTACCGCGATGAGCTGGGTTATCGCGACATTGGTGAACGACTGAACATTTCCACGCACATGGTGAAGAAGTACATCGTCAAGGCGCTGGCTGTATGCCGCGTCGGGATGGCGCGCTATGACTGAATTCGCCCGCCACCGCG
Organism: Dyella japonica DSM 16301; assembly: GCF_001010355.1. Lineage (GTDB taxonomy): Bacteria > Pseudomonadota > Gammaproteobacteria > Xanthomonadales > Rhodanobacteraceae > Dyella > Dyella japonica. The sequence continues at coordinate 119,895 of NZ_JPLA01000024.1, read as the reverse complement.
AAGCCGCCGAGCGCCAGCGCCGCGCCACCGAAGAAGCCGCCAGCTGGTACCTGGATCAACAGGAAGGCTTCGACGAGACGCAGCAGCAGGCTTTCATGGCATGGCTGCGCGAGTCGCCGCTGCACGTCACCGAATATCTTGCGATGGCGCATCTGCACGGCGATCTTGGCGCCGCCAGCGCGCTCGACCCTTTGAATGAAGCCCAGCTTTGCGCGCTGGCCGCGGACGACGCCGCCGTGGTGTCGCTGCCCGTGCCGCGGCCTTCCAAGACACTGCCCACCGCCCAGCCTCGACCGCGCCGCATCGCCTGGCTTGCACAGGCAGCGGCTGTGGTCATGCTGGTGGCCACGGGCGTCGCCGCCTGGCTGCCGTCCGCGCCGCAAGCCTGGGACAGCTACGCCTCGGCCAAGGACGCCGTGCGCAGCGCCACGCTGGCCGACGGCACCGCCATGCAGCTCGATCGCGACAGTGTCGTGGTGGTGAGCATGGATGCCGGCTCGCGCCGCATCGATGTGCTGCGCGGCGGCGCCTTGTTCGACGTGGCGCACGATCCGGCGCGCCCGCTGCGCGTGCAGCTGGGTGCGAATGAGCTGCAGGACATCGGCACGGTGTTTGATGCGCATCACTCCGCCGATGGCGGCCGCGTCACCGTGATCAGCGGCAAGGTCAAGCTGTGGCAGCGCCGCGAGAAGTCGTGGACGCCGGAAGGTTTTGCGGATGAGCAGTCGCCCTTGGCGGAACTCACCGCCGGCCAGGAAGCGACCATGCACATGGATGGATCCTTGGACGTCGTCGATCACCACGCTGATCTCGCGCGCAGCACGCACTGGTTGCCGGCCGACATCCATTTCGAAAGCGCCAGCGTCGCCGAGGTCGCCCGCCGCTTCAATGCGTACAACAGCCGGCCCCTGGTGATCGAGGATGCACGCATCGGCGCCACGCTTATTTCAGGGCGATTCCACGCGCGCGACATGGATGCGTTCGTGGCCTACCTGCAGACCTTGCCGAATGTGCAGGTGATCCGCAGCGTGGACGATGTGCGTGTCGTGCGTTCGGTCGCCAGCTTGTCGCGCGTTCGCGCTGTAAGAAAAAATTCATGAAGAAAGCGGTACCCAATGGCTCCGCTCGGCACTCGTAGTGAGTCATGCCGCGGCGAGGAGTGAACTCCTCCCGCTCACATGTCACTCCATCGAAGGTCAGACGCACCATGCGGAAACTGCTTGCTCTCCAGATCGCGCTGCTGCTCGGCAGCACCTTGCCCGTTCATGCCTTCGCCCAGGCGCCCACGTCGTCAGCAGCGCCGGCGATTGCGCCGATGCCGCTCAATCAGGCGCTCGATCAGTTCTCGCGCAGCACCGGCCTGCAGGTGGTGTACGACCCCGCGGTGGCCGACAGTCTGCGCAGCAGCGGCGCCGCCGCCGGCGCCGACGCAAAACAGCAACTGACGCAACTGCTCAAGGGCACCGGCCTGAACTACCGCTACGTGACGCCCACCACGGTGACCATCGTGCGGGACCCCAACGCGGGAAAGGCCCTGGCCGCGGACGCTGACGCGTCGCGCGGCCTGCCGCCGATCAACACCAACGATGGCACGCGCGACCTGGCGCCTATCAGCGTGCACGCCAATGCAGTGGATACGCTTGCGCCAAGCGCCGCGCCGCTGGATGCGACACAGCCGACGTCCGTGATCGACGAGCGCTTCATTCGTGACGGCCTGCGCTTCAACGCCAACTTCGACGACATCATCAAGTACGCGCCCAGCGTCACCGTGACCTCGCCCGAAGGCCCGGGCTTGGGCAAGAACGAAGGCATCAGCATCCGCGGTTTCCAGGATGGCCAGTTCAACATCACCTTCGACGGCATTCCGTTCGGCGATGCCAGCGACCTGCATCACACCACCTCGGCCTACTTCAACAACCACGTGCTCGGCCAGGCGGAAATTGACCGCGGCCCGGGCGGCGGCTCCACCATCGGCAACGCCACCTTCGGCGGCACCGTGGGTCTGCGTTCGCGCGATCCCAGCGATGTATCGGGCATCACGCCCTATCTCACCCTCGGCAGCTGGAATACCCGCGCCGGCGGCGTCAGCGCGGACGAACAACTGGGCGACCACACCAAGCTGTTTGCCGATGTGTCCAAGGAAGCCAGCGATACCTATCTCAAGGGTACCGACGACAAGCGCGAGCACATCTTCCTCAAGACCATCACCGAGCTGGGCGCCAATACGCTGCTGACCTTCGTGACCAGCTACAACCGCGAGCACCAGAACACCGTGCAGGGCGCGACCAAGGAAGAGATCGACGAGTTCGGCTGGCGCTATGGGCTCACCAACGACCCGACCCTGCAGTCGTACCAGGGTTACAACAACGCCGCCTACTATTCGAGCTTCACCTACGTCGGCATCACCAGCCGCCTCGGTGACTGGGACGTGGACAACAAGGTCTACCTCAACACCTTCGATCACTGGGCGCGCAAGACCAGCGATGCCAGCGACAATGATCCGGCCGACAATGGCGTGACGTTCTACGACGCCAACGGCAAGAAGCTGAAGAAGGTCAACGCCGATGTGCCGGGCAAGCTGTCCGACTCGGGCTTTCATGCGTTCGGCGACGTGCTGCGCCTCGCCCGCGACCTGGGCCCCGGCTCGCTGCAGACGGGCGTGTGGCTGGAGCGCAACCTGGACGCGCGCTACCAGTATCCGATCGACGAGACGACCGGCCAGCTGACCGGCACCAAGTATGGCCCGACCTACAACTATCAGCTGGACGACCGCACCGACACCGTGCAGCCCTATCTGCAATACGACTGGAACGTCACCGATCGCTTCACGTTGAGCCCCGGCGTGCGCTATTCGGAAGTGACGCGCCAGCTGGACGCGCCGCTCAACAAGGTGTCGCCGCCGGTACCGTCGTATGCCGAGGCCACCTATCACGCCACCCTGCCCTCGCTGAGCGCGCACGAAAAACTCAGCGACGAGTGGAGCGCGTACGCACAGGTGGCGAAGGGATTTCTCGCGCCGCCCATCGACGTGATCGAAGTGAACGGCTCGCACGGACTCGATCCGGAGCAGACCACCAACTATCAGCTCGGCACCGCCTACGCCACGCGTGAATTCACCTTCGGCGCCGACGTCTACTACATCGACTTCTCCAACTACCTGACGACCACCGAAGTCGCCACCTCGAACGGCAACGAGAGCACCTACATCAACGCTGGCGGCGCCATCTATAAGGGCGCGGAAGCCGAAGCGACCTACGCGCTGACGCAGACGCTGAGCCTGTACGGCAATGCCAGCTACAACAAGGCCACCTACAAGAACTCCGACGTGCAGGTCGCCGCCACGCCCAAGGTCACCGCCGCGCTCGGCCTGCTCTACAGCAGCCCGCTGGGCTACTTCGGTTCGCTGATGGGCAAATTCGCCGGCGAGCAGTACGGTGTCGACAATGTCACCGACAGCAACGGCAATACGGTGTTCCACAACGACCAGCGCATCGGCGGCTACTTCACCACCGACGCTGCCCTGGGCTATCGCGCTGCCTCCGGCCCGTGGGGCGCCAAGGGTTATTCGGTGAGCGTGGACATCAACAACCTGTTCAACGTGCACAAGATCACCGCGTATGCCGGCACGCAGGCCGTCAGCGGCGCGCCGTTGTTCTTCGGACTGCCGGGTCGCGGCGTGTTCCTCGACTTGTCGGTGAAGCTGTGATGGGCGCGACGCGTTTGCTACTGTTGCGTGCCTGCCTGCTGGGTGCGGCGCTGGCGGGTTTGCCGGCGCTGGCGCAAAGCGAAGACGTGGCCGCCCGCATCATCGTGCTGCGCCACGGTGTGCGCTCGCCCACCAGTTCGCCCGAGGAGCTCGCGCCTTATGCCAGCCGTCCGTGGACGGCCTGGCCGGTCGCCCCCGGCGTGCTCACCGAACACGGTGCCAAGGGCATCAGCGCGCTCGGCCAGCGCATGGCGCGCATGCTGGCCGCCGATGGCCTGGGCCACGGCGGCTGCGACGATCCGTGGCTGGTGATCGCCGACAGCACGCCGCGCAATCGCGCCAGCGGCGCCGCACTGGTGCAGGGTTTGCAGCCCGCTTGCCACGCCGGCTATCTGGCGCTGGCGCCGGAGCAGAACAATGCGCTGTTCCACTTCGTCGGCAAGTCCGGCGCGAAGGATGACGACGCGGCGGTCGCACCGTCGACGTGGCCGCCTTCCGCCTTGGCGGAACTCCAGTCCGTGTTGCTGGGCTGCCGCGGCGACGCCTGCCTGCAGGAAGCGGGCAAGCAAGGTCGCAAGCTGCTGCTCGATCCCGCGCACGACGACGACGCGGCGCACGCCAAGTCGCTCAAGACCGCCGGCAGCCTCAGCGAAAACCTGATGCTGGAATACGCCCAGGGTTTTGCGCCGGCGCAGGTGGCCTGGGGCAAGGGTGACGCAACGACGATTGGCCACATCATCACGTTGCACAACCTGCAGTTCGCGCTGGCCAAGAAGAGCATGCCCGCCGCCGCAAAAGCAGGCTCCAACCTGCTCGCCCATATCATGGCCACGCTGCAGCAGGCAGCAGGCGTCAGCACCACCGTGGCGCCACTGGCGTCGGCCAGGACGCGCACCATCCTACTGGTGGGACACGACACCAACCTGGCCAACCTGGCCGGCGTACTGGGCGTTGACTGGCACGACGAACGCCAGCCCGACGACTACCCGCCCGGTGGCGCCCTGGTGTTCGACCTGCTGAAGCTCAAGGATGGCTACGCGCTGCGCGTATCCAGCTGGATGCCCACGCTGGCGGCGCTGCGACAGGCGGACTTCCACAACGAAAACGCCCTGGTCCGCCATGCCCTGCCCCTGGCGCCCTGCCACGGCCAGGACAGCTGCCCGCTGGCCACCGTCGCCGACTGGCTTAAGGGCCGGCTCGACCCGGCATCGATCGATCCGGCGATCCCCGCCATGCCGGTCAACCAACCCTGAACGGAAGGCCGCTGCCCGACGGCAGCGGCCTAAACCTTCATGCCCTCGCCGGCATCGGACCCTCCGTATGCGCGCCGCACCGGTCGCGCCCGGTCCGTCGAGGCAAGGATGAGAATCGCATTGATCGTGCTGTGCTGCGTGGCGGCCCTATGCGGCGCCCCAGCGGTTGCCCAACCGGTGCCGGGCGACCTGAAAGTCCATTGGGATGCCGGCGCGGCCGATTGCCAGGCGCATCCACCCCGCCCGCTGCAGGTCCACCGCTACGACGAGCGCACCTACATCCTGCGTGAGAGCCTGTGCCAGACCTACGAAGGTCCTTTCATCTACCTGCTGATCGGCTCGACCCGCGCCCTGCTGATCGACACCGGCGATGTCGCTGACGCCAAACAGATGCCGCTGGCATCGACCGTCCTCGGCTTGCTCCCCATGGTGAACGGCCGGCGGATACCACTGCTGATTGTTCATACGCACGGACATCTGGATCACCGCTCGGGCGATGTGCAGTTTGCCTCGGCGCCCGATGTGTCCATCGTCGGCACGGATCTGCCGCAGGTGATTGCCGGCCTTGGTTTCCAGCTATGGCCGCATGATGTGGCGCACATCGATCTGGGCGATCGCACGATCGATGCCATTGCCACGCCGGGCCATTACCCTTCGCACCTGTCGTTCTACGACGCAGCGACCGGCCTGGCGTTCACTGGCGATTTCTTCCTGCCTGGCCGGCTGATCATCGACGATCCGGCGGCGGACCGCGCCAGCGCCACGCGCATCAACGACTATCTGCGCGATCGGCCGGTGACGGCCGTGCTTGGCGGACATGTCGAACTGGACGCGCGCGGCCAGGTCGAGCCGATGGGTTCGAACTGGCATCCGGACGAAGCGCCCTTGCCGCTGAGCAAGCAGGACATTGCCGGCCTGCCCCAGGTGCTTGCGTCGTTCAATGGCTTCTACGGACAGTCCGGGCGATACGTGATGTACAGCCAGGCGCGCATGCTGCAGGTGATCAGCGTGGCCGGCATTCTTCTCTTAATCGTCATCGCGCTGTCCTTACGCTGGTGGTTCAAACGCCGACGTCACGCCCGCGCCGGCCACCCCTGAACACCTGCCAGGAGCGCTCCATGCGTCCATCGCTCCCGGCCGTCATGACGGCCATCCAGATCAGTGCGCCCGGCCCGGCGGATGTGTTGAAGCCGCTGCAGATGCCGGTGCCCGTGCCCCAATCCGGTGAAGTGTTGATCCAGGTAAGAGCGGCGGGCGTGAATCGCCCGGATGTGCTGCAGCGCCAAGGCAACTACCCGATTCCACCCGGCGCCAGCCCCCTGCCCGGCCTGGAAGTGGCCGGCACGGTGGCGGCGATCGGCGGGGGCGTAACGACGCATGCAGTGGGTGACGAGGTCTGCGCCTTGACCAATGGCGGCGGCTACGCCGAGTACTGCGTCGCACCCGAAGGACAGGTGTTGCCGATACCCCAGGGGGTGTCGATGCTGCAGGCCGCAGCGATCCCCGAAACCTTCTTCACGGTGTGGGCCAATCTCTTCCAGCTCGGTCACGCGCGGCGCGGCGAAGTGGCGCTGATTCATGGCGGCACCAGCGGCATCGGCACCACGGCACTGATGCTGTGCCGCGAATTTGGCCTGCGCGCCTTCGCCACCGCCGGCGGCATCGAGAAATGCGAGGCCATCCGCGAAATGGGCGGCGAGCCGATCAACTACCGGCAGGAATCGTTCGTGGAAGTGGTGCTTGCGCGCACCGAGGGACGCGGCGCCGATGTGATACTGGACATCATGGGCGCGGCCTATTTCGCCGACAACCTGGCCACGCTGGCGCGCGACGGACGTCTGCTGCTGATTGGCTTTCTCGGCGGCGGCATCGCCGAGCATGTGAACCTCCATGCCATCATGACCAAGCGCGCCGTGGTCACCGGTTCGGCCATGCGCCCGCGTTCGGCACAAGAAAAGGCGGCCATCGCCGCCTCGCTGAAGGAATATGTCTGGCCGGTGCTGGCGCAGGGCCGTTGTCTGCCGATGATTCACGCCAGCTACCCGCTCGCCCGTGCGGCCGATGCGCACCGCGAAATGGAAAGCAGCCAGCACATCGGCAAGATCGTGCTGGTGATGTGAGCCTTAGAAAGCTGCCATCTCTTGCTGAGCCAGCGGCAGCGGCGTGTGTCCATGTGCCGCTTCCTGCCATTCGCCCATCTGGCGACGCGCCTCGCGAATCTGCAGCTCGCCGGTCGGATGCCGGCGCAGCTGGGCGCGTAGCAGCTCGATCTCCTGCTGGAGCAACGCGTTCTGCTCGATCAGCTCGTCGCAGGCGCGCGATAGCAAGTCGTTGTCGCGATCCCATTCCATAAAGCACCGCTTGTCGTCATGGGGGTGGGATACAAACGTTGCCTCCGAGGCCGTTAATGCGCCGTGAGACTTTGGCTAAGTCCTTTGCGCGGCCTTGACGGACCTTGAGCGTAGGCTCGATGCATGGCCCATACGCATGCGCAGCTTGAGCAAATGTTGGAGGCACTGGACGAGTCCGTCCCGCGACTGGTGCAGACCACCCCGGCGCCGGGCGACTTCTGGAACAGCTTCACCCGGCTGGCCCAGGCCATCCAGGATCGCGCCCAGCCCAGCGACCGCGCCTGGGTGTGCGACCGGCTGGACGCCATCCAGGTCAAGCATCACCTGGTTCCGCCTGCCGATCAGATCTGATCGACCGCCTCGCTCACTGGCAGATCAGCACCGGAGTGTTACAGCAAAGCATCACTTTGTGCGGCACGCTGCCCAGCAGCACGCGCTCCAGACCCTCGGACCCGCGTGACCGCATCACGATCAGGTCGCAGTGATGTTTGGCCGCGGCAGCCACAATGGCCACGTCCGGACGCAAGTCGAACACGAACTCCGTTTCGCAGGGCACGTTCAGCGCGATGGCGCGCTTGGCCACTTCATCCAGATAGCTCTGCGCCCGCGTCTTGGCGACTTCGCGGTGGCAATCACTGTGCTGCAGCAGCTCGGACATGAAGGACACCGTGGACAGCGGCGGCATCACGTGCACGGCAAAGACCTTCGCCTCCAGCTTGGCCGCCAGTTCAATGCCTGTCTCCACCGCCTTCAACGCTCGCTCGGAACCATCCACCGGCAGAAGAATGTTCTTGAACATCACCTGGCCTCCCTTGGATTCCGGGTACCAGTTTAATCCTGTTGCGTTGCCCTGATGTGCAGAACCCGGCGGGCCCTCAACCCGCCGGATCCTCACCCTGTAGGAGCGCACCCTGTGCGCGACCACAACCCGCCTCACCCACCCCTCAAAGACTCAACTTCACGTCCGCCACAAACGTCCTCTGCGGAAACGGGTGGTACAGGTAGTACTTCTCGTTGGTGAAATTATCGATGCCCAACGACGCCGCCAGATGCTCGTTGATCTGGTAATGCGCGCGCACGTCAAACACCGTGAACTTGTCGAACGCGCCAAACACGTGCGGCGTGTTGTCGGAGTTGTCCAGCGTGGAGTACTGCTTGCCGCTGTAGCGCCCCGCCAGCGTGAACGCCCACTGCGCATCAGGCCGGTACGTCGCCACCGCCGTGGCACGCCAGCGCGGCACGTACGGCGCGTGCCTGCCCTCGGACGTGCTGCCTGTGGTGCTGACAAAACTGTCGTTGGACAGCACGGTGGAATCGACAAAGGTGACGCTGCCGGAAAGCTCCAGCCCGCGCACCAGCACGTTGTCCTTCTGCGCCACGAACTCGATGCCGCGATTGCGCAGCTCGCCCACGTTCATCACATAGCTCACCGGCACCGCCACGCTCGGCAGCGTGGCGGTTTGCGAGATCAAGGCGTCCTTCGTGTTCTCCTGGAACAGCGACACGCGCAGCATGCCCTGCTCGATCGAGTGCTCCACGGCCAGCTCACCGCTGCGCGCGGTTTCGGGCTTCAGGTCGGGATTGGGCACGCTGAAGGTGGAACCGGTGGACACCAGCTGGTACAGCTCGCCCACGGTCGGAAAGCGGATCGCCTTGGCCAGCGAACCGGTGATACGCCAGTTGTCGGCCACGTTCCATTGCAGCGTCGCCTTGGGCGAGAAGCCGTCGGCCTTCTCCACCGGCTGCTGCACCGCCGTCTTGCCGCTGAAGTTGTAGCCGTCGCTGGCTTTCCACCACTCGTAACGCCCGCCCAGGGTGAGCATCCAGTCCGGCGCGAAGCACCATTGATCCTGCAGCCACAGCGCCTGTGTCTGCGTCTTGCCGCGCCCCGTCGAATACAGCGTGGTCAGGCTGTCCGTGTCCTGCCAGTTGCTCAGATTGGTGGTGGGATTGTTCAGTTCGTACTGATCGGCATGCGCACCGATCGACACTTCATGCGCACCGCCGTATCCCTGCGGCCGCCAGATGCCGGTGGCATCGGCCGTCGACCACTGCGTGCCGCCGTAACTCGCCAGCCGCCCGTTGGTGGTCACGTTGGTGCCGCTGGTGACGCCTGCCGGCTGCCACTGGTTGTCCTTGAGAAAAGCGTAATGCGTGGCCACGAACGAGGCATCGTAGTCGCCCTTGGTATCGGACTTCAGCGACAGGCCCTGCATCAGGTGATGCGCGCTGAGCTGGTAGATGTTGCTGGCGAAGCCCGCAACCTTGCCGTAGGTCGGATTGCCCGCGCCGTCGGTCAAGTAGGTGTCCGTATCCGACTGGCCGTGATTGCTCCAGTAGCCGACCAGGTAACTCAGCTTCCACTGCGGCGTGATGTCGTAAGTCAGCTCGCCATTGAGATCGAGCATGCGCGTATGCAGCAGGCCGCCTGCCCCGTAGACATTCGCCACCTGCCCCATCTTGTTCAATGCGGGAATCGTGCCGCTGGTGCCCGCCGGCGTTGTGCCGCCGGTGATGATGGATAGCGGCTGGCTGAAGCTGTTGGTCGCGCTCGCGCCGAAGAACCAGCCGAGCTTGCCGCTATGCCCGCCGGCGGTGAGGCTGGTCTGGCTGGTGCTGAAGTGGTCGTGCGTGCCATACAGGTCGAACGACTGCACCGCCTCGGTCTGCTTGATGGTGACTTCGGTCTTCTCCGGCATGCGCGTGACGATGTGCATCACGCCGCCCATCGAGTTGCCTGCATAGGCTGCCGAATACGGCCCATACATCATGTCGATGTGATCGATCGCCTCCGGCGAGGTCATGCCCCAGCGCGGCGCACCGATCGTATTGTTGTTGGCGATCAGCGCCGAGATCGGAATATCGTCGATATAGACCAGAGTGCGCGCACTGGAATTGACGCCCCAGTTGCGCGTTGCCAGCACCGGCTGGGTGTCGCCGTAGTTGCGCTTGCGGATGAAGATGCTCGGCAGGTATTTCGCGGCATCCTCCACATCCACCGCATTGATGGTGGCTTCCACGCGCTCCGCCGGCACCGACGCCAGCGTGGCGGGAAAACCCGGCGCCGCCAGCTTCTGCGCGGCGGCGGTGACCTTCACCGGGCCAAGACTGGTGACATCGGATTCCGGAATCGGTGCGTCCGGCTGATTGCCGGGGCCGCTTTGTGCCCAGGCGATGGATGAAGCAAGCAGCGTGAGCGGCAATCCAAGAGCCGCTGCGCGCAGGTGAGAAAAGCGCATGACAAGACATCCGTTGTGGCCAGCGTCGCGAGGCGACGCATGGCTGGGGCGCGGGCAAGCACGAGGACGCAGGCACGTGCGCGCGATCCCGCGCGCCTACGCACCGTCCCCTGTGTTTGCCGTCGATAGCGATGGGCGCGCCAGACAGGCGCCCACCATCAAGCCGTCATCCCAGCTGGATGGACGGCGGTCCCCGCGGATGTGCGCTGAGCACGGGCTGCGCATGCCAGGTGACACTGGAACGCGCGACAGGTGCGACCGCCGGCAGCGGTGCGGCGAGCAGGAGAGCCAGCACCGCGCCCGACAGCAGCGGGGTATGGGCCAGCATCGTGCAGTAGGCGCAGTGGTCCAGATGCTGGGCCGGATCGCCCGGCATCTCCGGCATGCCGGGCATGCCAGCCATATGAACCATGCCAGGCATGTCTGCCATGCCGGACATATCGCCCATGCCCGGCATCGACGCGTGGTCCATGGCCGCATGGGCAGCCATGTCCGTCGACACCAGTGCGGGAAGCACGCGGGAAACCGTGGGCGCAGCCGCCAGAAGCCACATGGCGGCCACTGCCAACCATGCCACCAACCGTCGTGATGTCCTGCGCCGAATCAAACTGCTTCCCAACCCTTGAGTAGGCTCCAGAGATGATCGCATTTCGCGGCGCCCGTGGCACGCGAAACATGCTGCGGCGTGGCGTCACGCCACCTTGCGTTGTCGATCCATACCCGGGTCCGGCGTGGTTTATTCCCTGCCGCGGCGGGACCTACACGCCAGCAGACTCCCCCGACCTCGCGCCCTGACGTCGCAAGCCTGGGCCGCGTCATTTCCCCCGGCGCGCGCCTCGGCAGCGAACTTCGCCAGGTATCACCCATATCGAGCACATGGGCGCGATGAAGCCCGACAGCCTGCCGAAACCTGCTTTGTTATGTTGCTAAACGCCGCTACGCGTGGTGCCTGATGGTAGACGCGAGCGGCCTCGGCAATCCTGCCGTGAGTAACGCGGGCCGCATGGGCTGCCACCCATGACGACCCGCTCACCATCAACAACTAACGCAGGAAGTTGATCATGGCTGCGCCGGATCATACGGCACTCATTCGCCCGTTCTTCGCCATGGATGGCACCCTCACCGCCCCTCCCTCATGCCCGTATGTCGCGGGCACGAGGGAGTCCATGCAGCGCCCGCTCACCTCGCAAGACGGCATCTCGCAGGTAGCGGACACCCTCGCCAACCGCCTTGCCGATAGCCAAGCCCGCCTCCACGCGCAGTACCTCGAATGGCCCACGGATCCCAGCCGATGGCCGTTTCCCCGGGTCTACGCCGACGGCATCGGTACGGCGATCCGCCATTCGCAGCCATACTCCGGGTTACTCGATCGCATGCCGAAGTGAACGCACCGCCCTCTCGTTGAGCGTCCCCGCCGCCCATCGAACGCTGGCGTCGGCCGGTCCCGACCGGATGCCCTCTGACAGTAACAACAGATATTCACCGACACAGATGGCTGTAGTCGCCTAGCCAGCATGCCGCCGTGTCCGACAGGAAAACTCTTATGTGCCTCACCCAACTCGATCCGCGCCTGGATGTGGATCCCGACACCCCGCTGCGACGCCCCGGCGACGTACTGCTGCACGACTACATGCTGCCGCGCGATCTCAGCGCCGCCCAACTCGGCCGCCGCACCGGTGTGCGGGCCAGCCATCTCAAGGGCATCACCCTGGGCACCCGGCGCATCACGCCGGAAATCGCCCTGCGCCTGGCATGCGCGCTCGAACCCACCGCCTTCTACTGGATGGCCTTGCAGTGGCGCTTCGACCTGGAAAAGACCCAGCAGCAGCTCACCTCGCGGCGCGCCAGCCCTAAGCGGGCCAGCGAATAACCCTTACGCCTTGGTCTTGGCGGCTTTCTTGACGGCCTTCCTGGTCGCTGTCCTGGTTACCTTTTTGCTGACTGTCTTGCCAGCCTTGGCCGCCGGTTTTGCGGCAGCCTTGCGCGATGCTGGCGCCGGCTTTTTTGCCTTGGACTGGTTATAGGCAGTGGCCGCCTTCACCAGTTTCTTCAGGGCGGTCTTGTTGACCTTGTCGCCCTCGAGCAGATCGATGGCGCGCCAGGTACTGCCGCCCAGGCCGTTGTTGAACAGCTGATCGGGATCATCCAGCTTCGCGCCATGCGAGAAGGTGACCTTCACCTTCTCCTTGTGCGCATTGGCCACCGCGATGATGCCGTCGCGATACCAGGTGGGGCTGCCCATCCACTTCCATTCCTCCACGATCTCCTTGTCGGCATCGAGAAAGGCCTTGCGCACATCGGCCAGCGTCTTGCCACGCCAGTCCGTGATGCCTTCGATCAGTGCGTCGATGCGTTCCGATGGATTCATGGGGTCCTCCCGCTCATCAATGGATGGGCTGCGTGATCAGCGTAGCTGCTGGATACGAATCATGTTGCCGGCGGGATCGCGCACTGCACAGTCGCGCACGCCATAGGGCTGATCGGTCGGCTCCTGCACGATGTCCGCATCGCTCGCCTGCAACTTCTCGAACGTCCCGGCCAGATCCTTGGTGCCCAGCAGGATGATGCCGAAGGTGCCCTTGGCCATCATCTCGGCAATGGTGCGGCGCTCGTCGTCGGTAATGCCGGGGCTGGCTTCCGGCGGATACAGCACCACGTTGATGCCCGGTTGCCCCGCCGGCCCCACCGTGATCCAGCGCTTGCCGCCGTAACCCACGTCGTTGCGCACTTCGAAGCCCAGCGTGTCGCGATAAAAAGCCAGGGCGGCGTCCGGGTCGTTCTGCGGCAGAAAGCTCGAATGTATGGAGATATCCATGGCGTTCCTCTCGGTGGTGGTGATTGCGTGGCCTCAGTCTAGATCGGGCTCACCCGCCGATACTTCTCGATTCCTGATCGGCCGCGTCACCTGCCTGGCCACACACGACGGCATACCTGCCGTGGCCTGTGATTCCCGCCGTTTGTAGACGCCCGGCGACATCCCCACCAACTCCGTGAACCGCGTGGTGAACGTACCCAAGGACTGACAACCCACCGTGAAACAAACGTCAGTCACGCTCAGATCCCCACGCCGTAACAGCGCCATCGCGCGCTCAATGCGCCGCGTCATCAGATACGCATAAGGCGACTCGCCATAAGCCGCGCGAAACTGGCGACTCAGATGACCGGCAGACATCTGCACCCCGCGCGCCAACGCCTCGACATCCAGCGGCTCCGCATACTCGCGATCGATGCGGTCGCGCACGCGGCGCAGGCGGGCCAGGTCGTGCAGGTTGGCGGGCGTCGTGGTCACCCTGGGATCGTGGCACGGCGGGATGGGAGGCTCAAGCCGGGCGGCTCTCCCGCAACGACAGGAACGTCACGCGGGCGCCGAACTTTCTTCGGCGCTACCGCCATAACGCCATCGCCACCGCTGACCCCGCATTCACAATGTTGTGCGCGATCAATGATGGCTAAATGCTACGCGTAGATAGGCGAATGCACATCAAAATGCATCCGCCAACTCCCGCCAGACCAAACCCCTGCAAGCTACCCGTGCCACACGCAACTGAATATCGACGAGTAGCATTCCCAAGCCATCGAGGCCTATATTCGATCCATCGCAACCACCAAGATCGGTGCCGATATGCACCCCTGGGTCTCCTCGCTGATGGGCGGTGTCTTGATCGGCATTTCGGCGGTCTTGTTGATGGCGTCGATGGGTCGCATTGCCGGTATCAGCGGCATCGCCAGCAGTCTTTTGACCGGCGCACGGGATCGAAGCTGGCGCGTCGTTTTCCTGGTCGGCCTCGTTGCAGGGCCGTGGCTGCTATTTCTCTTGCAAGGCGAGAGCGCCATCGGCGTACCCGTGGTCTCGTGGCCCTGGATGGCGGCAGCGGGCTTGCTGGTTGGCTTTGGTACCCGGCTCGGCAGTGGCTGCACCAGCGGTCATGGCGTGTGTGGTGTGGCAAGACTGTCACGGCGGTCGCTGCTGGCCACAGCCCTGTTCGTCGCCGCCGGCATGGCGACCGTCTTCGTCATTCGACATCTGCTGGGAGGCCTGGGCGCATGAAGCTTGGCATCGCATTGCTGGCCGGCCTGCTGTTCGGCTTGGGTCTCAGCCTGGCAGGCATGACCTCGCCTGCCGTCGTGCTTGGCTTCCTCGATATCGCCGGCGCCTGGAATCCTCGCCTTCTCTTCGTGATGCTGGGCGCCGTACTTACAACGGCCATCGGTTACCGCTTGGTGTGGAGCGGTCCGCGGCCCTGGTTCGACGACGCATTCCACGTGCCTGATGCAACACGCTTCGATAAACGCCTGGTGATTGGCGCTCTGCTGTTTGGTGCCGGCTGGGGTATCGCCGGTTACTGCCCGGGGCCGGCGTTGGCGTCGTTGAGTGGCGGCTACGCGTCGGTGTTCGTGCTGGTGGGCTGCATGGTGTTGGGCTGGTGGCTTGGGGCGCGGGTGCCTGGGACTAAGAGCTGATTGGAAGTGGTCCCTGGCATCGTTCTTCCGCCGTAATGGTGAGGTTGATGCGGAAAGCCTTGCTGCTCAACTTGGCCAGATCCACCTCAGCGAACGCCCACGTCCAACCCTTGAACTCTTTGCGACGCCGCAATGACTCAACGGTGGACGGCTTCGGCACCGCCTCACCACGTTCGATGTAATCCTCCGGCAGCAGCATCGCCTCTTCGCCGTGGGTGATTGCATCGTCGATATGGTCGCCCTCGCTAAATGCCCCCCCGGAACATCCGGAACAACGACGCCAAAAGCGTACTTCTCGTCGCCGTACTCGATGGCAACGGGAAAACGCAGGGTCTAAGTCCTTCGGGCGCGAGATGCCAGCGACAACTTCACGACTTACACAGATCGATCGCACGGCCTACGCAGAAATTCGAAGATTGCAATTGACCCCGAGTCCAACAGCGACTGATTGTCCGAAAGCTCGGGGTGCCTCGTCCTCTCCATTCGACGCTCGCCATCCAAGTCCCCCGAGCATCGCGATGAATCCGCGGGCCCCATACCGTTTCGCTTCTGGTTGTTCAAACACAGCTGGCGATGTCACAGCGATACCTCGGGCCTGTACTCAGCCATTGGACAAGGAGAATGTTTGATGAAAATGAGGAATGTCATGCTTATAGGTTTAGCCTGCCTTGGAACGATCACTGCAGTGAATGCCTGGGTCACGCCTGCAAGCTCCAACGTCGCCTCCTATGGAAAGGTCGTCAACACATTCGATATTCCGCGTGGATCGCCCGAATACGACCAGATTCGCGCATGGCTTACTGAGGCAATCACTCGCACCGGCGATCGCGTTGGCTCTCCGACCAATCTCTCAAGCGACAGCCTCGGCGCCAACATCCACGTCCAGGTCGTGCATCAGGTCACCACGAAAGGGAGCGTCGCCGCCATGGGCGCGCCGATCATGCCACCCCCTCCCTGGACACCGGGGACGAGTGGCTACAGGGTTGGTGACTCGGCCATCGTCAGCCTCACGAACGGAGGCTGGACCCAGATGTGGTCCTTGTCGCTGCAAAACACCAGCACGGGTTTGATGTGGCTGACGACTGAATACCACGCAACGAGGGATGCTGTGGATCAACCGCCGTTGCCGCACTGAGGTTGCGTGACTGGGCGCCAAAGCTTCACCGGGAAACGGGACGTACTGAGCCAAAGAGAACGGAGGATGATTTGACTGCTTCCGTCTCCTGTTCCGGGATTGGGACACCAGCCGGATCAGGCCGCGCGCGGATGGATATGGGCTAGCGCATCACCCAACTGATCCTCAGCCGTTTCAATGTCGAACTGCTGCTGCAAATTCATCCAGAACGCAGCCGACGTGCCGAAGTAACGACCAAGGCGCAACGCCGTATCTGCCGTAATGTTCCGCTTGCAGTTGGCAATCTCATTTACCCGGGTAGGCGTCACCCCAAGCTCGCGCGCCAGCGCATTCGCCGAGAGTTCGAGCGGCTCCATAAATTCCCCGCGCAGGATCTCCCCGGGATGGATGGGAGGAAGTTTTTTCTTGGTGGTCATGGTTTTCACTCCGGCCTTATTCTGGTGCGAGCGCGATACTCTGATTTAAGCGAATGGGCGCCTGCCTAGTGGTAGTCACATATTTCTACGTCGTAAGCGTCGCCATCCCTCCAGCTGAAACACACGCGGTATTGAGCATTGACACGGATGCTGTGCTGTCCTTTGCGGTCGTCTTTCAGCGCTTCGAGTCGGTTACCGGGAGGCGATCGGAGATCTTCCAGCGTGGTCGCCGCATTGACCATGTTGAGCTTGATTCGCGCGGCGGCCTCGATGTTGACCCAGCGGCGCATCCTTGAACGACTAAATAGGGCTTCCGTGTCTTTGTCCGCAAAGGTCTTGATCATGGCTTATCGTATCCCGAGATGCGATATACTTCAAGGTTAGTGCCGCCAGCAAACAGCGCGGCAAGTGCCGGATGTCGTCGCGCCGAAATTTGGCCTAGCGAAATGGCGCCGTGCCCCATTTCATGCGCCAGCGTGCACGTTTTCAAGCGCGCGCACTACCTTCAGACCATCTTAGGGAATGCTGCTGACATTCGGCCAGCCTTGGGCCGTCATCCATCGCCTCGCCTAGGTGGACACCCATCTCACCGATCCCTGACAGACGATGCCAACCCTGCTTGTTAGGGTCAGTCAGTCATTCGCGCCGTCGTGTTGCACAGCCTCGCGAATGATCATGACCACCAGGTCATGAGGCGCGGGCCGTGAGTGCTACTAACACCCACGACCCGCTAACCATCAACAACTTTCTGAGAGTTGATCATGGCTACCCGCGATCATACGGTACGCATTCGCTCGTCCGTTCCCCCTGGCGACACCCTCACTCCTCCGCCTTACGACGCGCCAGCCATGGCGGTGGCACGGACCGAATCCCTGCGTCTTAGCACTCGCGGCGACATCGCCCTGGCGGTGCTCGCCCTCACGCGCCTGCGTGTCGACAGCGAGCAGTGCCGCCACGCGCAGGCGCGTGGGTTCCCCGGCAGAGCGCTGCCATGGCCGCTTCCCGTGGCCGTCACGGCCAGCCTGGGCGCGGCCATCCACTGCTTGCAGCGGCACGCCCGCCTGCTCGGTGACGAGCCTCGAGTGAACACCACACGCCTCCGATGATCACCATTTTGGCGCATCGGCCGGCATGGCGATGCGCCGCATTCGGGCGATCACCGACAAAGCTGCCAAGCATTCACTGACACGGAGCGCTGTAAGCGCCTATCCGCAGTGCGGCCGTGTCCGACAGGGAGGAACCACCATGGAACTGATCCAGCTCACCCCGCACTCGGAAGTGGACCCCTCGCAGCCCCTGCGAGCCCCAGGCGACATCCTGCTGCACGCCTACCTGATCCCAAGCGCCCTCAACCCCGCCCAGCTCGCCCGACGCACTGGCATACCCGCCAACGCCATCAAAGCCTTCATTGCCGACACCCACCCCATCACCCCAAAGATCGCCATCCGCCTCTCGCTCGCCTTCGACACCACCGCCTTTTACTGGCTGGCACTTCAGGCTCGATACGATTTGGAAAAGGCGAAGCCTGTGGTGCGCGCTTATCGTCCGCTCGTTGATTGAGCGGGTAACGCGGTGAGGTTCACCTACTCGTGAGTTTGGACTCGAGAGGTGAACCTGACCCCGTTTTTTTTGGAGCGCTTCGGTTCAAACGTGGAATGATTCAATCGCTAACGGAGACATGGTCCAGAAGGACAAAAACACCCAGTGTATCTCCCCGCTGCGTCATAGTAGTCGCCGTTATCACAAGGCCTCGACAGGGATAGCCGGAGCAACGGTCCTGGCTGAAGCTCGTTGATCCGAGTTCTGCTCCCGGTTCGCGAAGTACTGTGAATACGTCGCCATCTCTTTGTAGGAGGCCAGGTCAGCGAGGGTCTTAGAGGCGCATTTCAGGCGAATATTCATGAAGAAAAACATTCCAATCATCGCGGAGAAGAGTGCCGAGATGACAGAAAGCACCGCACCCTGAAGGGAAAACAGGGTGTTCCAAAATTCCGAAAAAGCGAGATCCGGCACCCAGTTGAGCCGCAAGGGCATGAAGCTGAGCGGATAGACAACACCCGCGAAGAACAGCGCCATGATTAGGATGAGCGCCGCTGTGATCACCCCGGACGATTCGGGATTGGCGCTGGCGGACTTTAGAACTTCGGACACTACCCTGATGTGGTGCCTAGCGTCGCTAAAAAGGGTGTCCATGTCTTCGCGTTCAGCACTTAGCTTTGGTTCTAGGAAATGCGCAGTACTGAGAAGGGGTGTTCTAGGCGCTACCGAATCAAATAGCGTGTGCGAACGCGCCAGGATTGAAGAGAGGGAAGCCAGTGCCTGGGCATCTTCGCGTTCCTTTTCGATGCGAGCATCCCGTTGTGACCTCGCGCGATCAATCAGCGCCACCGCATCAGCTCTCGCGATATATGGAGAAAACCGGACCTTGTCGTAGATGTCCTCAGAGTCCAAGGAGCCCCCGTCTTCCAGAATCTTGTT
This sequence comes from Dyella japonica DSM 16301, assembly GCF_001010355.1. Taxonomy (GTDB): domain Bacteria; phylum Pseudomonadota; class Gammaproteobacteria; order Xanthomonadales; family Rhodanobacteraceae; genus Dyella; species Dyella japonica. The sequence continues at coordinate 100,856 of NZ_JPLA01000024.1, read as the reverse complement.
GACGTCCGCCACCGCATCTTCGTTCTTGTGTCGGTGGTACCACTCGAAGGACAGCCGGGCAGCGGCCTCGGCAATCTTTTGCCCTGAGGTCATCAACTCCTGCATTCGCCGCTGCCTCTCCGAGAACGTCGCTTGGTTCGCCAAAATTTTGGTGACAATGAAGGCACCAAAAATGCCGACGATTGCGGCGGCGGACTGGGCTGCCGAGCTGAAAAACCAATTCCAATCGACTGTATTCATCGACAACAAGCACCCCTGTTCGGATTTCTAGTGCGCCAGAAACGGCTCCCTTAGCCTGGCGACAATTGCAATTTGTCACCAGGCTAATGGGGGCGGGCTCACTTTTCAGATGGAAGTCCATCGATAGAAGTGAACCTGACCCCGTTTTCCGACCCCGTTTTCCTTGCGCGGCGTTTACTAGGCGCGAGGCGTCGCGGCCGAAGCATCAAGCATCGCCAAATCACAACCTCCGGGAGAAGGGACTCGGCGATGCCGGAAGCTCCGGCATGGAGACGTGCTCACCGGTGTGAAATTGCTTATTGCAAATGGGGCAATCGATGGAGATGGCACCCCATCGGTTGTGACGCTGTAGGACGGCCTTCGTCCCCTTGTCGAAGCATGGCTGACAAAGGTGGTGCACGGGCTGTTCCCCTTCGCCACAGCGGTAAACAAAGACTCCCGGCGACAGCTCGTGCAGATGGTACTTGCCGCGCTCAGCCAATGCTTCGTTTGCCTTGCGCAGCTCGTCCGACACTTCGCGGTATTTGGCCTGCAGCTCGTGCATTTGCGCACTGTGTGCAAAGAGGCTTTCCTGCGCCTTGAGGAGCTGGGAATTGATCTCTGCCACTTGCGCAGCCACTAGATTGAAGTCCCGGATGTCCTTCATTGCCTCGCCAAGCTGGCGAATGTGGGCGAGCGATGTAACAGCTGTATTGATCAGCGCAAGGTCCATGGCCGTTCCTGGCGATTCCCGAAAGTGCGCCAATATTAGCTCGGCATTGGCCGCCACAGCTTCCCTAAGCCGGGCCTGGTGAGCCGCTTACAGGCGTTGATGCATAGGGGTCGTATACACATGCCGGACGCGCTATCGCTAGGGTTTGATTGGCGGCGTATTCAATCGCACCACTAAAAGGGTACGTCCCTTCCGATGCGGAATGGTCCACTGTACTTATAGATGTCAAGAAATGCCTTTGCTAAACGGGCCCGAACTCGCTCATCTTGATTGGCCTCATCTATCGCAGAATCAGGTGCGTCCGTAAAAACGGCGACCTCCACACCATCGCTATTGTTTAGCAGATCGACTTCGTCGGCTGCGATTTTGCCGAGCTGATCCGCCCAAATGCTCAGCACCATGGCAGCTCTCTTCGCAAATACTGGCAGGAGAACCTTGCGCTTCGCAGAATCCGAGATCACCTCACTATAGAACTTAGAATGAAGCTCATTCAAATGCTTCGCAGAAGCAGAATGGGCCTCTCCGCAGGCGGCAACCACTTCCTCTATTGCCTCTGGAGAAACAAAGTTTATTCGCGAAAATTGCTCGTTCCTATTGATGATGTAGTGCGCAATGTATGGTTGACGATCGATGTCCCGAGCCACCGGCGGTTCGGCATCGTAGTCAACCTCGATCATGTCACCCTCCATTACCGAAAGCAGGCTGAAAACGTAGACTCGCGGTCTGTTCAGGCGATCGCCTAACCGATTGAGCTCATACGCTTGCGATTTCATGAGGGTAACAATAGAGGCGAAGAACGCGGAGTCATTGCCAGGGTTGTAGCTGGCGACTTCAGTGGAAGTACCGTTGCCCTTGTAAATCGGCACAAGCTCCTGAGTCGCGAACACCTCGCGCTTGGGGGCCTCCCACAAGAGTGGCGCTACCTTAGATAGGCTGGCCTGGTACGCGCGCTGTTCGTCATGCTTCTCTAGCATGTAACTCAGAGACGCAATGTTCGACCAGTAGTGAAGCGGAGCAAGATTCTTATTCGGGTTCTTTGTGATCTGCCTGGTGAGGAACGTCCACTTTCTGTCCGTGGTCTTCTTGCAGCTGACAATCACACCAGATACGACACTGAATTCTTTCGACTCGCTGACTTTGTAAGCGATCAGGTCGATCTCTCTCGCATCCCCCGACACATTGTCGACGTAGTACTTATTGGTGAACAGTGTCCAGCCGGCGTCTTGAAATGCTCGCCCGGTACGGTGCTCCAAAGGGAACCCTGTGCGCTCTAGCGCGTCGGCGATTAGCTGGCTGTCTTTACGCGGGGCGGATGCCATCACTTGGTCTGAAGCAGGGAGAGTGCCCCAACGCTATCGACAGGCGGGGAGCCTGTCGAGACCTCGGCGAATCGTTAGGCGGATTGTTGGGTTGACCCAAATAATCGCCACAACACATTGAAAATACTGATGTAATGGCGGAGAGAGTGGGATTCGAACCCACGGTAGGCTTACACCTACGGCAGTTTTCAAGACTGCTGCCTTAAACCGCTCGGCCATCTCTCCGTGTTTTGTGGGCCCGGGTTGCGCCCTAAGGCACTGGATTCCTGCTTTCGCAGGAATGACGAGCTTTCATGACGAGCTTTGAGGGGCGTCATCCTATCAGGAATGCGGTGCCGCTCCCTGCCCTTTTTTCGACAAGGCCATCATCGCCCACAGCATGATGGCCACCGGAACGGCCGCCCCCAGCAGCGGGAGCAGCAGGATTGGTTGGCGGATCACCATCGGCACCAGCTGGGTCGCGGCGGCGAAGGCGATGATGGCGAAGCGGAGGTTGCGGCTGTGGCGGGCGAACCAGAAGGAGCCCACCACCAGCACGGTGGCGATGGCGCTGAGCACCAGGTCCACCGTGGCCATGGGGAACATGGTGACCAGGCCGAGACGGGTGAGCAGTTCGGTCGCCAGGATCACCAGCAAGGTGTAGCTGGCGGCGAGTTCCACTTTGTCCCAGCGCTGGATGCTCATGTCCGATGCCTCAGGCGATCTGCGTGAGGTTGCGCAGGTACGGGCGCAGCACCTCGGGCACGGTGATGGAGCCGTCGGCGTTCTGGTAGTTCTCCATCACGGCGACCAGGGTGCGGCCCACGGCCAGGCCGGAGCCGTTGAGCGTGTGCACCAGCTCGGGCTTGCCGGTGGCCGGGTTGCGCCAGCGGGCCTGCATGCGGCGGGCCTGGAAGTCGCCGCAGTTGGAGCACGAGGAGATTTCGCGGTAGGTGTTCTGGCTGGGCAGCCACACTTCCATGTCGTAGGTCTTGATGGCCGAGAAGCCCATGTCGCCGGTGCACAGCAGCACCTTGCGGTACGGCAGGTTCAGCAGCTGCAGCACTTTCTCGGCGTGGCCGACCATTTCTTCGAGCTGGGCGTGCGAGTGCTCGGGCGCGGCGATCTGCACCATTTCGACTTTCTCGAACTGGTGCTGGCGGATCATGCCGCGCGTGTCGCGGCCGTAGCTGCCCGCTTCGGCGCGGAAGCACATGGAGTGCGCGGTGAGGCGCATCGGCAGTGCGTCCGCTTCGATGATGCTGTCGGCGACGAGGTTGGTGAGCGCCACTTCCGCGGTGGGAATCAGGTAGCGCTTGCTTTCGTTGACCTCGGTGGAGAACAGGTCTTCCTCGAACTTCGGCAGCTGGCCGGTGCCCTTCATGGTGTCGGCGTTGACGATCAGCGGCACGTTGCATTCGAGGTAGCCGTGCTCGCCGGTCTGCAGGTCGAGCATGAACTGGGCGAGTGCGCGATGCAGGTGTGCGAGCTGGCCGCGCAGCACGGTGAAGCGGGCGCCGGAGAGCTTGGCGCCGGCGTCGGCATCGAGCCAGCCGTGGCGGGCGCCGAGGTCGACGTGATCCTTGACCGGGAAATCGAACGTGCGCGGCGTGCCCCAGCGCAGCTGTTCGGCGTTCTGGGTTTCGTCGTTGCCCAGCGGCACGGACTCATGCGGGATATTGGGGATGCCGAGCGCGATGTCGGCGAGCTTGGCCTGCACGTCGGTCAGGGCGTGTTCGTTGGCCTTGAGTTTGTCGCCGATGCCGGCGACTTCGGCCATCAGCGGCGCGACGTCCTCACCCTTGGCCTTGGCCTGGCCGATCGCCTTGGACCGCGTATTGCGCAGGTTCTGCAGCTCCTGCGTCTCGGTGGACAACTGCTTGCGCTGGCTCTCCAGCGCCTCGATGGCGGCCACGTCGAGTTCGTAGCCACGGGTGTCCTTGAGGCGCGCGGCGGTTTCGGCCAGGCGCGAACGCAGCAGTGCGGGGTCCAGCATGATCAATCCAGATGAGGGGCTTGGAACCTTGGATTATCGCTGGGGGGCGTGCTGGGGGGCAATGTTGGCCAGAAATGAGGCCTGAGGCGGGTTGTGTCGCGCACAGGGTGCGCTCCCACAGAGGTTGCCTCCCACAGAGGTTGCCTCCCACAAGGATTACCTCCCACAAGGGCTGCCTCACCCTTGTGGGAGCGCACCCTGTGCGCGACTTGGGCTTGCCTCGGTCTACAAGCGAGACCGCTGCACACCCCTGCCCAGCCACCACGCCATCACCGCGCCGGCCAGCAGCCAGCCGATCACCTGTTCGATCAGGGCGGCCAGGGTGAAGTTGGTGGGGAAGCGGTACCAGTTCCAGTACGGCACCAGGGTGCTCAGCCAGGCGAACACCGAGGCCGCCAGGGCGATGCTCAGGCGGGTCATGAAGCTGAAGGCGGCCAGGCCCATCACGAAGGCCAGTGCGAGGGCGGACAAGGTGTCCGAAGCCCACTGCCGGGGCAGCTGGCCGCTCATATCGGAGAGGTCTTCGCCCTGGGGCATGTAGACGATGAAGGCGTACGGTGAGGTCTTGGTCTTGGCCGAATAGGCTTCCATCACGGCCTTGTCGCTCATCTTGGCGGGGTCGACCGAAGGAACAATATAGACGCCGGTCTGATCACCCAACCCGGGTCGCAAGCTGGCCAACACTGTGTCTTCAGCCACCGGCTGATGCATGCCGACATTACCCAGCCCCAGCGCCATATGTGCCACGGCGCCCCAGATAAACATCACGATCCCGCCCATCAGTGCTGCTACCAGTACTCGCATGGCTCGCTCTCCCTCGATACCTACGGTGCGGCGAATCTATGCCCGCCATGCGGGGTGCCGCAAGGTCGGTCGCAGCAGCGATCAGCCGGCACGTGATACCCCGACCGGAAGCGCGCCAAGGCGATGCATCTCCGGCTCATCCCATAGCGAGGGATCATCCAGGCAGGCCAAGGCGAACGCGTGCGCGTCGTCACCCCAGAACAGACGGCCATCCAGCGAAAGCGTCGGCACGCCGAATACGCCCTCGGCCATGGCCTGGTCGAAATTGGCGCGCAGCTGCGCCTTCACGGCCGGATCGGCGATTGCGGCGGCAGGATCGGCGATGCCCAGGCTAGCGGCCACCGGCGCCAGCGCGGCGATGCTGTCACCCGCATTTCCCTGGGCCCAGATCCAGTCGAAGATCGCATCCGTCGCGGCCACCGTGCTGCCGGCCGCGATGCACAGCCGAAGCGCAGCCAACGGATTGAACGGATGCGCCGGCGGAAAACGCAGCGGCTGGCCGTTCTGCCGTGCGCGCCACAGCGCATGGCGATAAGTGAATTCACGCTTGCCCGGGATTTCAGCCGGGCCCTTCTGGCCGTGCCGCTCAAGCACACCGGCGAACACGATGGGCCGCAAGGCCACCGGCCTGGACGTTGCCAGCCGTTTCACTTTGGGCCATTGCAGCCACGCAAACGGCGAGATGAAGTCGAAATACCAGGTGACGGACATGCTTCAACTCCACGTGCGGGAGGGTGGGTTTATTCGCCGCGCGCCTTGCGCCGCGCCGCGCGCAGGCCCAGCAGTTTCTCGCGCAGTTTCACTTCCAGACCGCGATCGACCGGCTCGTAGAACACAGTACCGTCCAGCGCATCGGGCAAGCATTGCTGATCGAGCGCCACGCCGCCTTCGCTGTCGTGGTCGTACTGATAGCCCTGCCCGTAGCCCAGGCCTTTCATCAGCTTGGTGGGCGCATTGCGCAGATGCATCGGCACCTCGAGCGTGCCGGTCTGCTGCACCACGGCGCGCGCGGCGTTGTACGCCTTGTAGGCGGCATTGCTCTTGGGCGCGATGGCCAGCCAGATGGCGAGCTGCGCGAGGCCCAGCTCACCTTCGGGACTGCCCAGGCGCTCATAGGTATCCCATGCATCCAGCGCCATGCGCCAGGCGCGCGGCTCGGCGAGGCCGACGTCTTCCACCGCCATGCGCGTCATGCGGCGTGCGAGATAGAGCGGATCGACGCCGCCATCGAGCATGCGCGTCAGCCAGTACACCGCCGCATCCGGGTCGGACGAGCGCACCGATTTGTGCAGCGCCGAGATCTGGTCGTAGAACTGCTCGCCACCCTTGTCGAAGCGGCGCGTGCGGTCGGCCAGCACCTGGGTGAGCGTGGTGTCGTCGATGCGGTGGTCTTCGGCCAGTTCCGAAGCAATTTCCAGCAGCGTGAGCGCGCGGCGCACATCGCCATCGGCTGCCTGGGCGATCAGCTTGAGCGACTCGTCGGCGACATCGAGCTGCATGCTGCCCAGGCCGCGCTCGTTATCTTCGAGTGCGCGCTTGAGCGCCATCACGATGTCGTCCACCGTGACGGCTTCCAACACGTGGACGCGGCAGCGCGACAGCAAGGCGGAGTTGAGCTCGAACGAGGGGTTCTCGGTGGTGGCGCCGACAAAGATGATCACGCCGCGCTCGATATGCGGCAGGAAGGCATCCTGCTGGGCCTTGTTGAAGCGGTGCACCTCGTCCACGAACAACACCGTGCGACGACCCTGCGCGAAATTCACCTCGGCCTCGGCCAGCGCCTTGCGCACATCGGGCAGGCCCGACATCACGGCGGAGATGGCGCGAAAATCCGCATCGGCATAGCGCGCCACCAGCAAGGCCAGCGTGGTCTTGCCGCAACCGGGCGGGCCCCACAGGATCATCGAATGGACGCGGCCGGCCTCCAGCGCGCGGCGCAACGCCTTGCCGGGAGCCAGCACGCGTTGCTGGCCCACGATTTCATCCAGGGTGCGCGGCCGCATGCGTTCGGCCAGGGGTTTGAGATCGTCGGGCTCGGCAAACAGGCCCGGCGCATCGAACATATCGCTGCGTGACATGCCGGGCATTCTAGGACATCGGGCCGCGGGGGCGGCATGCCCCCGACTGCATCAGGATTTCGATGCGCCCTCGCGCCCCTGGCGCAGCAGGCTGAAGGCCATGCCCGCCACCACCAGCGCGCCCAGCGTCAGCACCACCCAGAGCAAGGGCTTGGTCCAGTCGTAGGGCACCTTGGGCGCCTCCAGCGCCGAGGGGCCGGCTTCATCCGCGCGCGGGCCCAGCGATGCCAAGGGCGGCTGCCATTGCGCGCCGTGCTCGCTGCGCAAGCGGTTCAGGGCCTCGTTCACCGGATAGTCGCCACGCCGGGCCGCATGGCTGCCGGCGAGCAGTCGATAAGGTGCGCTGCCTTCGGGCAGGAACACGTACTGCGCCGGCAGCCAACCCACGCGCACCGCGGGCGGATCCGCTAGCGGCGTGTCGCTGTGCACGCGCAGATGCTGCACGTTGCGCTCGCCGATGGCTGCCGTGGCCTCGCCGCTCTTGCCGCCGGTGCGAACCAGGTCGAGCGCCGCCACTTCCATCCACGAGGACGCGCCTGCGCTCTGCACGAGCACATGCACGCGTGCGGCGTTGTTGGCCGCGGGCAACGCAACGATCACCGACTCGACCGGGAGCGTCGCAGGCAGCTCGTAGTCGTAGTCGGCCGCGCCCTGCCCGCTTCGCTTGGCCACCAGCCACTGCAGTTTCGACGCGCGCTCGGCAGCGGCGTCGGTGATGCTCCCGGACAGCTTGGCGATGGGCGCGTGGCCGGCGCTCCAATCCACCTGGCCATCGGCAAGCCGTACGCGGAAATAGCGATACGCATCGCTGCTCGCCACATCCGCCGCCAGCTGCTCGACCTCGTCCTGCTCGCCGTGCACACGGGTCAGGCTCAGATCCGTAGCGAGCAGGCTCCACTGGCGCAGATCGCTGCTGCCCTCCACCGTCACGTGCAGCTGGAAATCCTGGCTCAGCGAGGCCGGATCGAGCGCGAGTTGATCCAGGCTGATGGTGCGGCCCGCATCGATCAACCATGCATCCGGATGCTGCACGGGCGCGGCGCGATCGGTCTGGCTGATCACGATCCCGCCATCGGTATTGCGCTCCACCCTGACGCTATCGGCCAGGGCAGCCGACACCGGCAAGGGGAGCAGCCGTGCCGTCGTCTCAAAGCGATGACTGATGGGTGGCGACGGCGGCAGCGGTGCGAACGGCACGGGCCGCCCCAGTGCGTTGACCACAATCACATCGTGCAGATCGGCATTCGGATGGACCGAGGCGTAGACCTCGGGCGTGAACGCCACACGATAAGCTTCGGCCGACACCTTGGTATCGAGTGCAAATGCATAGGCGTAATCCGCGTTGCTGTCTGCCCGGGCCACGGCCACTGGCAACAGCAAGGCGAGCGCGATCCAACGCATATCAAGGCGCATGCCCGGTCTCCTCCATCGACGATGAACGGCGCGGCGGAGCCGGCGCCAGGTATCCAATCACACTGCACAACAGGCCGAAGGCGATGAACGAGCCGATGCCGAACAGATTGCCCAGCTGGCGACGGTCGATCAGGATCAGCTTGGCCAGCACCACACCCATCAGCACCGCGCCCGCCAGCCAGAACAAGCGGTGGCCATGGCGCGAGCCCCACACCCAGGCAAACAGGCCCAGCACACTCCACACCACGGTGAGCGACATCTGCGCAAGGCTGGAATCGGCCAGATCCCAGCCCCACGACACGCCACCGAGCTGATGTACGGCACGCAAGGTGAAGCTGGTCGCCAACGCCAGCAGGATGCCGCCCAGCACCGGGCCGCGACTGCGCCGCAACGTTGCGGGCAGCGAGGGTTCGGCCAGCCATGCGGCATAAGCAAGGGCGATCAACAGCAGCAGCAGCTCCAGCGGGTTGAGCAGCGGCACGTAGTGCAAGGGCGTTGCATCGCCTGCCTGGAACAAGGCCACGCAACCGACCACACCGAGTACCACAAGCAGCGAATACTTCAGCGGTGCCAGCCACAGGGGCATGACTTGCGCCATCGGCGCGGCGAACAGGCGGGGACGCGCATGCGCCACCGCGAACGCGATCAACAGCGGCGCAAAACTCAAGAGCACGCCCCAGCTATCGGACATCCAACGCAGGCGGTCCAACGACACCGCCACACCGACCGCTGCCAGCAGTATCCATCGCCAGAGCCACAGCCGGTGCGCCGTCGCGCCGGCCCACGCGGCGTCACGCAAGTTCATCAACGTGCGCCAGCCCAGGGCCCCTGCAAACAGCACGGACAGCAGATTCCAGCCGCGCCATGGCTGCTGGTGATAGCCGGCGGCAGCCAGAATCAGTAGCAGCATGGCTGCCATGAAGGCCACCGGCGTCCAGACCAGGGCTGCGCCAAGCTCCGCCGTGGAACGGTAACGCGCCGCTTCGGCAAGCGCCCACGCAGTGAATGCAAGCCACGCCAGCCACGCTGCAAACAAGCTCGTATCCGGCACGAAATGCGCGATCTCCTGCGCGCTGGCTGCCAACCACCAAAGCAGCGCCCAGGCGAACAACACCACCGAGCACACGCGATACAGCACGCGCCCCGCACTCCATCGCGAAAGCAGACCGCAGCTGGCGAAGCCCGCGAGCACGATCATCAGCGCACTGATGAATTCGCGATTGAGCACCGGCCATGCGCCGTAGCCCCCGTGCACGGACTTGTCGATCAGCAAGGCAAAACCGGCGAACAGTTGCAGCGCCACGCCGCTCCATGTGGCCAGCCAGCGCTGCTGGCGCAGGCCCAGCCAGATCAGGCCGGCGCCTTCGAGCGCAAAAATGCTGCCCGTCACATCGGCACGCAACGCCAGCGGCACGGTAAGCGTGGCCAGTGCCACCGCCAGCACGGCCCAGGTGTCGCGCAGCAGGCGCATGGCGGGTTGGCGACGGGAGACGTAAGCCACGCCCAGATAAATCACCGCGGCCACCAGCGTGGAAATCGCCAGCGCCTTGCCGTCCCAGTGCAACAGCGCACCCTGCAGCAACAGGCTGATCAGCGGATTGCCGAACATCAGGCAGCCGTCGATCACCAGGCGTCGATCCACCGGTGCGCGCATCACATGCAGCCAGGGAATGACCAGATAGAACAGGAAATTCAGCACCAGGAACGGCTCGGTGCTGGCGAACAACGCAGGCTCGTAGCGCAGCACACCCCACGCGGTGCCCACGCCGAAGGTTGCGATAAAACCCAGCAGGTTCAGTACGCGCCACGAGCGCTTCCACGCGATGCCCAGGATCGCGAGATTGAGCACGGCGTAGTAACTGAACAAGGCCACGTGGTTGCCATGGCCGGTGGAGACCAGGATCGGCGCCGCAAAACCGGCCACCAGACCCAGCACCGCGAGCGCCAGCGCATCCTGGGCCACGGCGAGCACACCGATACCCGCCACCAGCACGACCAGCAAGGCGAACGCAGCGCCTGCAGGCAGCAGGTCGTAAAGACGGAAGGCGGCGAACACCGTCATCACCAATACGCCGATGGCGCCGCCTTGCACCGACAACGCGAACACACGCTGGCTCTCGCGCTTTCTCCAGCCCAGCACGAGTCCTGCCATGGCCGCCAACGCGACCAATGCCACGCGCAAACCGATCGGCACACGCAGCATGCCGGCGTCCGCGGCGTACTTGAGCAAGGCGGCCACGCCCGCGAACAGCACCAGCATGCCGATCTTCACCGGCACATTGCCTTCGGTGAACCAGCGCCACACGCGACTGGTCAGGCGGTCCAGCGCCGATGGCGTCGGTGGCGCGTGAGGCGCCTCGTCAGCCGCAGGCCATGCGACGGACCCCACTGGCGCAGGCGCATCTGCTGTTGGAACCGGTGGAGGCGCTGCAACCGCCGGCGTAACCGGCGAAGGAGCTTGCACCGCCTCGCTCACCTCCTGGCCAGTCGTCCAGGATCGATCAGCGGCGACCGTTGGCGACGGCGTGGCTTCGCTGAGCTGGGCCCGCAGGCCTTTCAGCTCGCGCGACAACTGCAGCTGCTTGCCCCAGATCAATCCCAGCGCCGCACCGCCCACGATGCCGGCGAGACCGCCCTCCGAGGCCAGTCCGCCCAGCACCGCACCGATCACTATCCATAGAAAAACCATGACCATCCATCTCCAGCCGCGCCGGGTTGTCATGGCGCCAGTGTGACACGGACGGCCCTGGCGCCGCCGTGTCACCCATGGCGGCAGGAACCGTCCTAGGGATGGGCGCGGCGCGCCTGCGCCCGCTGTTCCATCCAGTCGTAAAGCACGGGTAACAACAGCAGGGTCAGCAGGGTCGAGGTGATCAATCCGCCCACCACCACGGTCGCCAATGGTCGCTGTGTTTCCGCGCCCACGCCGCTGGAAAGCAGCATGGGCACCAGTCCGAGAATTGCCACGCCGGCCGTCATCAGCACCGGCCGCAGGCGCAAGGCCGTGCCGCGCAACACGGCCTCTCGCACCTCCATACCCTTGGCCCGCTGCTCGTTGAGAAAACTCACCAGCACGATGCCGTTCAACATCGCCACGCCAAACACGGCGATGAAACCGATTGCCGAAGGCACGGACAGGTATTGCCCGGTGATCGCCAGCGCCACGATGCCGCCAATGGTGGCGAACGGCACGTTGGCGAGGATCAGCGCCGCGTACTTCATCGAGTTGAAGGCGGTATAGAGCAGGATGAAGATGAAGAAGATCGTGGCCGGCACGATCAGCGACAGCCGTTTCAAGGCGCGTTGCTGATTCTCGAACGCGCCGCCCCACTCAATGTAGTAGCCGCTTGGCAGCTTCACCTTCTGCGCCAGCGCCGCATTCGCCTCCTGCACGAAGCCGTCGATATCACGGCCACGCACATCCATCTGGATCACGGCATAACGCTGCAGTTGTTCGCGCCGGATAAACGAGTAGCCCTCTGCCTCGGTGACCTCGGCCACCTGCGACAATTGCACGATGGCGCCACCCGGTGCCTGGATCGGAATGCGCTGGATCGCCTGCAGGGAGCGCTTATCGCTGTCGTTCAAGCGGACGGCGATATCGAACCGCTTCACGCCATCGATCAGCGTAGTCACCGGCTCGCCGCCAATGCCGTTGCGAACCACGGCGAGCACATCGTCGGCATTGAGGCCGTATCGCGCCAGCGCGTCGCGATCCACGCTGACGCGTATCTGCGGCTTGCCCATATTGGGCTCCAGCGCGAGGTCCGCCACGCCGGTCACTTCGCCCAGCACATCCTTGATGCGTGCACTGAGGCGATCGAGTTCGCCCAGGTCCTCCCCGTAGAGTTTCAACGCCAGCGTGGCGCGCACGCCGGAGATCAACTCCTCGATGCGCATTTGGATAGGCTGGGTGTAGCTCACCACCGCCGTAGGCAATGCCGCCGACAGTTCGCGCTGCATCTCCGATTCGATGCTTTCCAGCGTCTGGCCCTTGCGCCATTGATCGCGCGGCTTGAGCGGCGTGTACACCTCCATGTAGTTCACGTCCGCCGTCTCGCCCTTCTCCGCCCGACCGATCATCGCGAGCGTGGTCTCGACTTCGGGAAACGATGCCTTGATGCGCGCGGCCACCTGCCGCGAGATGCCGATGGATTCATCCAGCGAGGCCGACGGAATGGAGGTGATGCGCCACATGATCGCTCCCTCCTTCAGATTCGGCATGAACTCCTTGCCCAGGAAGGGAAACAACGCAAGGCTGCCCAGCAGCGCGCCACCGGCCATGCCCAGCACCCAACGGCGCCGACGCAACGCCCACGCCAGCACAACGCCGTAGTGTTTCTTCAGGAAGGCCACAAGGCGGGTGTCGCGCTCGTCCTTGGGCTTGAGCGCAAGCGCGGCAAGTACGGGAACGAGAGTCAAGGCCAGCACGAGCGAACCGGCCATGGCGAAACTGATGTTGAAGGCCATCGGCTTGAACATCTTGCCTTCCAGGCCCTGCAGGCTGAACAGCGGCAGGAACACCACGATGATGATGACGATGGCGAACGCGATCGGACTTGTCACTTCCTTGGCCGCCGCAAGCACGGCGGCACTGCGATCCACCGGCAAGCCATGCGCCTTGCGCTCGGCCATGAGGCGGAAAGCGTTCTCCACCATCACCACCGCACCGTCGACCATCATGCCGATGCCAATCGCCAGTCCCGCCAGCGACATCAGGTTGGCGGACAAACCGGCCTGCTCCATGCAGATGAAGGCGATCAGCATGGCCAGCGGCAAGGTGACGACCACCACCAGCGCGCTGCGCAACTCGCCAAGAAACAGGAACAGCACGATCGCCACCAGGATCGATCCTTCCACCAGCGCGCGCACCGCCGTACCCACCGCCTTGTTCACCAGATCGGTGCGCTCGTAGACCGGCTTGACGACCACGCCAGCGGGCAAGGCTTGCTGCACGGTGGCGAGCTTGCCCTTCACGGCATCCACCACGCTCTTGGCGTTCTCGCCGATGCGTGACAGCGCCTGACCCATCACCACCTCCTTGCCGTCGCGCGTCACGGCGCCGGTGCGCGGTGCGCCGGCTTCTTCCACGGCGGCGACGTCACGCACGTAGACAGGCGTGCCGTCCTCGGTCTTGAGCACGATCTGTTCGATGTCACGCGCGCTCTGCACCAGACCCAGACCGCGTACGAGATACTGCTCGCGACCGACATCGACGAAGTTGCCGCCGACCTGCGCGTTGTTCGCCTGCAAGGCCTCGATCACGTCCTTGAAGCCGAGCCCGTGCGCAATCAGCTTCATCGGATCGATGCGCACCTGGTATTGCTTCTCCTGCCCGCCCCACGAGGTCACGTCGTCGACGCCAGGGGCGGTGCGCAGCAGCAGGCGGATATTCCAGTCCTGCAGCGTGCGCAGGTCGCTGTCGCTGGGTGATCCCTTCAGGGTGTCGTCGGCACGCTCGACGGTGTACCAGAACACCTGGCCGAGGCCTGAGGTATTGGGGCCCATTTCCGGCTTGCCATAGCCCGCGGGCAAGCGGTCGCCCACCTGCTGCAAGCGCTCATTGACGAGCTGGCGGGCGAAGTAGATGTCCATGTCATCGTTGAAATACACCGAGACGTAGGACAGCCCGAACAGGCTGACCGAACGCACTTCTTCCACCTTTGGCAGACCGGCGAGCGCGGATTCCACAGGCGTGGTGAGCAGCGACTCCACATCCTCGGCAGCCAGCCCGGGCGCCTCGGTGTACACGTTGACCTGCACCGGCGTGACATCCGGAAACGCATCAATGGGCAGCTTGCGCAGCGCCTGATAGCCGAGCGCGGCGATCACCGCGAAGGCGATCAGCACCAGCAGCTTGTAGCGCAGGGAGAGTTCGACGAGACGCGCAAGCATCAGTCTTCTCCCAGCTGCGAGCGCAACAGACGCGCCTTCAGCGCGAACGCGCCCTTGCTGACGTACGACACACCGGGCTTGAGGCCTTGGCGTATCTCCACCCAGCCGTCACGACTCTCGCCTACCTGCACGGCCACCGGCTCGAACGTTCCACCGCCGCCGGCCACGAAGACGGTGGACTGGTTCTGCAACAGCACCACCGCTTCGCTCGGCACCGCGAGCGCACTGCGCCCGCCGACGGCAATCCGCGCATCGACGAGCTCACCGGGATGCAGCAGGTCGCGACTATTGTCCACGGCGATGCGCACGGCCACGGTGCGGGTCTTTTCATCGGTCTGGTGCGAACGCTGCACAACCTTGCCGGACAGACTCTGCTGGTGAGCAAGGACGCGTGCCGTGGCACCTGTCGCGACACGCTCGGCCTCGAACGGCGGCATCTGCGCCTCGACCCATACCGAATCTTCTTTCACCACGGTGAACAGCGCACGCCCCGCATCGACGCGCTCACCCACCAGGAACTGATCGGTGGTGATGCGTCCGTCCGTTGGCGAGAGCAAGGCGTAGCTTCCATCGGCCCTGGCCGAACCGGCGCGCAGGACGCCCTGGATCTGTCCATCCGACAGACCGTAGGCGCGCAGGCGTGCGCGGGCCTGGTCGCGCTGTACCTGCACTTCGGTGTAGCGGCGACCGGAGACCGCCTGCGAGCCCAGCGCGGACACGCGGCGCCATTCCTGCTCCGCCACGATGAGCGCGCCCTGGGTTTCCGCAACCTGCACGCTGGACAGCGTGACCAGCGGCTGCCCCGCCTTCACCACGTCGCCCAGTTTCGCCTGGCGCGACAACACCATCGATTCGATGCGCGGCGACACCAGCACGGTCGAGTACGCATCGACCTTCACTTCGCCGGGCGCCTTGATTTCTTCGGCGAGTTCGCGTGGTGAAAGTTTGGCTACGACGATGCCGGCGTCCCGTATCGCACGGGCATCCAGCGTCAATGGATTGGGCGCCTGCTGCGCGAAGGCCGCACTCATCGCAAGCGAAAACATCAGCGCGCAGGAGGCGCGTTGGAAAAGGTGATTCATGGGGAGACATCCTGTGTGCGGCCATCCAGCCAGTCGGTCAGGCGACCGGCGGCGGCGAGGTAGTCGAACCAGGCCTGCCAGGCCTGGCTTTCGAGTGCGAGCGCGGACAGCGCGGTGTCGAGACTTTGCTTGAGCTGGACGAGGTAATCGGACGTGCTGATCTCGCCGGCCCGCCAGAGTTTTTCGAGCAGCGCGCTGCGATCGTCGAAGGCAGCGGCGCGGCCCTGGCGGAAAGCGTGGCCGGCAGCGAGCAAGGCGTCATAACGCGACTGCGCTTCACGCAGCGCGGCTCGGCTCGCCTGTTGCTGCGAGCGCGTCAATGCGGCAGCCGCGCCCGCCTCGGCGAGTGCGGCGTCGATTTCCGCGCGACCGCTGTTGAGCACCGGCAAGGGAATCGACACGCTGAGGCCGATGACCTGATCGGTCCTGGCGCCCGTGTCCACGCGTCCACCGGTCAGGCTAACGGTGGGATCGGGCAGACGCGCGCGCCGTGCCACGTCGATGCCCGCCTGCGCGACATCCTCATCGGCGCGAAGCTTGACCAGCTCCGGCCGCTGCTCGATTGGGATCGGCGAGATGCTGCTCGATGCTGGCGGCAGGCCCGCAGGCAACGGCGGCTTTGACACCGCGTCGCCGGCCACCGCCTCGAGCGTGGCCAGTGCCGCCGCTTCCGCACCCACCAGCGAGGCCTGCTGGATCTGCGATTCGCCCAGGGCCAGCGCGGCCAGATCCCGTTCGGGACTGCTGATATCGCCCACGCCGAGGCGATCCGCGGCGAGCGCATCGAATCGGTGCATCAAGGCCACCCGGCGCTCGCCCAGCTCACGTTGACGGGCGGCCAGGGCCGCAGCGGACCAGGCCTTCAGCCAGCGCGACGCGATATCCCGTCGCAGCACGTCATAGGCAGCCTCACGGCTGCGCCACTGAGCCTGCGCTTGCGACGTGCGCGCAGCGCGCTTGCCGGACATGTCCAGCGGCAGCGATATCCCCGCCGTGCGCCGGTTGACGTCGGCGTTCTCGGCATCGAGCGACAGCGAGGGGTTGTAGACCGGCTGGGCCGCCGCGCGCACTCGCGCCTGGGCCGCCTCCAGCTCGGCGCGAGCGGCCTGCACGTCGGGGTTGGCAGCCCAGACGAGCTGGACTGCGTCGCCGATGGGGGATGCAGCGGCCAAGCGCGGTGCATCGCCCTCGTTCGGCGATGCCGCGGCGCTGGCGGCATAGAACAGACAGGCAGCCCCGATCAGGGCTGCACGTAGAACAGACATGGAACCATCTCCTGACAACGATCACGAGGAATGCGCCCCGATGGGCGCAGCACAGGCGTTCGTGGTCAGGCGATAGGTGGTCGCAACAGTGAGCCCGCGATGGCAGGCACACGTCCGGCGTCGACGGATGAAACAAGGAACGGCGCGTCGGGTGCGTCCACCGCCAGCGCGACGGAAGTCGGCAGGCCCGCGGCGTGGGGACAAGCGCAATGACAGGAGGCGCCCTCGCCGAGCAGGCAGTCGCCATCGCCCGAGGGCGCTGGCGCGGCGACCACCATGGTCACCGACGTGGCCGCATCACCAAGCCCCGCGCCGGCAGCGCGCCCGCCGCCATCGGCCAGGCAGACCGAGCCACTAACCAGCTTGATCAGCAACACCGCCACCACCAACGCCCACAAGCCGCGATGGCGGCGCAGGCGATGGAGCAGTGGCAGGGGGCGTGGGGACATCTTCGGGATGCTAGACGGCGGGCCGCCTGTTAGACAATTTCATCCGCCGTCGCCCGCCCGTGGCGTCGGCTTTTACGCAAACGGTGTCGGAAATACCCTGACTCCACCCCTACGGCGCCTGTCGCCATGGCTATCATGTGCCCCACACGACGGGACGGAGTCGGCACGTGGCGCAAGGGACGGGGCGAGCTAGCAAGCAGGATGTCGGCCGTAGCACCTGGTTGCCCGCGATCCGGCGCGGCAGGCTGCTGCGTGCGTTTGCCCTGCTCTGCCTGCTGGTCCTGCCGTCCCTGGGCGTGGCGCGCGACGGCGACCCGTGGGCTCCGTTCGACATCCCCTGGTTCGATCGCCTGGGGGTAAGCGACGGGCTGCCGCACTCGATCACCACCACCATCGAACAGGACAAGCGCGGCCTGATCTGGATCGGCACGCTGTCCGGCCTGGTGCGCTACGACGGTTATCGCATGCAGGTGTTCACCGGCAACGGTGGCAGCAAGACCGATATCCCCGACGCCTATGTGCGCTGCCTGCTCACCCTGCCCGACGGCAGCCTGCTGGTGGGCACCAATGCCGGCGGCCTGAGTCGCTTCAATCCGCTCGACAACACCTTCCACACCTATCCCGTGGGCAAGGGCGGCACCAGCGACCGCAAGATCTACGCGATGTCGCCCGATGGCACGCGCGGCATCTGGATCGTGACGGAACACGGCATCGACTATCTGGACCTGCGCAACAACCGCATCGCCCCGGTGCCGCTGAGCGAGGGCATGGCCCCGCGCAGTTTCAGCGTGCTGCAGGATCGCGCCGGCAATCTGTGGGTCGGCAACACCAATGGATTGTTTGTCCGTCGCAAGGGAGAAACCGCGTTCAAACGCCCTGAGCGTCCGACCGACACCAGCGGCATCGACGTGGTATTGAACGACGGCATTTGGTCACTGCTGGAGGATCGCGAGGGACGCCTGTGGGTCGGCAGCACGCAATCGGGCGCGGTATATCGCGACGAGACCGGCCAATGGCATGCGATTCCGGGTTTCAGCGGTTATCAGCACGATCACTCGCGCCGCGCGACCGTGCGCGCCTTCACCGAGCTGGCCGGCGACGTCCTGTGGATGGCCACCGATGGCGGCGGCGTGCTGTCGTATGACGTGGCCACGCATAGCTTGCACGCGGTCGCCCACGACACCGCGATGCCTTCGTCGCTGCCCGGCGACTCCGTACGCGGACTCCTGCAGGACAGCACCGGCAACGTATGGGTGGCGACCGATCTGGGCGTGGCGCGCTACGACCCTAACGCCCGCAAAGCGTTCGCCTTGCTGCCCTCTACCAGCGACCACCGCTCGCTGGCCAACACCAATGTGCGCGGCATTTTTGTCGATAGCCGGCAGCGCGTGTGGCTGGGCATGAGCGCGGGGCGCGTGGACGTGATCGACCTGTCCGGCGCCAGCATTCGTCATCTCGAACTGGGCGGCGTGCAGACGCGCCGCGATGTGCAGGCGTTTGCCGAAATGCCCGATGGCACCATCTGGGTGGGTACGCAGGGCCTGGCGCGCGTCGATCCCAATACGCTGGCCATCGTCGGTTCTGCCGTCCCCGAGCTGGACGACAAACCCGTGCTGCACCTGCTGCCGGACGGCCAGCGGCTGCTGATCGCCACGTACGACGGTGTTTATCGTTACGACACGCGAACACACGCACTCACCCATTTCAGCCACGACGCCAACGACCCGACCAGCCTGGCCAGCGACACGGTGCGACGCATCGCGCGCATCGGCGCGGACCTGTGGTACGTCACCGGCCGCGGCATCAGCATCGCCACCAGCACCACGCAGAACAAGGGTTTCGAGAACCTGCTCAATCGCCCCGGCGACAACACCAGCCTGCCCAACAACCTGGCCAGTTCGATTGCGATGGATCCGCAGGGCGGCCTGTGGATCGGCACCTATGGCGGCCTGGCCATGCTGCAGCCACACAGCCCCGGCGAACCCTATCGCTTCACCACCATAGGCGCGGCCAATGGACTGCCCAGCGAAAACATCAACGCCGTGCAGCCGGACGACCTCAGCAATCCCTGGGTCAGCCTGTCCAACGGACTGGCGATGATCGACGGCAATACGCACGCCGTGCACAACCTGGGCGTGCGCGACGGCCTGCGCATCTCCAGCTACATCTACGCGGCGGCGGCGCGCGCACCCGGCGGCGAACTGCTGTTCGGAGGACTGGGCGGACTCACCGTGGTCCGTCCGGAATGGCAGCCATCCGATCAGCCCGACCCGCCGCTGGCGATCACCCATGCCGCCGTCAACGGTGTGCCGCTGTCGTATGGGCGACTGCCGCGCGCTGGCGAATCGCTGAAGATCCGTTCGCGCAATCGCAGCCTGCGCGTGGACTTTGCGCTGCTGGACTACGAGGCGCCCGCCGAAACCAGCTACAGCTATCGGATGGAAGGCTTCGACGAAAGCTGGATCGACATTCCGCGCGGCGGCCTGCCCACCGCCATCTACACCAACCTGCCCCACGGCGACTACAAGCTGCGCCTGCGCGCGCAGACGCACGGCATGCAGCCGCGAACGATCGAGTCCACCGTCGACGTCAGCGCCGAGCCGCGCTGGTACGAAACGGTATCGGCCATGGTCGCAGCCGGACTGCTGGCGCTGGCCGCCATCTTCGGCGTGATCCAGCTGCGCACCATGTACCTGCGCCGCCAGGCCAAGCAGCTGCAGCACCAGATCGAGCTGCGCACGCGCGACCTGGTGGTGGCCAACAAACGGCTGGACGAGCTGGCCAATACGGATGCCTTGACCGGCGTGTGCAATCGTCGGCGCCTGCTGGAGCTGGTCGAAGAGATGCGCGCGCAAACCAGCGATGGCAGCGCCTGCATCGCGCTGCTGGATCTGGACCGCTTCAAGCGCATCAACGACACCCATGGCCATCTGGCCGGCGACGCGGTGATCCGCCACGTGAGTCAAATCATGCAGCAGCAATGCCGCGACAGCGATTGCGTGGGTCGCTACGGCGGCGAAGAGCTGGTGGCCTGCCTGTCGGAAAGCACGCTTGAGCAAGGCCTGGTGATCGCCGAACGCATCCGCGCCGCCGTCGCAGATCAGCCGCTGGTCTATGAAGGACAGCCCATCGAAGTCACCGTGAGCATCGGCGTGGCCGCCTACCAGGCCGGCGAGACGCTATCGCAGTGGCTGTCCCGCGCCGATGGCGCGCTGTACGAGGCCAAGAACAGCGGACGCAATCGGGTCGTGGCGGCGCAGTAATAGACACACGACACTCAAGCGTCAGTCGAAGTGCCGATGCCGGTAGATGGCATAGCCCAGGCCCACCACACCGGTGAGCGTTGCCGGTGCCAGCAGCACGCGCTCCTGCCAAAGCATGAAGCCGAGCGCGCCTAGCGTCGCGCCCACGATGAAATGACTCGCCACCAGCAGGCAAATATTGATGCGCAGCGAGTCGACCTCGAGCCCGCGCAAGCGATGGCCGAGATAGATGCCCAGGTCGGTGAAGATGCCTGAGAGGTGCGTGGTGCGCACCGTGGCGCCGCTATAGGTGCTGACCATGGCGTTCTGCAGTCCGCACGCCGCCGAGGCCAGGTACAGCCCCAGATCGTGACCGCCATGGATCAAGGGCGTGGCGGCAAACAGCAACGCGGACTCCAGCATCAGCACCACGCCGTAGCGCCGGCCGAGCCGCAGTGCACCCTGTTGCACGATAAATCCACTGAGCATGGCGCCCAGCAGGAACGCCAGTATCACCAAGCCCCAATGCGCTATCTCGCCCGCATCGCCACGAGCCAGCGCCAGGCCGAATTCCGTGCTGGTGCCGGTGAGATGGGTGATCGGCTGGTGACGGAAACACAGATAGCCAACCACGTTGATGCAGCCCGCACCGAGCGCGAGCAGGCCGCCGCCCACCCATGCCCAGCGCGGGAGCTGGCGCAGCATGGCGCGCTCAGTTCTTGATGGGTTGCGTCTGGATCACCGGCAGGTCGCCGATCACATCGGCACCCGGCGGCGGCACGAAGTTGAAGGTTTCCGGCGGGATCGGCACGTTGCGCTGCCAGCCCGAGAAACGAATATCCGTGACGGCGCCCAGCTGGTCACGAAAAATCATGCGCGCCAGGCCATTCGCGTCGAATCCCAGGTCGGCGTAGTCGAACTGCGGATCCTTGGCCTTGGAGGTGAGGCGCAACCAGCTGAGGCCATCGTGGTCGCCCTGTTCGGCCACGTTGAAGTCCTTGTCCATCTGCTTCACGTCGGTGAGCACGGTCAGCGGGCTATGCGATTCCTCGGAACTCTGCACGCGCACCGTGACCTGCTCCAGATCCGGGTCGTACAGCCATACGCGGCTGCCGTCGGCGACGATGGTTTGTTTCGAAGGGGCCAGCGTCTCCCAGCGGAACTGGCGCGGCGCCTGCAGCGCGAGCGTGCCGTTGCTGGCCTTGCCGCTGTTGCCGTTCGCATCTTTCAGCGTCTGCGAGAACTTGCCGGTGAGCGAGTGCAGGTCGCCGGCGAAGGCGTCGAGCTTGGCGCGGGCGGCGCCGGCGGCCATGGCCAGGCTGCTGATGGAGAGCGCGACGGCGGTGGCGGCGATAAGAAGCAGGCGTTTCATGGGTGCCTTGTGGGTGATGCTGGAATGCGAATAGTGGGCGAGCACGGCTTAACGAAGGCGATCAAGACTCCCTCATCGTCATTCCTGCGAGGCGGTCCTCAACAGCCGAAGGCTGGTCAAGCAGGAATCCAGTGCCTTTCGAACGGGCCGTGCGCCTTTAAAGTCACTGGATCCCTGCTTTCGCAGGGATGACGAGCAAAAAGACAGCACGCAGAAACTCAATTCTTCGGCGGCGGAGGCGCCAGCACTTCGCGGTTGCCATTGTGCTGGGGCGCGCTTACCACGCCGTCCTGCTCCATCTGCTCGATCAGGCGGGCGGCGCGGTTGTAGCCGATGCGCAGGTGACGCTGCACGCCGGAGATCGATGCGCGGCGCGTCTCGGTCACGATGCGCACGGCGCGATCGTACAGCTGTGCGTCGGCATCGCCACCCTCTTCGCCTTCCTGCGGCAGGCCGGAGTCGTTGATGAACTTGCCGTCGGAGGTGGCCTGCACCTCTTCCAGCACGCCCTCGATGTATTGCGGCGCACCCTGCGAACGCAGCCAGTTCACCACGCCATGCACTTCGTGATCGTCCACGAAGGCGCCATGCACACGCTCAGGCGTGGCCGTGCCGGGCGGCAGGTAAAGCATGTCGCCGTGGCCGAGCAGCGCCTCGGCGCCGCTTTGATCCAGGATCGTGCGCGAGTCGATCTTGCTCGACACCTGGAAGGCGATGCGGGTGGGGATATTGGCCTTGATCAGGCCGGTGATCACATCCACCGAGGGACGCTGCGTGGCCAGCACCAGGTGCACGCCGGCCGCACGCGCCTTCTGCGCCAGGCGCGCGATCAGTTCTTCGACCTTCTTGCCGACGATCATCATCATGTCGGCGAACTCGTCGATGATGATCACGATGTACGGCAGCGGCTCAAGCGGCTCGGCCGCCAGATTGGGCATCTCGGGGTTCGGGCGGAACAGCGGATCGAGCAGCGGCTGACCGGCGTTCTCGGCGTCCCTCACCTTCTTGTTGAAGCCGGCGAGATTGCGCACGCCGACCGCAGCCATGAGCTTGTAGCGGCGCTCCATCTCGGCCACGCACCAGCGCAACGCGTTGGCGGCTTCCTTCATGTCGGTCACGACCGGCGCGAGCAGATGCGGGATGCCCTCGTAAACCGAGAGCTCCAGCATCTTCGGGTCGATCATGATCATGCGAACGTCTTTCGCGCTGGCCTTGTACAGCAGGCTCAACACCATGGCGTTGACCGCAACGGATTTACCCGAACCCGTGGTGCCGGCCACCAGCAGATGCGGCATCTTGGCCAGATCGGCCACCACCGGGCGGCCGGCGATGTCCTTGCCCAGCGCGAGCGCCAGCGGCGACTTCATCGCATCGTATTTGTCCGAACGCAGGATCTCGGAAAGATAGACGATCTGCTTCTTGGCGTTGGGAATTTCCAGGCCAATCACGTTCTTGCCCGGGATCACGTCGACCACGCGCACGCTGACCACCGAGAGGCCTCGGGCGATGTCCTTGTCCAGGCTCGACACCTGCGAACCGCGAACGCCGGCGGCGGGCTCCAGCTCGAAGCGGGTGATCACCGGGCCCGGATAGACACCCATGACCTTGGCTTCGATGCGGAAATCCTTGAGCTTGAGCTCGACTTGGCGCGACAGCACCTCGAGTGTCTCTTCCGAATAACCCGGACCCTGCTCCGGCGCCTCGTCCAGCAACGACAGCGGCGGCAGCTCGCCCGGCGCCGAGGCGCCAGTGAACAGCGGGATCTGCGTTTCCAGCTTGGCGCGCTCGCTCTTCACCACCGGCACGGGCGCGGTCTCGATGCGTACCGGCTCGCGCTTGGCCTGCTTCACGGCCTCGGTCTTCTTGACCACTTCGCGCTCGGCGCGCGCCTGGCGGGCGGCCAGCACTTCGGGCGCCTCGCGCAGCTTGCCGCCGAACCAGCCAGCCAGGCGCAGCACGCCCTGACCGGTCATGTCGGCGACCTTGAACCACGACAGGCCGGTGGCCAGCGTCACGGCGATCAGGAACATCGCCAGCAACAGCAGCGGCGCACCCTTGTCGCCCAGCGCATGCAGCAGGCCGCGACCCACCCACATGCCGATGATGCCGCCCACGCCCTGCGGCAGGATCGGCTCATCGTTGAAATTGAGATAGAGCAGCGCCGGCGCGGTGATGAAGAAGAACACCGAACCGATCAGGCGCAGCGACGGCTCCCACGGCTGCACGGTGCGCTCGCCGCGATGGCGCAGCACCTGCACGCCCAGGAAGAGCAGCAGCAACGGGAAGAAATAGGAGACCAGACCGAAGATGTAACGCAGCACATTGGCGATGTTCGCGCCAATCTCGCCGCCGAAGTTACGCGCATGCTCGGCGCTGCCCGCATGCCCCCAGCTGGGGTCCTGGTCGTTGTAGCTGAACAGGCAGACCAATAGATACAGCGCCAGCGGCAGCAGCAGCAGCGCCCCGGCTTCGCGCAGACGGCGCTTCAGTTCTTCACTGAGGCCTTCGCGCGCCTGCTTGTCCTTCTTGACGTTCGCGGTACGCGGCACCGTGATCCTTATCCTGTCTTCAAGCGTGAGTCCGGCCGCCAACGAGGCGGCCGGACGGTACAACATCCGCCTAAACGGCAGGCAAGACCTTAGATCATGCCCTTGAGCGCCGGATGAACCAGCTCGCCGCCGTCGACGTTGATGCCCCCGCGCAGCGGTTCGAACTGACGCCATTCGTTGCCGGCGGCCAGACGCTGCACATACGGCAGGATAGCGGCAGAAATCGCCACCGACGAGGTCTGCGGCACGGCACCGGGCATATTCGTGACGCAGAAGTGGGTTACACCGTGCACGTCATAGGTCGGTTCCTTCCAGGTGGTCGGACGCGAGGTCTCGAAGCAGCCGCCCTGGTCGATGGAGATATCCACCAGCACGCTGCCCTTCTCCATGGTCTTGACCATCTCTTCGGTGACCACGCGCGGCGCCTTGGCGCTGGGGATCAGCACGGCGCCGACCACCAGGTCGGCCGTGGCGACTTCTTCGGCCACCGAGGACTCATAGGCGTACAGCGCAGTGACGTTCGGGCCCATGGCCATCATTTCGGCCAGGCGATCCTGGCGCTTGTCGAACACCACCACGTTGGCGCCGGCAGCGGCGGCCAGCGCGGCGGCGTTGCCACCGGCAGCGCCGGCGCCCAGCACCACGACCTTGCCACGCGGGGTGGAGGCCATGCCGCCCAGCAGCTTGCCCTTGCCGCCCTGCGGACGATGCAGCAGCGTGGTACCGATCTGGGTGGCGATGCGGCCGGCAATGACCGACATCGGCAGCAGCAGCGGCAGGCCGCCGTTTTCTTCCACCGACTCGAACGCGACGCCGGTCAGGCCGATGTCCAGCAGGCTCTTGGTCAGCGCCGGCTCGGCGGCCAGGTGCAGGTAGCAGAACAGCAGGTGATGCTTCTTGAGCAGGGCGAGGTCGCCGGCGACCGGCTCCTTCACCTTCACGATCAGCTCGCCCGCCTCGTACAGGGCAGCGGCGTCGGCGGCGATCTTCACGCCGACCTTGGCATAGGCCTCGTCGGAGAAGCCGCTCTTTTCGCCCGCGCCGGCCTGGATGAACACCTCGTGGCCACGGCGGACCAGGTCGGCAGCGGCGGCGGGGATGAGGGCAACACGACCTTCGAGGGTCTTGGTTTCGGAGGGAATACCAATACGCATGGGGAGTGGATCCTGTGGGAAAGCTAGGTGGCAACGACGCCAGGCCGCACCCGGCCCGGCAAACCTCGAGGCCGGCAGTCTTGAATCGTCCCGGCGTCTTCCCCATCCTTCCGGGTTCGGACGCCTCGTCTCCGTTCGTGCCTTGCCGGCGGGTAGGAAACCGCCGAAAGGGGTGGAGCGAATGACGGATGCAAGCAGCCAGCAAACCCGAAGGATTATAACCAAGATGGGCAGGCCGTTTTCACATTCCAGCGACGCCGCGCGAGCAGACCACCTTTGCGCAGTTGCAGCAAAGTCAACGAGATACAGCCCAACCTGCTGAAAACCAGCCAACAGCCCATATATGGTGTGGATCGCCTGACCACCATGCGCCCGAGCATGGTTCCGAAGACGCCACCCCTGCCCTCACCATTCACGAACATCACCGCCAGCCACGGCGGATAGAAGGAACGCATGAACGCACCCACCAAGCACAGCCGCCTGCTGATCCTGGGCAGCGGCCCCGCCGGTTACACCGCCGCCGTCTACGCTGCCCGCGCCAACCTCAAGCCGATGATGATCACCGGCCTGCAGCAGGGCGGCCAGCTGATGACCACCACCGAGGTGGACAACTGGCCGGGCGACGACAAGGGCGTGCAGGGTCCGGAGCTGATGCATCGCATGGCGCAGCACGCCGAGCGCTTCGAGACGCAGATGGTGTTCGACCATATCCACAGCGTGGACCTGAAGCAGCGCCCGTTCCGCTTGAAGGGCGACTCGGGCGAGTACACCTGCGATGCGCTGATTATCACCACGGGCGCCACGGCCAAGTACCTGGGTATCGCCAGCGAGGAGAAGTTCAAGGGACGCGGCGTGTCGGCCTGCGCGACCTGCGACGGTTTCTTCTTCCGCGAGCAGGAAGTGGTCGTCATCGGCGGCGGCAATACCGCTGTCGAAGAAGCCCTGTACCTGTCCAACATCTGCAGCAAGGTCTACCTGGTGCACCGCCGCGACAAGCTGCGCGCCGAGAAGATCATGCAGGACAAGCTGTTCGACAAGGCGGCCGCCGGCAAGATCGAACTGGTGTGGAACCACAGCGTGGACGAAGTGCTGGGTGACGACTCCGGCGTCACTGGCGTGCGCGTCAAGGACGTGAACACCGGCGAGACGCGCGACATCGCAGCCACCGGCTTCTTCGTCGCCATCGGCCACACGCCCAACACGGGCATCTTCGACGGCCAGCTGGACATGCACGACGGCTACATCAAGATCCGCAGCGGCCTGGGCGGCATGGCCACGATGACTTCGGTGCAGGGCGTGTTTGCGGCCGGCGACGTGGCCGACCATGTGTATCGCCAGGCAGTAACCTCGGCGGGCTTTGGTTGCATGGCCGCGCTGGATGCGGAGCGTTGGCTGGATCAGCAGGGTCCGGCGAGCTGATTTTTCTTTGCTCGTCATTCCGGCGCNNGCCTGCGCCGGAATGACGGAATGGAAGACTGAGGTAACGTCAGGATGACGCTGTCTTTGCAGTACCTCTTTGGAACGCCGTGATCGAAGCCCGCTTCCACGACAGCATCGAACACATCCCCTCCGACGCCTGGGATGCGCTTCGAGCCGACGACAATCCGTTTGTCTCGCATGCCTTCCTCGCGCTGCTCGAGCGCACCGGCTGCATCCGCCCCGACTGGGGTTGGCAGGCGCATCACCTCGGACTGTATGAAGACGGCACGCTCGTTGCCGCCGCGCCGCTGTACCTGAAGGGCAACTCGCACGGTGAATTCGTGTTCGACTGGAGCTGGGCCAGCGCCTGGGAACGCGCGGGCGGCGACTACTATCCCAAGCTGCTCAATGCCGTGCCCTACTCGCCCGTGCCCGGGCCGCGCCTGCTGGCCGGCAATGACGCACGCACGGCAGAACGACAACAGGCCCTAACCACCGCCATGCGCAGCTTCGCCGAGCGCATGAACCTCTCCTCCGTACATGCCAACTTTTTGCGCGAGGACGAACTGGCGGCGTTCGAGAGTCCCTGGCTGATCCGTTCCGATGTGCAGTTCCATTGGCACAACCATGGTTATGCGGACTTCGCCCAGTTCCTCGCCGCGCTCAATCACAAGAAGCGGAAGAACATCCGCCAGGAACGCACGCACGTGGCGCGCAGCGGCCTGGTCATCGAGATGCGCAGCGGGGGCTCACTAAGCGTCGAGGAGTGGCGGCATATCCATGCGCTTTACGAATCGACCTTCGACGCCAAGGGCAACCACGCCGCGCTGACGCTGGCGATGTTCCTTGGCTTGCGCGAAACGCTGGGCGATGCCGCGCAACTCGCGCTGGCGCGCCACGGCGAGCGCATCGTGGCGATGGCGTTGTTCCTGCAAAGCAGCGACACGCTGTATGGCCGCTACTGGGGCGCGGAAGTCGAGGTGCCGGGCCTGCATTTCGAGCTGTGCTACTACCAGGGCATCGAGCACGCGATCCGTCGCGGCCTGCAGCGCTTCGAACCCGGCGCGCAAGGCGAGCACAAACTTGCCCGCGGCTTCCTGCCGGTGCGCACGCAGTCGCGGCACTATCTGGTCAACCAGAGTTTTCGCGATGCGGTGCGCCAGGCGCTGCAACACGAAGCCGAAGGCATGGACGACTATGCGCAGGAGCTGATGCAGCACAGCCCCTACGCACATCTCCCGGACGCCTGAGTCCCTAGCCGATGGAGATGCCGACCACCTTGCCGTCGGCATCCAGCCTCACCCCGAACGGAAGGCTGTTGCCGGGGCCGAAATCGATCCGGTAGTCGCTCCAGTTGCCGTCCTTGTCGTGGCGCTGCCCCTTGAAGATGAAGGACGACGGTTCGCCGAACGGCGACAGCTGCTTGGCCATGCGCCCGGACAGACCGGCGGCCAGCTTCGCCTTCAGCTTGTCGCCGAACGCCGAAGTGTCCTGCGCGCCCTGCTGCAGCTGACTGAATGCCTTGCGTACCGCCGCCGTCGTCGCAGCTTCTTCCCCGGCCGCAGGCTTGCGTGCCGACGCGGCAATCTGCGGATACAACGCCTCGAACGTGGCAGTGACCAGCATCTGGCCCGGCTCGGGATTGTCGCCCACATTGGTGAACGCGATGACTTGCAGGCCCTGCTTCGGGAAATACTGATTGGACGTGGTGAAGCCGAACGAGCCTCCGGTGTGGCCGATGCGCGGCTGCTCATCCAGCGTATCGATGAACAGGCCCAGGCCGTAGTCCGTGCTGCCAGGCACCGGCGTCGACATCAGCGCGTAGTCGGCGGGACGCACGATCTTTCCACTGCGCAGCGCCACGTTCCAACGCTCCAACTCATCGACGGTGGATACCAGATTGCCCGCCGCCCAGCCGACCGTGTCATGGATGGTGGGCGCCGGCTCAAGCTTGCCATCCGTATGCCGGTAGCCCTTGGCCATGCCGGCAAGCTGCGCTTCATCGGCAACGGTATACGTGTGAGTCATGCCGGCGGCGGCCAGCAGATGCGACTTCACATAGTGTTCGTACGATTCCTTCGAGGTGACCTCGATCACCCGCCCCAACAATGCGTAACCACTGTTGGAATAGGACCAGCGGCTGCCCGGCGGAAAATCCAGCGGCTTGTCCTTGATGCGCGCCATGATCTGATCGAAGGTCGCCGGTTTGACGGCCCACTGCTCGACGTCGGGCCCATCCAGATACTCCGGCATGCCGCTGGTGTGCGACAGCAGCTGCTTCAGCGTCACTTCCTTCGCGTGCGGCGCATCCGGCAGATAGGTCGCCAGCGTGGCGTTGATGTCGAGCTTGCCCGCCTCCTGCAGCTGAAGCACTGCCGCGGCGGTGAACTGCTTGGTGATCGAGCCGATTTCGTAGTGCGTCGACACCGTGGCGGGCGTTTTGCGCTCGAGATCGCTCAGGCCATAGGCATGGCGGTAGAGGACCTCACCATCGCGGTAGATCGCGATGGTGGCGCCGGGCGTGCCCGTGCGTTGCAGTACAGCCTGAACGTCGCTGTCGATCTTGGTCGACACGGCGTGATCGAGAGCCGCCGGCGACCCCATCGCCGCGGGTGCGAGACAGACCATCCACCAGCAAAAACGACGACGCATGCCCGATCCCTGGAGTTGTGAAAGTGAGGCATGCTAACCGCAAGCTCATGCCGGTAGCATGTACCAGAGATCCCGAATCGCTCCGACCCACGCCCCATGATTCGACTGCCCCTGCTCGACGCGACCAGGCCCGAACACTTTCCTGATCCGCGCAAGGCATTGAACGATCCGAACGGCCTGCTGGCGTTCGGCGGCGACCTGTCGCCCCGGCGGCTGCTGGCCGCTTACGCGCAGGGCATCTTCCCGTGGTTCAACGAAGACGAGCCACTGCTGTGGTGGTCGCCCGATCCGCGCTGCGTGTTCCATACCAGCACCCTGCTGCCCAACCGCACCCTTCGACGCCGGCTGGCGCAGGTGGACTGGCGGGTCACCGTGGATCATGCGTTTCGCGACGTGGTGGAAGCCTGCGCCGCGCCCCGCCCGGGCCAGAGCGGCACCTGGATCGTGACGCCGATGATCGAGGCGTATGTGCGCCTGCACGAGATGGGACACGCGCACAGCGTGGAAGTATGGGAACACGACCGCCTGGTGGGCGGCATCTACGGTATCGCCGTGGGCCGGCTGTTCTGCGGCGAATCGATGTTCAGCCGCGAAAGCGGCGGTTCGCGCCTGGCCCTGATCGCCCTGGCGAAACTGCTGCGTACCTGGGATTTCCCGTGGATCGACGCCCAGGTGACCAATAGCCACCTGATGCAGCTGGGCGCGGTGGAATACCCCCGCGCCCAATTCCTGCGCACCGTGGCCCAGCTGTCGCATCTGCCGGGACAGCCCGGCAGCTGGGCCCCGTTCACCGCGCTGGCGCAGTTGACCGATCAGGCTGCCGCGGGCTGACGCGACTGCTCAGCCTGTCGAGAAAAATCGCTGGCGCTCAACGAAACAGATGCGGCACGAAGCAGCTGGTGTTGCGCGTGATGGCGTCGACATCCTCGCGCATGCCCATGCCCACGGCGCAATCACCAACCACCCATGAGCCCACCAGCGCGTGCCGCCCATCGAACACCGGCAGCGGCGCAAACGCCTGGTAGATGCAGGGCTCGTCGGTAGGCCCGCCGGTCTCGTCACGACCCAGCACCACCACGCCGGCGCCTTCCCTGCCCCAGTACGGCTTGCGCACCACGGTGCCTTCGATATCCGCGCGGCGACGACTGGCGGGCAGCAGGTTCGGATGACGGGGAAAGTATTCCCACAGCAGCGGCAGGATCGCCTTGTTCGACAACACCATCTTCCAGGCCGGCTCGAACCAGCGCAGGCGCCTTTGCGGCAAGTGCTCGGCAAACGGCTCGGCCAGCATCCATTCCCACGGGTAAAGCTTGAACAGGCGCTCGATGGGTGCGTTGTCCAGATCGATGAAATCCGTGCCCGACCAGCCGATCTGCTCGATATCCAGCGCGGTGGTGCGATGGCCCGCCTGCATGCAGGTGTCGATCAGGTAATCGCAGGTCAGCGCATCCTCGGCGCTGTCGTAACACGCGGCAAAGTGCACGTGGGACGCTTTGGGCAACGCACCCCAGCGCTCCACCAGCGCTTCATGGATGGAGTTGAACTGGTCGGCATCGCCAGCAACATCCTCCAGCCAGTACCACTGGGCGACCGAGGCCTCGAACAGTGCGGTCGGCGTGTCGGCGTTGTATTCGAGCAGGTGCGGCGGCGAGTTGCCGTCATAGGACAGGTCCATGCGCCCGTACAGCGCCGGCTCGCGATCCCACCAGCTGCGTTCGATCAGCGTTGCGGCGCGATCATCCAGGCCCAGTTCCGCATAACGCCCCGTGCGCACCACGCGATCGACCGCCTCCAGGCAGAGCGCGTGCAGCTCGTTGGTGGCGGCCTCGATCTCGTCGACTTCATCGGCCTCGTAGACGTAGTGCACGTCTTCGCGCCAGTACGGCTGGCCGTCGATGGTATGAAATCCAAAACCCAGCGACTCCAGTCGCTGCCGCCAATCACCGCGCGGTACAGATGATTCCCGCCGCATCGATCAGCTCGCCCGCGCCGAAACGCGCCCCGACGAGCCGAAGCCGCCGCGAGAGCCAAGCTCCACGCTCGATGGCGCGCTGAAGGACGCGGCACTGCCCGGCGAACTGCGCATCCGCCCCGGCCCCGGGTCCTGTGCACCACCAGCTCCGCCGCTGCGATACCACGGGCCGTAGTAATGCAGGCCGCCCGTGCCGCTGACCGACGTATCCATCTCGCACTGCCCGGTGGAATAGTCGTGCACGCAGTCTTCGTAGCTGCCATAACGATTGCGCTGCACATCCTGGCCATGTCCCAGCACGGACAAGCCGACCAGGGTGGCGCTGCCAAGCGCGATCAAGGGCACGGCCAGCGAGCGCTTCTGCTCACGCGCAGGCAGGGAACGGAACGTCGCGTCGGGACGTTGCGGCGGCTTCACGCCCACACGAAGTCCACGCAAGGGATCGTTCTTGTCGAAGTCGCTCATGGCCGGTCACCAGGTCATCGCTGCGGCGTTGACCAGGCCGACGGCGATGGCGACCACGGCCGCAAAGATGGCAACGGCGCGATTGTCTTGCTCGATCTGCGTGGCGAGGTTGCGGATCAGCAGATGGATGGCCTGGTGGGCGAGCCACTGCACGATCAGCGCCACCAGTCCCCACAGCGCCAGATCGATCAGGCTCACGCTGTGCGCCATGGCGCTGGCCAGGGGCAGCACGAAACCGATCAACGCACCGCCCAGACTGATCGCCGCGGCCTGGTTGCCGTGGCGGATCAGCGCGATCTCGCGCTGCGGCGTCAGCCAGATATGGACGGTGCAGAACACCACGAGAAAAAGCACACCCAAACCAAAATACGCTGCGAACGCGGGCAGCGTCGAAAGATCCGGCAACATAACTTCCCCTGTCCAGCCCATCCCGGGCGTCCGTGTCAGTGTAACGTGGCCATCATGACCGCCGCGCCCTGCCTCAGTCCAGCTGCAGCTGCTCCAGGCCGATCGCCTTGAGCTCGTCGTAGTGATCCAGGAATAGCCCCACGATGCTGGGGTCCAGCTGGCCGCCCGCCGCATTGCGCAGGTAGTCGATCACTTCCGGCTCCGGCCACGCTGGCTTGTACACGCGCGGGAAACTTAAGGCATCCCACACATCCACGACACTGAAGATGCGCGCGGCCAGCGGAATGTCTTCGCCGCGCAGGCCACGCGGATAACCGGTGCCATCCCAGCGTTCGTGATGCGCATAGGGGATATCGATCGCAGGCCGCAGGAAAGCGGTACGCATCAGCAGGTCCCGCCCCAGCACCGTATGCGTGCGCATCAGGGTGATTTCTTCCGGGGTCAGCGGACCGGGCTTGATCAGTACCGCGTCGGGCAGCGCGAGCTTGCCGATGTCGTGCAGCAAGGCCCCGAAGCGCACATGCCGGAGCGCATCGCCGTCGAGCCCGGCGCGCCGGGCCAGCGCGACGGTCATGCGCATGACCCGTTCGGAATGATCGCGCGTCTCCTTGTGGCGCACGTCCATCGCCGACACCAGGGCGCGCAGCGACTGCTCGTTGCCGCTGAACAGCTGGTGGTTGAGTCGATCCATGCGGCGCACGGTGCGCCCGATCAGCCAATACAGCAGCGCCCCCGTCACCAGCACGTAGAGGCTGCCCTTGAGGGTGTGCAACAGGCTGAGGGTGCGCTCGTCGAAGTTGAGCGACAACAGCAGGCGGTCCGAAAAGAGCACCCACAACAAGGCCACCGAGACATAGATGGCAACGATGCGAACTTGAGGCTTGACCGTCACTGCCACTCCTGCACGAGCCGCTACCGTATCGTCGGCGCGCGCTCCACCGGCCCGAGCATACCGTCCCGGTGTCTGCCGAGTTGCCGCACGGCGCACACTACTCAGGCATCCTCGGGCTCGATCAGCACATCGACGAACTGGCCGGCGACCAGGCCGACCAGGGCCGCATAGGATTCCTCCAGCTGCAGCCAGAAGGTACCCGAGCGCTCAACCACGGCGCCGCGGAAATCGCGTCCATTGACGCTGCCGCGCACGCGATGCCCGTGGCCGCATTTCCATAGCGGCCTGGCAGGTGTCGACCATTGGCTGACCGGATCAAACGGCAGCGGCACCAGCCACGGCCGCTGGTGATCATTCTGTACGGTGGCGCGAAACGCTACGGCGCGATGCCTGTTCATCCCCGTCCCCCTGACGTGCCCCTGCCAAGAAGATAGCGGACGCGGGCCGTCCGGTGTGAGGATGAATGGGTTCCTGTAGGCCAAGCAGGGTCAACCCGGCCGCCTCCAGGGTCGCCACCCAGCTGCCCAGGGTGCGGAAATACCAGGGCGCCGGCTGCTCGAAGCCGTCGCCGCAGCCCACCCAGGAGCCTTCGCGCCAGCCATCGGCATAGGGCCCTACCTCGGCCATCAGCGGATGCAGGGTCTGGATCAGCAGCACGCCACCCGGCTCCAGCAGCGCGGGCACGGCGCCCAGCAGCGCGTCGACCGAGGCGCCGCCCAGCAGGGAGAAATTGCACACGACCACGTCCGCGCGCTCGGTCAGCGCACCCGCGGCCACGTCGTCATAGGAGATCACGCGGAAGTCGCCGCCACCCTGCGCCTGCGCCGCTTCGACCAGCGCGGGAATGGCATCCACCCCCAACACCTGCACGCCGTCGCTGGCCAGCGTCCGCGCCAGCCAGCCTTCGCCGCAGCCAAGGTCGATCACTGTGCGCGGCGAACGCGACCGCACCGCCTCCACGATGGCCTGGTCGGTGACCAGCTTGCGACTGGCGATGCGCCCTTCGCGGACGGCACGCTCCCACGCCTGCGCGTTGGCGTGCCAGGCATCGAGTATTAGCGCCTCGCTGGTGCCCGCCGCCATGGCTGACTCAGCCGGCGCGGCTGGCGTATTTGCTGGCGACGTAGTTGTCGAGGATGCCGATGAACTCGCTGGCGATGTGATCGCCGCGCAGGGTCATGGCCTTCTGGCCGTCGATGAACACCGGCGCCGATGGCGCCTCGCCATTGCCCGGCAGCGAAATGCCGATATTGGCGTGCTTGGATTCGCCCGGACCATTCACCACGCAGCCCATCACCGCCAGCGTGAGGTTTTCCACGCCGTCGTATTTCACGCGCCACAGCGGCATCTGCTCGCGCACGTGATCCTGCACGGTGCGCGCCAGCACCTGGAAGAACTCGCTGGTGGTGCGGCCGCAGCCGGGGCACGCGGTGACCAGTGGCGTGAAGGCGCGCAGACCCATGGTCTGCAACAGCTCCTGCGCCACGATGACCTCGCCCGTGCGCGAGGCGCCGGGCTCAGGCGTGAGCGAAATACGGATGGTGTCGCCGATACCTTCCTGCAGCAGCACCGCGAGCGCCGCCGAAGAGGCGGTGATGCCCTTGGAGCCCATCCCGGCTTCGGTCAGACCCAGGTGCAAGGCGTAGTCACAACGTTCGGCGATATCGCGATACACCGCGATCAACTCCTGCACGCCCGACACCTTGCACGACAGGATGATGCGATCGCGCGCCAGGCCGATCTCCTCGGCGCGCTTGGCCGAGTCGAGCGCCGAGCGGATCAGCGCTTCGCGCGCCACGTGCGAGGCATCCCAGGGCTGGGCGCGCTGATGGTTTTCGTCCATCAGCATGGCCACCATGCTCTGGTCGAGCGAACCCCAGTTGGCGCCGATGCGCACGGGCTTCTCGTAACGCAATGCCATCTCGATGATCGAAGCGAACTGGCTGTCTTTCTTCTTGCCGAAACCCACGTTGCCCGGATTGATGCGGTACTTCGCCAGCGCTTCAGCGCAGGCCGGCTCCGCTTCCAGCAACTGATGACCGTTGTAGTGGAAGTCGCCGATGATCGGCACGTCCACGCCCATCATGGCCAGCTTGTCGCGGATGCGCGGCACGGCAGCCGCCGCGGCCGGTGTATTCACCGTGATGCGCACCAGTTCCGAACCGGCGCGCGCCAGCTCGGCGATCTGCTTGGCGGTGCTGGCCGGGTCTTCCGTATCGGTGTTGGTCATCGACTGCACCACGATGGGTGCACCGCCGCCCACCGTGATCTTGCCGATCTTGACGCCGACGCTGGGGCGGCGCGAGGCGGACTGGGCGTGACGCGGGAGGGAAGTCGGGTCGCTCATAAGCAGGTCATGGTTCGGGGGCGGCAACACGCAAAGGATACCCGAACGGCTGGGTGCTCCCTAGCAAGCGTCACACGGGTGGCTGCGATGCGGCAAAACCGCGCATTGGAACCACTCCTATGACTTGAACGAGGATCATGAAGCCCTGCCCCAAGCACGACAAAGGAGTGCCTTCCCATGCTTCAGACTCATCGCCAGGACGGTGCCCAGCGCATGGCTCCTTCACCCTCCTGCGCCGGCTGCGGCCACGCCGCCGTCTGCCAGGCCAGCGGTTACGACCGTCCGGAGCTGTCAGGATTGCGTCATATAGCTGAACGCATCGGGCCGCTGCGCACCGGCGAATACCTGTATCGCCCGATGTCGCCGTTCCGTGCGCTCTACGCCGTGCAGACCGGCATGGCCAAGACCGTGGCGGTGGATGTGGCCGGCCGCGAGCAGGTGCTGGCCTTCCATCTGCCCGGCGAAATGATCGGACTGGACGCGATGGAGCGCGAGGTGCACGACAACGCCGTGGTGGCGCTGGGCAAGACACAGTTCTGCCGCTTTCCCTACCCCGCCGTGCGCCATATGGCGAGCCTGCAGCCGGAAGTGCCGTGGCATCTGGTGCAGTCGGCCAGCCAGCGCATCTCCCGCCTGCAGCTGACCAGCGGCAACTACATGGCGGAGGAGCGCTTTGCCGCCTTCCTGGTCGACCTGCGCGACCGCCGCGTCATGCTCGGCCTGCCGGCGGACTATCTGCCGCTGCCGATGTCGCGCGCGGATATCGGCAACCATCTGCGCCTGACCACTGAAACGGTGAGCCGCTTGCTCGGTCGCCTGCGCGAGCGTGGATGCGTGCGCGCCGATCGCCAGGGTCTGCATCTGCTCAACCTGCCGGCCCTGCGCGAACAGGGTCTGTCGCTGCTGATGCACTGAGCGGGAAACTCAGGCCGTCCTGCGCAGGGCGGCCTTGAGCAGACGTTGCTGCAGGCGATCGGCGAAACGGCCAGGACGAGCCAGCCCCATGCGATCGAGCGCTTCATCCTCGCCACCGACCGGCGCTCCCGGCGCCATGGCCGCGCGAAGAATCTCGACCTTGCCACGCCAGGTGCTGCCGCGCAGCTTCAGCCACTGCAAGGCCGGCAGCAGGCGTTGCTCCACCTCGGTGAAATCACTGCCGAATGGAAACGGCGGCAGCAGGTTTTTCGACTGCCACGGCGCCAGCGCCTCCTTCAGCACCTCGGGCCGGTTGTCGCGCCAACGCTCGGGCACCTGGAAATCCGCTGCGAGTTTGCCGTGCGATTTCGCCTCCGCACACAAGGCATCGATGAAGCGCGCGTCGGTGATGGAAAGCATGGCCTCGATGCACTCGCTGTCCGTCTTGCCGCGCAGGTCGGCCACGCCGTATTCGGTGACGAACAGATCGCGCAGATGACGCGGGATCGTGGTGTGCCCGTAGTTCCAGCGGATATTGGTTTCCACGCCGCCACGTCCCTGCCGGGTGGAACGCAGCAGCAGGATGGAGCGGCCATCGGCCAGCTCATGCGCCATCGCCACAAAGTTGTATTGCCCGCCGACGCCACTGACCACCTCGCCGTCTTCCAGGCCGTCGGACACCGCCGAGCCCAGCAGGGTCGCCATCATGCAGGTATTGAAGAAACGCGCGCCGCGCCGCTGCAGCGAGGCGAGCATCTGGTGGTCGCCGTAAAGCTGGTTGACGTTGGAGACGCGGCACATGTCCAACGCATCCGGATCGCTCGCATCCAGTTCGGCCAACCAGCGATAGAGCTCGCGCGTGCCGAGAAAAAAGGCGCCGCGCAGATAATGGCCACCGGGCGTTTCGGGTGAAAGCCGGCCGCAGGCGGCGGCACGCTCCATCGCCATGTTGTCCCAGGCGCGACGCTTGAGGATGCCTGCGCGCTGCAGGTGCATGAAGCCATCCATCACCATTTCGCTGGCGCCGTACAGACCCGCGCGCAGCGGTGCGAGGCCACCCATGCGCGCCGCCAGTGCATGCGTGCCGCCGCGCGGATCGAGCGCCACCAGGGCACGTCGCCATTGCGTGTTGTCTTCCTGCCGCCAGCGCAGGCCATAGACCAGCGCATCGGACAGGGCGCCAATGCCGATCTGCAGGCAGCCGCCGTCGCGCACCAGCGCACTGGCGTGGATGCCCAGCGCGTACTCCACCAGGTCGATCGGCTGGCGCGGCACCGCAAACAAGGGCGGCGCCGTCGCGGTGTGCAGTTCGACATCGAAGTAATCGCGCTGCACTTCCGCATGCCCGGTGATGTAGGGCAGATCCGGATGCACCACGGCCACGCACAAGGGTCGCGGCTTGCCCGACTGCACCACCCGATCGATGAAGTCGAAGGTCAGATCCGGATTGCAGGACAGGCTGTAGCGCACGCCCTCGGGCGTCTCGCGCCGGGCCACCAGCTGCACCAGCAGATTGATGTCCTGCACAGCCAGGTCGCGCGCCACATGCGTGTAGTTCTGACTGATGTAGTTGCGCTGCGCCCCGCCCGCATGCATCAGCGCACCCGACTGCATGTAGAACTCGTGCACCGCCACGTTGGACGGTAACTGGTTGCGCGCCTGGTCTACCGCATACTCGGGGTCCACCGCATCCGCGCCGAAATGACGCTCCGCGAACGGCCCCACGAAACGCGCCTCCAACCCGGGCGCCGGATGCGGGCGCGTCAGCGACAAGGCCGTATAGAGGGCCAGCGAGCGGGAGGTATCGGACTTGGTCAACCGGTACAGCGCATTGAGCAGCTCATGCGGCTTGCCCAGCCCCAGCGGCGCGGCTACGCGCAGATCCGGGCCGATCCGCTCGGCGATCTGCTGCGCGCACGCCTCGGTGTCGGTGTGGCATTGCTCAGGCGACATGGAGCGAACATGACAGAGAGTTCATGGGAGCGACATGACCGGATGATGGAGCGTATTGGTCGCATGGCCCAAGTGAATGCGGCTTGAAGAAGCCCCGCCGGCATGCCCTACTGACGCCATGAACCGACCCTCCGCCTCCACCCACGCACGCCTGCTGGCCGAGCAGGCGCTCAGCCGCGCCGCCGGCGCTCCCTTGCTGGCGGGCAACCGCGCCGAGTTGTTGATCGACGCCGCCGCGCACTACGAAGCCTGGCTGGCGGCCATCCGCGGCGCGAAGGATCGCGTGCTGCTGGAGAACTACATCATTCGCGACGACGCAGTCGGTCGCGAGTTTCGCGAAGCGCTGGTGGCCTGTGCGCAACGCGGCGTGTTCGTGGCGGTGGTGTATGACTGGCTCGGCTGCAAGGGGCAGTCGCGCGATCGCTTCTGGGCGCCGCTGCGCGCCGCCGGCGGACAGGTGCGCGCCTTCAACCCGCCGCAACTGGGCAAGCCGTTCGGCTGGGTGAGCCGCGATCACCGCAAGCTGCTGGTGGTGGATGGGCAGCACGGTTTTCTGTCCGGCGTGTGCATCAGCGAGAAATGGCTGGGCGATCCGTCGCAGCAAGTGGAGCCCTGGCGCGACACCGGCGTGGCCCTGCACGGACCGGTCGTGGTCGAACTGGAGAACGCCTTTGTCGAAAGCTGGGCCAGCATCGGCACACCGCTGGGGCCCTTCAACGCTGCGCCTGCTGTCCACGAGGCCGGCTCGGTGGCCCTGCGCCTGATCGCCACCCAGCCGCAGACCGCCGGCATGTACCGCCTCGACCAGCTGATTGCCGCGATGGCGCGCGAGCGGTTATGGCTGACGGACGCCTACTTCGTCGGCATCGCGCCCTATGTGCAGGCGTTGGCAGCGGCCGCCCGCGATGGTGTCGACGTGCGCCTGCTGGTGCCCGGCAGCAGCGATATCCCGATGGTGGCGGGCATGTCGCGTTCGGGCTATCGCCCCTTGCTGAAGGCCGGCGTTCGCGTGTTCGAGTGGAATGGCTCGATGCTGCACGCCAAGACCGCGGTGGCCGATGGGCTATGGGCGCGCGTGGGTTCGTCCAACCTCAATGTGGCCAGCTGGTTGAGCAATCGCGAGATCGACGTGGCCTTCGAAGACACCGGCTTTGCCCAACAACTGGCGGCGCAATACGAGCGCGACCTGGAGAACGCCACCGAGATCGTGCTGGCACCGAGTCGCTGGCGTCGCCAGGGCGAACATGTGCAAAGCCATACCCGTCCGGCGCAGCGTCCGCGCCATGTCGGCGGCAGCTCCGGGCGTGCGGCGGCCGGCGCGCTGCGCATCGCCAACACGGTGGGCGCCGCGCTGACCGATCGGCGCGTGCTGGGCGACACCGCCTCCGGACCGCTGATCACCGGAACCCTGGCGCTTGCGGTGATCGCCGTGGTGGCTATCCTGTGGCCCGCGGTCATCGCCTGGCCGTTGGGTGTCGTGGCTGCGTGGTTCGCGCTCAACTTCGGCATCCGCGCCTGGCGCACGCGCCGTCGGCACCAGCAGCTGGCTGGCGAGCCAGATGACCAGACATGAACTCAAGCAGAACCATATAGATAGGCTGCATGCCTGAGTTCCAGGCTGCACTAAGTGACCCAAGCGAATGTAATCCCTGC
Source organism: Dyella japonica DSM 16301 (assembly GCF_001010355.1). Taxonomy (GTDB): domain Bacteria; phylum Pseudomonadota; class Gammaproteobacteria; order Xanthomonadales; family Rhodanobacteraceae; genus Dyella; species Dyella japonica. Next base: position 60,631 of record NZ_JPLA01000024.1, on the reverse strand, counting down.
ATTCGCCAGCCGGAAACTCATGTTAGGCTCACCCCTTCATGCGCTCGCCAGATGACACCAGCAACGACCAGGCCGGCCCGCCGCCGCGCCACATCCTTACGCCCAGCACGCTCAACCGGCTGGTGCGGGACCTGCTGGAAGATGCGCTGCCGCTGATCTGGATCGAGGGTGAGTTGTCCAACGTCGCCCGGCCCGCCTCCGGACATATCTATTTCACCCTGAAGGACGCCGGCGCCCAGGTGCGCTGCGCCATGTTCCGGCCCAAGAGCACCTGGCTGAAGTTCCGCCCCGCCGACGGCATGCATGTGCTGGTGCGGGCGCGGGTCGGCCTGTACGAGCCGCGCGGCGAATTTCAGCTGGTGGCCGAACACATGGAGCCCGCCGGCGAAGGCGCCCTGCAGCGCGAGTTCGAACAGCTCAAGGCGCGCCTGGATGCCGAAGGCCTGTTCGATCCGGCGCGCAAGCGTGCCCTGCCCCGCTATGCGCGACGCATCGGCGTCATCACCTCGGCCACCGGCGCCGCTATTCGCGACGTGCTGAGCGTGATGTCGCGCCGCTGGCCGCTGGCCGAGGTCGACGTGCTGCCCGTGCCCGTGCAGGGGCGCGAGGCGCCGCCGGCGATCGTGCAGATGTTGCGCAAGGCATCGGCCAGCGGACGCTACGACGTCCTGCTGCTGACGCGCGGCGGCGGCTCGCTGGAAGATCTTTGGGCGTTCAACGACGAACAGGTGGCGCGCGCGATCCACGCCAGCGCCGTGCCGGTGGTGTCGGCGGTGGGTCACGAAATCGATTTCAGCATCGCGGATTTCGTGGCCGATCTTCGTGCACCCACGCCTTCGGCCGCGGCCGAACTGCTGGTGCCCGATGCGATCGCCCAGCGTCGTCATCTGCAACAGCTGCAGCAGCGGCTGACCACACTCGAGCAGCGTCGCCTGCAGGCGCGCATCCAACGCGTCGACCATCTGCTGGCCCGCCTGCAGGCCCAGCGTCCGCAGGCGCGGCTGGCGCGCGATCGCGAACGGCTGCTGCATCTGCAAAGGCGATTGCTCGGCGTGCAGCGCGAACAATCGCAGCGGCGACGCAATGCGCTGGAGCGCACACATGCGCGCTTGATTGCACAACATCCGCGGCTGCGCCTGATGCTGATCGAGCGACGGCTCGGCGAGTTGCGCCAGCGATTGCAGAGCACGATCGAACGACGGGTGGAACGTGACCGCCTCAACCTGCGGCAAGCCGGTCGCGCCCTGCACGCGATCAGCCCGCTCGCCACGCTGGAGCGTGGCTATTCGATCATTTTCGATGCAGACGGCGCAGTCGTGCGATCGTCCAAAGGTATCGGTGAAGGCACGCCGCTGCGCGCACGACTGGCCGATGGCGAGTTGCCCGTGGTCGTGCGCAAGGACGAGCCAAACAGCAAGCGCTGAAGGCGCTTCGCCACCTCACGCGACGTGAACGATCCCTGCCGCATGCTCAAAGCCTTCAGCACGAGGAGCCAAGCATGAAGGCGGCGCAACTGTTCGTGAAAGCATTGGAAGCCGAGGGCGTGCACAGCATCTTCGGCGTACCGGGTGAAGAGAATCTCGACTTCGTCGAAGCACTACGCGACTCCTCCATTCGTCTGATCGTGACCCGCCATGAGCAGGCCGCCGGATTCATGGCCGCCACCTGGGGCCGGCTCACCGGCGAAGCCGGCGTCGCCCTCGCGACGCTGGGACCCGGCGCCACCAACCTGGTGACCGCTGCGGCGTATGCGCAGCTCGGCGCCATGCCGATGATGATGATCACCGGCCAGAAGCCGATCCGCGAACACAAGCAGGGCTTGTTCCAGTTGGTCGACGTGGTCGACATGATGCAGCCGCTGACCAAGTACACCCGGCAGATCGTGTCGGCCCAGACCATACCGGCACGCATCCGCGAAGCCTTTCGCCGCGCCGAGGAAGAACGTCCTGGCGCCGTGCATCTGGAGCTGCCCGAAGACATCGCCCGCGACACCGTCGAAGATGCCGTGCTGCTGCCCACCGAATATGCGCGACGCCCTGCCCCCGATGATGCGGCGCTGGTGCAGGCGGCCGAAGCGATCACCCGCGCCAGGCATCCCATCCTGATGGTCGGCGCCGCCGCGAACCGCCAACGCACAACCGTGGCGCTACGCGACTTCATCGACAAGCTGGGCATCCCGTTCTTCACCACCCAGATGGGCAAGGGCGTGATCGACGAGGATCACCCGCTCTGGCTCGGCAATGCGGCGCTCTCCGATGGCGACTTCGTCCATCGCGCCATCGATGCCGCCGACGTGATCATCAACGTCGGCCATGATGTGGTGGAAAAGCCGCCGTTCTTCATGCGCAAGGGCCGGCGCACGGTCATCCACATCAATTTCTCCAGCGCGGAAGTGGACGCGGTGTATTTCCCGCAGATCGAAGTGGTCGGCGATATCGCGCACACCGTCGAACGCCTCACCGATGCGCTGCAGCCGCAGGAGCATTGGAACTTCAAGTACTTCGACCGCGTGCGCGACGCCTTCCACAAACAGCTGGAAGACCACGCCTGCGACAACCGCTTCCCCATGCACCCGGTGCGCGTGGTCGACGACACGCGCCGCTTCATGCCCGACGATGGCGTGCTCTGCCTGGACAACGGCATGTACAAGCTCTGGTATGCGCGCTACTACCGTGCCCGCCAGCCCAATACCGTGCTGCTGGACAACGCGCTCGCCACCATGGGCGCCGGCCTGCCATCGGCGATGGCGGCCAAGATGGTCTATCCCGAGCGCAAGGTGCTCGCCATCTGCGGCGACGGCGGCTTCATGATGAATGCGCAGGAGCTGGAGACCTGCGTGCGCCTCAAGCTGGACCTGGTGATCCTGCTGCTGCGCGATGACGCCTACGGCATGATCCGCTGGAAGCAGGCCGAGATGGGTTACGCCGACTACGGCATGGTGTTTGGCAATCCGGATTTCGTCGCCTTCGCCGAAGCGCACGGCGCACGCGGCCATCGCCCAGGCAGCGCCGAGGAATTCCTGCCCACGCTCGAGCGTGCGTTCAATGCCGGCGGCGTGCACCTGATCGATCTGATGATCGACTATTCGGACAACCACCGCATTCTCAACGAAGAAATTCCGCAGCTCAGCGCTGCGGTCTGAGCATCCACGCACCGGGGTCATTCATGCTTGCAAAGCGTTATCCGTACTACCTCGCCAACCAGCCGCAGACGTCCAAGGAAATGATGGACGTGCTGGACAAGTACAGCGGCAAGGTCGCCACGCGCGTGTGCGTGCCCGACGCCAAGGCCACCGAGAAGGCCATCGCCGCGGCGGTCAAGGCCACCCGTCCCATGCAGGACTTCAAGCCCTGGGCGCGCCAACAGGTGTTGCAGCATTGCGCGCAGCGCTTTGAGGAGCGACGCGAAGAACTGGCTTATGCGTTGTGCGTGGAAGCAGGCAAGCCGATCAAGGATTCCGATGGCGAATTGCAGCGCCTGATCGAGACCTTCACCATCGCCGCCGAGGAAGCCGTGCGCACCAACGGCGAAACGATCAACCTGGAAATCGCCAGGCGGCTGGACGGCTATCACGGCTACACCAAGCGCGTGCCGCTGGGCCCGGTATCCTTCATCACGCCGTTCAATTTCCCGTTGAACCTGGTGGCGCACAAGGTGGCTCCGGCGATCGCCGCCGGCTGCCCGTTCGTGCTCAAGCCCGCCGAACGCACGCCGATCGGCGCGCTGATCATCGGCGAGGTGCTGGCCGAAACGGATCTGCCCAAGGGCGCCTTCTCGGTGCTGACGCTCGATGGCAAGCATGCCAATCCGCTGGTGGAAGATCCGCGTTTCAAGCTGCTCTCCTTCACCGGCAGCCAGATCGGCTGGGACCTGAAAACCCGCGCCGGCCACAAGAAGGTGACGCTGGAACTGGGCGGCAATGCGGCGTGCATCGTCGATGCGGATCAAGGTCCGCACATGGACTATGTGATCGACCGATTGGTGTTCGGCGCGCTCTATCAGTCCGGCCAGAGCTGCATCAGCGTGCAGCGCATCTACGTGCATGAATCGCTGTACGACGAAGTGAAGAAGCGCCTGGTGGCCGCCGTGAAAAAGCTCAAGGCCGGCGATCCGAAAAAGAAGGACACCTTCCTCGGCCCGATGATCGACGAAGCCGCCGCCGAACGCCTGCAGGGCTGGATCGAGGAAGCGCGCAAGGCCGGCGGCAAGCTGCTGTGCGGCGGCAAGCGCGTGGGCGCCATGCTCGAAGCCACTTTGATGGAAAACGTACCCAGCAGCGCCAAGGCCTATCGCAACGAGGCGTTCGGTCCGTTCGCCCTGCTTGCGCCCTTCCGCAAGTTCGATGAGGTCGTCGCGCTGGTCAACGATTCGGAATACGGCCTGCAGGCCGGCATTTTCACCGACAGCCTGACCCATGCGATGCGCGCCTGGAACGAGCTTGAACAAGGCGGCGTGGTGGTCAACGACGTGCCCAGCTTTCGCGTCGACAACATGCCCTACGGCGGCGTGAAGCTCTCGGGCGTCGGTCGCGAAGGCATCCGCTGGGCCATCGAGGACATGACCGAGGTGCGTCTCATGGTCATGCGCGAGCGCTGATTTCATCACGGGTCCGACCATCCGCCGCGCTCTTGCGCTGATCAGTGCAGGCGCGGCGGAACGCCCTCTGCCTGTCACGTATCTGTCTTGCGCTGGTGCTTAGCTTGCGCGAGACCGACCACGAGGGCATGTCATGCAGACCGAAGCCGCAGTCGTCTCCGCCGCACCAGTACGCCAGGGATCGGGTCGACTGTTTGCGTTGATCTTCGGGGTGATCCTGCTCATCGGCGCAGGTTATGCCGGTCTTCATCTCGTACAAGACCTCTCGGCCGTCCGCTCCCATTCGCTGGCGCCGTTCCTCCTGCTGGGCGTGGCGCTGCTGATCGCGCTGGGCTTCGAATTCGTCAACGGTTTCCATGACACCGCCAACGCGGTGGCCACGGTGATCTACACCAACTCGATGCCGGCCAATATGGCGGTGATCTGGTCCGGTGCCTTCAACTTCCTCGGCGTGCTGCTGTCCTCCGGCGCGGTGGCCTTTACCGTGGTATCGCTGCTGCCGGTGGAGCTGATCCTGCAGGTGGGCGGACAGGCGGGCTTCGCCATGGTGTTCGCGCTGCTGATCGCCGCCATCCTGTGGAATCTGGGCACCTGGTATTTCGGTCTACCCAATTCCTCTTCGCACACCTTGATCGGTTCGATCATCGGCGTGGGCCTGGCCAATCAGTTGATCTCCGGTCACAGCGGCACCAGCGGCGTGAACTGGGATGCCGCGATGAACGTGTTCCGCGGCCTGGTGTTCTCGCCGATCGCCGGCTTCCTGCTGGCCGGCCTGTTGATGTACCTGTTGAAGGCGCTGGTGAAGATTCCCGCGCTCTATCGCGCCCCCGAAGGCAAGAAGCCGCCGCCGTGGCCGATCCGCGCCCTGCTGGTGCTCACCTGCACCGGCGTGAGCTTCAGTCACGGCTCCAATGACGGCCAGAAAGGCATGGGCCTGATCATGCTGATCCTGATCGGCACCGTGCCTACCGCGTACGCCTTGAACGGTGCGGTGTCCGGTGGCGAGGTGAAGACCTTCCATCAGGTGTCGGTGGATGCGCAGCATGTGTTGAGCGGCATCGCCGGCAGCGTGACCTTCGATGGCGATCCGCGCGCCGACATCACCGCCGCCGTGCAGCAGCGCGCAGCGCAGCCCAATACGGCGCCGGCGCTGGCCCAGCTGATCGGGCAGATCGACCACCAGGTCGGCAATCGCACGTCGCTGAAATCCGTGCCGCCGGAACAGATGGGCAACGTACGCAATGACATCTATCTGGCCAACGCCGCGATCCCGCTGGTGTTGTCCGAGCCGGGCCTGAGCAAGGAGCAGACCGCCGCGCTCACCAGCTGGCGCGGACTGGGTACCCAGGCGATCCAGTTCATCCCGCCGTGGGTGAAGGTCGCCGTGGCGCTCGCGCTGGGCCTGGGCACCATGGTGGGCTGGAAGCGCATCGTGGTGACGGTGGGCGAGAAGATCGGCAAGGAACACCTCACCTACGCGCAGGGTGCGTCGGCCGAGCTGGTGGCGATGACGCTGATCCAGGCCGCCGACATGTACCACCTGCCGGTCAGCACCACCCACGTGCTCACCTCAGGCGTGGCCGGCACCATGGCCGCGAACGGCTCGGGCCTGCAATGGGCCACGGTGCGCAACCTGCTGATGGCCTGGATCCTCACCCTGCCCGCCTCGATCCTGCTGGCCGGCGGGCTGTACATTGTCTTCCGCCAGGTCTTTTGAGCGTTTAACTGGTTAGGGCGTCCACTCGGCGCCCTCCGGAGTGCACCGACGTCCACGCCGGATGGCCATGGCCGACTCCGCGCACCACATCGGGCGCCGCCAGCGCAGCTATCATGGCAACAGGGAGCCCGCCTCGGCGGGCTTTAGCCGTCGCGTCCCTTCAAGGAGCTTGCCGGATGCACGCAAGAACCGCCTTATGGCTTGGCGCGTTGCTGTTTATCAGCGGCGCACAGGCGCAGAACAACCCCGCCCCGGCCGCCACCGCGCCCGCACCGGCAGCCGCCGTCGAGCTGCAAACCGTGACGGTGCGCGGCGAGCAACCCGGCCCCGCGCTATGGGAAGTGCGACGCGGCGACCATGTGTTGTGGATCGTCGGCACGCTGTCGCCGCTGCCCAAACATGCCGAGTGGCAATGGACCAAGCTCGAGGAAGCGCTGGGACGATCCTCCGAGCTGCTCGAAGCCCCGTCGGCGCGCCTGAAGATGCCCTCCAGCCTGTTTTCCCGGCTGGCCTTGCAGCCCTCGGCCAAGCTCAATCCAGGCGGCGCCACCCTGCAGCGCCTGCTGCCGCCTGAGATGTATGCGCGCTGGCTGGCGCTGCGCCATCAATACCTGCAGGACGACGACGCGCTCGAATTCATGCGCCCGATGATCGTCGCCCAGCAGCTCTACGAAAAAGCACTGGCGCACGACGACCTGAGCAACGATGTCGACGTGGCCGCGATGGTGGAGAAACTGGCGCGCAAGCACGGCAACCGCGTCATCGCCGTGCGCTACGAATTGCTGGTTACGCGGGCGCCGCCCAGCACCAGCATCGACCAGGACCAGCAAAAAGGCATCGCCTGCCTGGACGAGACCATGCAGCTGGTCGAGCACGACATGCCCAAGCTCACCCAGCGCGCCAATGCCTGGGCCACCGGCGACATGAAAGCCCTGCAGAACCTGATGCCGCAAAAGAACTACGAGCCGTGCATCGTGTCGGCCATCAATGGCGATTTCGAAAAGCAGCTCAATATCCCCGACCTGCCCCAGCGCATCGAGTCGGCCTGGATGAGTGCGGCCGAAGCGGCACTGATCCGCAACCGGCAGACAGTCGCCGTGCTGTCGATGGAACAGCTGCTGTCCTCCGACGGCTATCTGGCCAAGCTCAAGGCACGCGGCTATATCGTGCGTGCGCCGGACAATACGCTGCTCTGAGTTTGCCCCTCGCATAGAAAAGGCCGCGCTCCCCTGGGAAGCGCGGCCTAATCCGGTGCATCGACTCGCTTACTTGCTGCTGCGGTACAGCGTGGCGGCGTCGGCCTTGAACGACTCGGCGCTGCCCGGGCGGCTGTAGAACATGTGACCCCCCGGATAGACCGTCAGCTTCACGCGCTGCGACTGACCGAAGGTGGGCATCTGGTCGATGATCAGGCGCGAGGTGAAGAACGGACACGACAAGTCGTTGTAGCCGTGCACGATCAGCACCTTCATGTTCGGATCGTTGCCGATCGCCTTGCGCAGGTCCGCCACCGGCTTGTCGTCGGCATTGCCGCGATCCCAGGCCTTGTTGACGGCGTAGGACAGCGCTTCGTAGTGCGCGTCCGTCTTCCAGCCCACTTCGCGCGTGACGAAATCCACCATCGCGCTGGTGGTCGGCGCCAGCAGCGCTTCGAGGATAGGGTCGCCCGACTGGCGATCGGCCGAGCCCGGGAACGGATCGAAGGCGGTGACATTGGAGTCGTAGACGCTGCCGATCTTCTTCTCGTTGCGATGGATTTCGCGCAGGTAGGTGGCGATGTCGACACGGCCATCCAGGCGCGACACCACGGCCGGATCCAGGCCCGTATACGCCGACACCTTCTGCACCATGCGACCGATCGCACCCGGGTCCGAACGACCCGCCAGGAAATCGGTGACGAACTGCGTGCGCACGTAGGTCTCGACGTCGCTCATCGCAGCCGGCGTCAGCCTGCCCTGGCTTTCCAGGTGCGCGGCGGTCATCGACGGCAGGTTGATCATCCACGGCAGCGGCGACAAGGCATCGCCATCGCCGATGGCGGCCGGATCCAGATACGGCGACACCATCACCAGGCCGTTCACGCCCACGCCCATGCGCGTCTGCAGTTCATAGCCGATGCGCGGGGCGCGATAGCCGCCGTAGCTTTCGCCCATCACGTACTTGGGCGCGCGCAGGCGACCGTGCTTGACCAGCCAGTCGTACACCACGCGCGACAGATACTTGATGTCCGCTTCGGTGGAGTAGAAATCCTTCTTGGTCTGCTCATCGTCTTCCAGCGAGCGCGAGAAGCCCGTGCCGACCGGATCGATGAACACCAGGTCGCTCATGTCGAGCCAGGTGTTGGGGTTGTCCTTGGTGACCGCCGCATCCGACGGCGCATCGCCATCCACGCCGAACTGGATGCGCTTGGGACCGATGGCGCCCATGTTGAGGTACACCGACGAGGCGCCCGGGCCGCCGTTGAAGGCGAACGTCACCGGACGATGCGGGTCATTCCCCGGCACTACGTACGAGGTGTAGACCACGTCCGCGATCTTCTTGCCCTTGGCGTTGCGCACCTCGATGGTGCCGACGGTCGCCTCGTAGGACAGCGTACGGCCGCCCACGCGCACGCTTTGCTTGATGGTCTTGTCGGCAGGCAGCGGCGGCAGGTCGCTGTCCGCCTTCTTGTCGGCGGCTTCCGCCGCAGGCTTGGCATCCTTGCCTTCGGCCGCCTTGGCAGACCAGGGCGACAACGCCAGGCCCAGCGCAAACACACCAACCGCGCACCACGCAGCTCCACGCCCCACACGGGCGAAACGACCTCGTACAGCCAAATCTGGATTCATCGACACTCTCACGCAGGGACTCTCGGGCTCGACCGGCAGGACGCGCGGGCGAAACCCCATAGTTGCGTCAAACCGGCACGAGGTCACCAGTGCCGTAAGACAGGGTCAAGACCTTGCGATGCGCGCCGACGCCTTCCGCGCCCTAGCCCGGCGCGGCGACCTGGGCACCATCGCCTCGTGGCCGCGCGCCGATCACCACCATCCACAACACGAAGGCCAGTTCGCCCAGCTGCAGCGGGAAAGCCACCTTGGTGATGACGTCCTCGTACGCCGGCAACACCACGCCCGTCACGCACAGCGCCAGATAAGCGAAGCCGTTGAGGATCAGCCAGTAACCGAGAAAGCGCGGCAGGAAGCGCGAGCGGATCACCAGCAGCGCCAACGGGAACAGCCACAGGCCCCAGAACATCTCGGCGCAGGAAATCATCATCCCGTGCAGACGCAGGAACAGCGCTGCCAGCGCCTCGCGCTGCGGCTGCTCGAACGCCGCCAGGATCGGGCCGCCCTTGACCAGCAGCAGCGCCGCCGCATCATTGAGCACGTTGAAGAAATACAGCGGCGTATCCATGAAGCCCAGCACGAACATCAGCCCCGCCAAGGTCTTGTTGACGCCCTTGAACAGCTGATAGAGCGTAAACGTCAGCACCAGGCTGATCACGCCGGTCAGCAGATCACCAAAGATGCCCAGCCGGAACAGCAACTCGTGCGCGGCAATATTGCCCGCCGTCGCCGCCGGGTTGTCATGCACGAACAGCGTGCTGGGGATATAGATCAGCCGGAACGGCGCGGTGATCGTCAGTGCCAGGTAGATCAGACCCGCGATACGCGCGTCACGCTTGAGCGTTGTCATCAGCAGCATTCCCCGGAGATGCGTGACTCATCGTACAGACTATCGAGATGCACAGGCCGGTACCGGTGTCAGCGAACTCATCTCCGGCGGCATCGAGCGGGTGCGCCCAGGGCTCACCGCAAGCATGACCTTCGGAGCACCTGCTCAGTGGGTCGAGCCGTCGCTCTTCTCCACCTCACCGACCGTGACGGTCCCCGTCCAGGCCGCGTCGCGTATCCGGAAGTACTGCTGGGGATCCCATCGCCAGGGCACATACAACCGCCCACAGCCCGTGATGGGAGCGCCATCGATGGAGTGAGCGCCGCAGGCCGGGCTGGCCGAAGCACCCCAGGCTGCCGCCAGTGCGGGACTGCTGGCCGAAAGCTGTGCCGCGGTCAACGAGCTGACCGCCGGGTCGCCGTAGCCGACCAGCGATCCGGTCATCTCGGTGCGCGCCTGGCGCAATGCCCGTTCCATGCGCATCTTGGCTACCGCATCTCCGTACTCGCCCGACAATTGCCCGTACAGCGCGATCGCCTGCTGGCGCTGGTCGTGATCCAGGCCCTTCCAGACATCATCGCGCGTGGCGACGAAACGCGGGTACTTCCGCTCGGCGGCAAGCGCGAGCCAGGCATAGGCCGCCACCGGATCTCTGGCGACACCCTCGCCATGCAGATACATCAAACCGATGCTCAGCTGGGACAACTTGTCGGCATAGCGCGCCCCCAACGTGAAGTACTCCATCGCCTTCGCGTAGTTGCCACTCGCGTAGTAACTCATACCCGCGAACTCTCCGAACTCATCCGGGTGACCCCAGGTGGACGTGCGCCCCATGGCCGCCAGCACCGCCTGCGACGCCTTGTCGTCCATGGTCGCCACGTGGCTCACTCCAGACAGCAGCATCAGGATGGTTGCCGCCATGCTGCCGATCAATGCCGTCTTCATGCTCGCCTCCACGCAGGGTCTGCAGATCTGACCGGCTTATTTCATGGCCCGAGCTATCGACAAGACGTGAATGTGCGCGCCGTTGGAGGAGTCAGCCCGGTGCACACCATGCGAGGGGCGAGTGCCGTCAGGCCGCCGACTCGGCATCGGCCGGCCGCAGCCGTGCCACGTCGCGCAAGGGCGGCGCGCCGAACTGGCGGCTGTACTCGCGACTGAACTGCGAGGGACTCTCGTAGCCCACCCGGTGCGCTGCCGTGGCCACATCGCACTGGCTGGCCAGCAGCAGGCGACGCGCTTCGTGCAAACGCAGCTGCTTCTGATACTGCAGCGGACTCATCGCCGTGATGGCGCGGAAATGATGGTGCAGCGACGAGGTGCTCATGTTCACGCGCATCGCCAGTTCATCGATGCGCAAGGGCTCGTCGTAGTGCTGGCGCAGCCAGTCGATCGCACGCGATACCTGATGACCCTGGCTGCCCGAGGTGGCGATCTGGGCAAGCAGCGCGCCCTGCTCGCCGGTCAGCAGGCGATACAGCAGTTCGCGTTCGATCAGCGGACCCAAGACTTCGAGGTCGCGCGGCGCGTCGAGCAGGCGCACCAGGCGCAGCAATGGATCGAGCAGTCCGCCATCGAGCGGACTCATCGACAGGCCGGGCGCCGAGACGACGGCGCTGCGGCGCAACTGCACGCCGGGCAGCAATTCGCGGATGCACTGCAGGTCCAGGCGAAAGGTCAGGCACAGGCACGGCGCATCGTCCGACGCCCGTACCACCTGCGAGGACACCGGCACGTCCACGGCGTTGACCATGTAGGTGGCCGGCTCGTGCAGGAATGTCTGCTGGCCGAGCAGGATCTGCTTGGCCCCCTGCAGCGCCAGGCCAAGACCCGGGCCGTACATGGCGCAGGTCGGCACGCCCACCGAGTTGGCGCGGAACAGCGTCAGGGCCGGCCATACCGTGCTGTGCAAGCCGTCCGCCACCGCCAATCGTTCAACGATGGCTGTCAATTCCTCGCGATCTTGCGCCAGGCGCGCCGAGAAGCCGGCGATGGAAGGTTTTTCATTCATGGACTTAGGCCCTGATTCTACAGGACGAGATTGCCTGTTCCTCCGCCCCATGGCGAGCCCCTGGTCGATCACCTTGCAGGATCGGGCAATCATCTCGCAGGAATCGGCTACCCGGGCGTCATCCGGGACGCCCATACTCGATCGCCTTGCTGTCCCGTCCCCAAGGAGTCATGCCATGACGCTTTCCATCCGCGGCTATGCCGCCCAGTCCGCCACCACGCCGCTGGCTGCGCACCAGTTCGAACGCCGCGATCCGCGCGCGAACGATGTGGTGATCGATATCCTGTATTGCGGCGTCTGCCACTCGGACATCCACCAGGCGCGCGACGAATGGGGCGGCAGCCTGTACCCGATGGTGCCCGGCCACGAGATCGTGGGTCGCGTCAGCTCCGTCGGCCCCGAGGTCACCAAGTTCAAGGTGGGCGACACGGTCGGCGTGGGCTGCATGGTCGACTCCTGCCAGCACTGCGCCTCGTGCAATGCCGGCCTCGAGCAGTATTGCGTGGAAGGCGCCACCTGGACCTATAACGGCATCGATCGCCACGACAAGATGCCCACCTTCGGCGGCTACTCCGAGCGCATCGTGGTGTCGGACAAGTTCGTGGTGTCGATCTCCGACAAGCTGGATCTGAAGGCCGCTGCCCCTCTGCTGTGCGCTGGCATCACCACCTGGTCGCCGCTGCGTCACTGGAACATCGGCAAGGGCAGCAAGATCGCCGTGATCGGCCTCGGCGGCCTGGGCCACATGGGCCTGAAGTTCGCCAAGGCGATGGGCGCCGACGTCACCTTGTTCACCCGTTCGCCGGGCAAGGAAGAGGAAGCGCGCCGCCTGGGCGCCGACCATGTGGTGCTGTCCACCGACGAGAAGCAGATGGCCGCCGTGTCGCGCCAGTTCGACTTCATCCTCGATACGGTGCCCAACCCGCATGACCTCAACCCGTACCTGGCCACGCTCGGCATCAATGGCGTGATCTGCCTGGTCGGCCAGCTGCAGCCACTCGATCCGCCGGTGAACACTGCGCAGGTGCTGCTGGGTCGCCGCTCGATCTCGGGCTCAGCCATCGGCGGCATCGCCGAAACGCAGGAAATGCTGGACTTCTGCGCCGAGCACAACATCGTGAGCGACATCGAAATGATCGACATGAAGAACATCAACGAGGCCTACGAGCGCGTGATCAAGAGCGACGTGCGCTATCGCTTCGTGATCGACATGGCGTCGCTCAAGGCGGCTTGATGTACTGACCCGGGCAGCGCAAGTCGCCCGAGTGATCCCGCAAAACCGGCCCTCACACGGCCGGTTTTGTTTTTCCACCGAGATGGCGACTGGCCTCATGCGCTTCGCGCAGTCGCTGCGCATGCGCCTTGAGCAGGTCGCCGCGCGTGATGATGCCCACCATCCGGCGCCCCTGGCGATCCATCACCACCAGGCGGCCGACGTCCGCTTCCACCATGTGGTCGGCCGCTTCGCGCAGCGTGTGGTCTTCGCGCACCACGATCGGCGGACGGTGCAGCAGCGAACGCACGGGCGCATTCAGCGGCGAGCCGGCGCGCAGCAGATCGCGTCGCGTCACCACACCTAGCAGGTGACCCTGCTCGTCGATCACCGGGAAGCCCTGATGCTTGGCCGGAGCGTGCTCCGTGGCCAGCCAGGCCTGCACTTCGGCCAGCGTCTCGCTGGCGCGCAGGCTGACGACGTCGCGGCTGCATGCGTCGCCGACGGCAAGGCGCTCCAGGTAATCGGCGGTGTACTCGGCCGGCACGCGCACGCCGCGACGGACGATTTTCTCCGTCATGATGGTGTTGCGCATCAGCAGACCCGAAACCAGGTACGCCGCGGCGCAGGCAGCAAGCAAGGGCAGCAGGCCGTGCGGTTGCTGGGTGGTCTCGAACGCGAACACGACCGAGGTGAGGAAAGCGCGCGACGCCCCGGCAAAAATCGCCGCCATGCACACCAGCGCCGCCACCTTCGGATCCACCTGCAACCAGGGCAGCCAGGTCACGCACAGCAGGCCGAACACGCCGCCCATCGCACTGCCGATGGTGAACAGCGGCGCAAGTGTGCCGCCCGAGGTGCCGCTGCCCAAGGCTACCGACCAGGACAGCAACTTCATCAGGCACAGCGCGAGCATGCCGGCAAAACCGACCTGCCCGGCAATCAGCGCCGCGATATTGCCGTAGCCCACGCCCAGCGTGGCCGGCATGAAGTAACCCACCACGCCCACCACCACACCACCGATGGCCGGCCACCACATCCAGTGGATCGGCAGTTTCTCGAAGCCGTCTTCAATGGCATAGGTGAGCTTGGTGATGCCCACGCTGACCACGCCGGTGACGATGCCCATGACGATATAGGCCACCACGGCGCTGAGTGCCGGCGTGGCGATCGCCGGCATCGGGAACATCGGCTCGTTGCCTTCCAGCAGATAGCGAATCGCCGTGCCCATCACGGCAGCCAGCGCCACCGGAATCAGAGAACGGGCGCGACGTTCGAACAACAGCAGCTCGATCGCCAGCAGCACGGAGGAGATCGGCGCGGAGAACACCGCGGCCATGCCTGCTGCAGCACCCGCGGCCAACAGCGTCTTGCGTTCGTCCGCGGTGACGCGCAGCAACTGCCCGATCAGCGAACCCAGGGCGCCACCGGTGGCGATGATCGGCCCTTCGGCGCCGAACGGACCACCCGTGCCGATCGCAATGGCGGACGACACCGGCTTCAACCAGGTGATGCGCGGCGGAATCCTGCTCTCATTGAGCAGCACCTGCTCCATCGCCTCGGGAATGCCGTGGCCGCGAATGGCGCGCGAGCCCCAGCGCGCCATCGCGCCGACGATCAAGCCGCCGATCACCGGTACGGCAATCACCCACAGGCCCAGATGGTTGCCCGCCGGACTGCTGAATTCCGTGCTGATCCGGCCGTAAAACGCGAGATTGGTGACCAATCCGATCAAGGCCGTCAGCAGACGCGCCACCAGCGCCACCGCCGAACCGAGCAGCATGGCCAGTAAACAGATCCATAGCACGCGCCGCTCCAACGGACGGAAATGGCGCGGCATATGCGCCGCCGTCAGCGTCGGATCCAGCGACGGGGCAAGCGGAAGCGCCGCACGCGAGTGCGGATCAGCGGGCAGTTCGGAGGGCATCGAGGCAACTGGCGTTAGGTAAGCCGCGCAAGGTTACGCGGATATGCGTCCAGTAGCTGGCTGGAAAATGAACGGCTATGCGAAGCCTCAGGCGCCCAGTGGCGGTGCCTTCGGCGCGTTCCAGCCCAGCAGGTTGTAGACCCTGTAACGCGCGATGCCCAGATACTCGTGCAGCGTGGCATCCATCAACATGAAGTTCCAGGAGTCGGGCGCCAGCTCCCTGCGCGCGTTGACCCAGTCGCCGGCCACCGGCTGCGGCACGATGCCGAAGTGCGCGAAATACAGCAGCGAGCGCTGCAGATGGATCCCTGACGTCACCAGCACGATGTGCTGCGGCGCGTACTCGGCAAGGATCGGACGGCTGAACTGCGCGTTCTGCCAGGTGCTCATGCTGCGCGATTCGAGCGACATGTCCGTCGCGGGAATGCCGAGCGCACGCAAGGCGCGTCCATACACCACCGCCTCGGCCTCGCCATGTTCCTGCGAATCGCCGCCACTCACCACCAGCCGGCACTCCTTCCCCGCCGCCTTGCATGCGCTGTAAAGCTGGGCTGCACGCAACAGGCGGCCATTGACGAAGTAGGAAGGCTGCAGCGGATGCCCTTCGTCCACCGCCGTGCCCGCACCGAGCACCACGATGGCATTGCGCGGCGTCCAGGCGATGGCCGGCTCGACTGCGTAGCCCGACTGCAGACGGTCGGAAAGCCAGCGCGGCAGCGCACCGCAACCGATGCCGAAGAACAACAGCAGGCTCGCGATCAGCAAGCCGCGCGCCGTGTTGCGCCAGCGCAGGCGATACAGCCACACGATCAACAGCAGCAGCACGAACAGAACGGCCAGCATGCGGATTCCCCGCTCCATGGAAAGGCATGGCATCTTAGGGCCTTACGCTATGACGAGGCGATAGTGGAGGGTCGATCGACCCATCGCCCCGGGGATACGCCAGCACGCTGGCGAGCGGAACCTATGACACCGCGGGGACCGGTTCATGACGACACTCGTTTTTGTGCACGGCTGGAGCGTCACCAACACGTCAACCTACGGCTTGCTGCCGCAGCGCCTCCAGGCGCAGGCCGCATCCGCGGGCATCGCACTGGCGGTGGCCGATATCTGGTTGTCGGAATACGTGAGCTTCGATGACGTGGTCACCATGGCCGACGTGGTGCGTGGATTCGATCACGCCCTGCGCGACCTGCACCTGCAGGACGCGAGTTTCGTCTGCATCACCCACTCCACCGGCGGCCCCGTCGTGCGCGAATGGCTGCGTGCGCAGCGCGATCGGCCGCAGGCCTTCAGCACTATCCGCCTCACCCACCTGATGATGCTGGCGCCGGCCAACTTCGGCTCCGCCCTCGCCCAGCTCGGCAAGAGCGTGCTGAGTCGCCTGCGCGCGTGGGCCGGCGGCGTGGAGCCGGGCCAGCGCATCCTCGACTGGCTGGAGCTGGGCAGCAGCGAATCGCTGTCGCTCAACCTCGATCATATCCACGGCGACGATGTGGCCGAACGCGGCCAGTTCCTGTTCGTGCTCACCGGCGACCGGCCTGATCGATCGCTCTACGACCACATCAACAGCTATACCGGCGAAGACGGTTCCGACGGCGTCGTGCGCATCGCGGCAGCCAATCTCAACGCGCGTCACGCAGTGCTCGCACGCCAGGGCAGCGGCAACGATCCAACGCTGGCCATCAATGCCACGATCTCCCCGCGCACGGCATTCAAGCTGATCCCGGGCGCCGCGCACTCAGGATCCGAGCAAGGCGTGATGTCGGCCGCGCCGCAAGCCACGGTGGATGCCCTGCTGCGCTGCCTGCAGGTGCGCGACGTGACCGGCTACCACCAACTGTGCGATGCCTTCGATGCGGAAAACGCGCAACGCGATGCAGCGCGCGTGGAAAAGGAGCCGGTCGGTCCGTTCGCGCCGCGCATCCATATCCATGATCCACGCAGCATGCTGGTCATTCGCCTCACCGACGAAGCAGGCGAGCCGCTGCTCGGTGCGCGCCTGCTGTTCGAGGCCGGTCTGCCGCCGAATCCCGACTGGATGCCGCAGGGTTTCATGCTCGACCGCCAGGCGAACAGCCGACAGGGGCACGTGATCACGTTCTTCCTCAACCATGCCTTGCTGGCCGGCACCGCCCGCGTCGCCGATCCCGACAACAGCCGGCGTACCCTGCGTGCCGCGATGGACGGCCATCGGCCTTATAGCGCGACGATCGAACCCGGCGACCTGACCGGACTGGTGCATCACGCCATCGCCAGCACGGCGTCCAGCGACGATCTTTTCCTGATCCTCGCCCCGCACCAGACCACCGTGCTCGATGTAGTGCTGCCGCGCAACGTGCGTGAAGGCGTGTTCCGACTCACCCAGCAACGCGAGCCAGAGGATTTCTCCAACCCCGTACCCGGTGACGTGATCCCCTGACCTCAAACCCCGGGAGGCGATGGCCTGCGTTAGATGGGAATGCAGCCCGCTTTGCTGAACCCAACACTGCCGCGGACGCCTGCCGCTGACCCGCCTGCTTACCCCGAGCCCCGGTTTGGCTTAACCTCGCCGCCCATGGATGCCCCTGTGGACGACGACGCGACGCTGATGCTGGCCTATGCCCGGGGCGATGCGGCTGCGTTCAACGCGCTGTACGCCCGGCATCGGGCGGCGCTGTACCGATTCCTGCTGCGCGCGGCGCGCGATCCGCAGCTGGCCGAGGAGCTTTTCCAGGAGACCTGGAGCCGTGTCGTGGCCTCGCGGGCGCGCTATCTGCCGCAAGCCAAATTCACCACCTGGCTACTGCAGATCGCGCATAACCTGCTGATCGACAGCTACCGCCGCAAGCGTCCGCTAGCCACCGGCGAGGAAGCCGAACGCGTATTTGAACTGACCGCGTCGCCGGAACACGAACAACCCGAGCACCTGTTGTCGGAGTTCGAACGCCGCCGGCGTTTGCAGCTGGCGATCGAGCAACTGCCCGATGAGCAGCGCACCGCCGTGCTGCTGCGCCTGGAGAACGACCTGAGCGTGGAGGAGATTGCCGAAGTCACCGGCGTGGGACGCGAGACTGCCAAGTCGCGGCTGCGCTATGCCATGAACCGTTTGCGCGAACAGTTGGCCGAATGAATACGCACGACCACGACAACGACGCACTGCCCGGCGAAGACGAGCTGAAGGCGCTCTATCGCAGCCTGCCGCGCAAGGACCCGTCGCCCGCCCTGGACAGCGCCATCCAGCGCGCCGCGGCCGACGCCCTGCGCGCCGACCGCCACCGCGGCGTCATGCGCTGGCCGGTCGCGGTGGCCAGTGTGGCGGTCCTGGTGGTGGCAGCAGGGTTGGGCTGGCGCACGATGCAACAACCGAGCGTGCCGCAGGGCCCTGCCTCGCGCGAGGTAACCGTCGCTGCAGCGCCCACCAACGAACCTGCGCAGACAGGGCCCAATCAAAGCAGCGCTGAGCTCGCCCAGGCGCCTGCCGCGCCTATGGCCGCTGCGGCCCCGGCAGCGCGTATCGCGGCACCGGTGGCAGCGAAGCGGGACAACATCCGTTCCGCCATGAAGCCCAAAGTGGTGGCGCCGGTCGTCGCGACCCAACAACCGCCCGCCCCCGCCACCGAATCCGCACCGCTGGTAGCCATGAACGAGGATCGCATGGCGGCGGCGCCACCGCCCGCACCAGCGGCGCCCGCGCCCGCCTCGGAAGCCGCCGCATCAGCGTATGCACCGCAATCCCCCATGCGCGCCACGGCAATCACCGGCGGACTCAGCCAGCGCACCAGCGCGATGAAGGTCATGGCCGCCCCCGCCGCTGCGCCGGACAGCACGGCAGCGAATGCCGCCGACACGCCGACACAAGAGCTGGAGAAGATCCGCCAGTTGTTCGCCCTGCATCGGCACGACGAAGCCGTGCAGCGGCTGACCGCGTTCCAGCAGGCGCATCCGGACGTGGCCCTGCCCGACGACCTGCGAGCACAACTGCCCGACCATGAGTGATCCGCTGCATACCCTGGCCGCTGCCTGCCAGCACAGCGAGGACATCAAGAAGAGTCGCTTCCTGGCCCAGGCCGCACCGGTACAGACGCCCGAACAGGCGCTGGCCTTCGTACGCCAGGTGGGCGACCCGGCGGCCACCCACAACTGCTGGGCCTACCGCATCGGCCAGGACTATCGCTTCAACGATGACGGCGAACCGGGCGGCACGGCGGGACGTCCCATCCTGCAAGCCATCGAAGGCCAGGGCATCGATCGCGCCGTAGTCGTCGTCACGCGCTGGTATGGCGGCATCAAGCTCGGCGCCGGCGGACTCGTGCGTGCCTACGGCGGCACGGCGGCCGAGTGCCTGCGTCGCGCCGAACGCATTCCCCTGGTTGCCATGGCGCGGCTTGGCCTGCGTTGCGATTTCGCCGAACTGGCCCTGCTCAAGGCGCGCCTGCGCGAGTTCGAGGCCGAGATCGTGCAGGAAAGCTTCGATGCGCAAGGAGTCGCGCTGGAGATCCAATTGCCCGAGCGGCATGCCGATGAAGCGCAGGCGCTGGTCAACGACCTCAGCCGCGGTCGCCACAGCGCACGCCGCCTGGATTGAATCAGGCCGGAGCCGCCCCACCTTTGATCAGATGCGCCAGCCCGGCGCGGATGCCGACGACGAGAACCCATGAGCGATACCGCCGACACCCAGCGCCCCACGCGTCGCCTTGGCACCTTGATGCAGCTGTGGCCGTTCGTGCGACCTCATCGCGCACTCGCTGCAGGCTGGCTGGTGTTTCTGGCGATCTCCTCCAGCGCCACGCTGGTGTTGCCGATGGCCGTACGGCACATGATCGATCAGGGCTTTGGCCATTCCAGCCTCGCCACCATCAATGCCACTTTCCTGGGCCTGTTCGGCGTGGCCCTGGTACTGGCGTTTGCCACGGCGGCTCGCTATTACTGCATCGCCTTGCTGGGCGAACGTTCGCTGGCATCGCTGCGCTCCCAGCTCTATGCGCATGTGATCCGGCTCGACGTGGGCTTTTTCGAACGCAGCCGCGTGGGCGAACTCATTTCTCGACTGGGCACCGATACCGAAGTCATCCAGGCGCTGATCGGCTCGGGCATTTCCGTGGCGCTGCGCAGCGCGGTGATGCTGCTGGGCGCCACCGCCATGATGGTGTGGACCAGCCCGCGACTGGCCGGCCTTACGGCGCTGGTGATCCCCGCGGTGATGCTGCCCATCCTGGTATTCGGCCGCCGCGTGCAGCGGCTCTCGCGCGCCAGTCAGGATCGGCTTGCCGATGCCGCCGCTGTCGCCAATGAAACGCTCAATGCTGCGCCTGCCGTCAAGGCCTACGCACGCGAGGACATCGAGAGTGCGCGCTACGGCGGCGCCATTGCCCGCGCACTTGCCACAGCGCGGCAGCGCATTGGCATGCGCTCGATCCTGACGGCGACGGTCATCGTATTGTTCTTCGGCGCTATCGCGCTGGTGCTGTGGGCCGGTGCGCGCGACGTGCTGGCCGGCACGCTCGATGTCGGTGTGCTTGCGCAGTTCGTGATCTATGCCTTCCTCGCAGCCGGCTCGCTCGCCGGGCTTTCCGAAGTGTGGGGCGACGTGCTGCGTGCGGCGGGTGCGATGGAGCGTATCGGCGAGCTGTTCGAAGAGCGCGCCGAGATCACCAGCCCTGCGCAGCCAGCGCTGCTGCCGCGGCCCGTGGAAGGTGCGCTGCGTTTCGAGCACATCGAGTTCCACTACCCGTCGCGACCGGATGCGCCGGCACTCTACGATTTCGACCTGACCGTTCGTCCCGGCGAAACCGTGGCACTGGTCGGTCCGTCCGGTGCCGGCAAGAGCACCGTGTTTGCCTTGCTGCTGCGCTTCTACGATCCGCAGACCGGGCGCATCACGCTGGACGGTGTCGACCTGCGTGCACTCGCCCTGCCCGAGCTGCGTGGCGCCATCGCGCTGGTGCCGCAGGAAACAGTGATCTTCGGTGGCAGCGCTGCCGACAACATCCGCTTCGGCCGCCAGGATGCGGACGAGCACGAAGTGCGCGAGGCCGCGCGCGCCGCCGAAGCCAACGACTTCATCAGTGCGCTGGGCAAGGGCTATGACGAGGAACTGGGCGAGCGCGGCGTGCGTCTGTCCGGTGGCCAGCGCCAGCGTGTCGCCATTGCACGCGCGATCCTGCGCGATGCGCCACTGCTGTTGCTGGACGAAGCCACTTCGGCGCTGGACGCCCAATCCGAAGCGGCCATCCAGCAGGCCCTGGAGCGCCTGGAGAAAGGCCGCACCACCCTGGTCATCGCCCACCGTCTGGCCACTGTGCAACGCGCCGATCGCATCGTGGTGATGGATGGCGGCCGCATCGTGGCGCAAGGCACGCATCAAAGCCTGCTGGCCGAAGGCGGCCTCTACGCGGAACTGGCAAGGCTGCAGTTCACCGCCTGAGGCATCACTCGATCGAACGCCCACGGGCAACGGGAGTGTTCGACTTGTCGCCCAAGGATGCGGCGCTCATCGGCTCCCCGCGGCGGATCATCCCCGCGTACTGCCAGAAGCGCTTGATGGAGGCGATCAGCGTGTACCAGCCTAGCGGCGTGGGATGGATCGCTGCCTTGAGTGCACGGGCGTAATCGAGCACGAATCCCGGGGTCCAGGCCATCGCCTCGGCGCGCTTGCGCAGTTGGGCGGCGACCCATAGTTCCGGATTGATCATGGTGCGAAGGAAGCCGCGTTTTGCCGACGATCCTTCCAGCGCAGCCTCCAGGCAATGCGCCACCGTGCTGCTGCAGTTGCGATTGGTGAGGTTGTAGGTGGTGTCTTCACGGTAGCGCTTCCAGAATGCCAACAGGCGCTGGTGGTCGTAGCGGTCGAAATGCACCTCGGCGTTCGATTCGCACCAGCCAGCGGATTCCTCCGCATAGCTGGGCTGGAATTTTCCGGGCACGTCGTTGATCGCCGTCGCGCGCAGCATCCGCGTGAAGTCGCTGCTGGAGCGATCGATTTCGACTGCCGGATAGTGACTGACATAAACCCCGGGCGGACAGCCCAACGCCGCGTGCCCGGTAGAGATCACGCCCTTTGCATCCACCGCTGCGATATAGCGATCCACCAGGGGCTGAGGCACGGCGTCGTCGACGGAGCCGGTGGGCGTCCATACGTAGACCACCAGATCGCCCGCCACGTCGCCCAGCGGTTCGGGCGTGAAACCCACGTGCGCGACCGACACATCGCGCATCAACAGCCACGAAAGCACCGCGTGATCGGGCAGCTTCTTCAGCCGCCAGGCCTGCCGAAACATGCCGCAACCGGAGAGGAACAGTCCCATGCCGATGCAGTACGGCACCGTGCCCGCGTAGAACGTGGGATAGGGCTCGACCATGAAAACGGCAAAGCCGACTTCAAGCAGACCGGTGATCAGCGACAGTCGCCAGCCGCGAAAACGCACCACCAGCGCCGCCGCGATGCGAAAGATGCCGTCGACCAGAAACGCGAGGCCAAACGCCATCGCCAGGATCACGCTCGCCGCATGATGCGGGTCGACAATCAACAAGCCCAGGATCAGGAACACCACGCCACGCGCCTTGCGCAGCACGGCCGAGGTACCGGGCCTGGGCGAGGACACGGCCAGCGTGACCACCGCCTCGACCACCAGCAGATAGCCAAACACGTGCACCGGGAAATACAGCACGTTGTCCAGCGCATCGATGAAGATCGCCACGCCCAGCGCCGCCCAGGCGATGCCGCCGACGGCGAGGATCAACCAGCGCCGGCGAATGAAATCGCTGCCCAGCAGAAGCAAACCCAGCTGCACCATGTGATGACTCCGTCGCTCGCCTCAGGTTTCGCTGCGCGACCTCGCAAGAAAGACCGCGAACACGGCGCATCCCAGCGCTATCAGTCCCGGCAGTCCAAACAAGGCGTTGATGCCCATCGCCACGCCAGCCAGTGTCGGGCCCACCAGTGCACCCAAGCCCCAGGCCAGGCCCATCACCGCATACACGCCCACCAGGTCGTTGCCCTGGAAACGGCTGCCGACCATCGCCAGCATCACCGTGTAGATGCCCACGAACAGGCCGCCCCACACGAACACCACGGCAAACGCCAGCCAGGTCTCGCGCAAGGCAAACGGCCAGAACAGCGCGGCCACCGCCGAGATCGCGGCCAGCGCCAGCACCAGGCGTCGCTTGTCCACCTTGTCCGCCAGCCATCCGATCGGCAGCTGCAACACGATGGCGCCCAGCATCAGCATGGAAATGAGCTGCATGGCGCGTGCTTCGGTCCAGCCCAGTTGCGTGGCGTACAGCGAAATAAAGGAGAGCCCCGCCGTCTCGACGCCCGCATTGAGCACGGTGGTGGCCACCGCAATCGGCGCAAGCCGCAGATAACGCATGGGCTGCGCACGCTCGGGCACGCTGCGCCCGGGCGCGGCGACCCACGGCGGCAGGATGAAGGCCACCGCCAGCAGCCCGATGACGGCGCCCGCCAGATAGGCGCCCGCATTGACGCCGAGCACGGACAGCAGCGCCGGACCCAACACCATGCCCAGCGACAAGGCAGCCGTATAGACGGCCATGGTGCGGCCGCGCGCCTGTTCCGTGCTCAGCACGTTGGTCCAGGTTTCGGACATCACGAACAAGGTTTCGGCGGCCATGCCCAGCAGCACACGCATGGGAAACCACCACGCAACATTGGTGACGCGCGTGAAGGCCGCCAGCACCAGCGCGGTGACCACCAGCGCGGCGACCGCCAGGCTGCGCGCGCCAAAACGTGCCGCCAACGAGGGCATCGCCGGCGCAATCAGCAGCACGCCAAGCGCATGCATGGCCGCATTGAGGCCGATATAGCTGCCGGAGTGCCCTTCGGCGGCAAGGCTCATGGCGATCAGCGGCGCGCAGAGGCTGTAACTGAGGCCAAAGATGGTGGCCGCCATGATGACCGCGCCCATCGACAGCAGGCGCGGCCAACGACGCAGACCCAGGCTTACCGTGGCGGCAGCCTCGTGCGGCGCGTTCATGGCGCCACGCTCACGGGCGTGGCCACCACTCCTAGCCTGCCGTTCCGCTCGCCCATGCCGTTGGCTCTCTGGGGTGGGGAATCTCCAGGCCGAGCTTAGGCGGCGCGCGCCGCCGTGACAACGACGGCCTTAGGGCTTAACGCGCCGATTGCAGGGCCGCCGCGATGGCTCGCACCTCATCCGCGTCGGTACGGATCTCGCCGCCGGCCATATCCGCCAGGCTGGCGTTGGTCCACTGCATGCCCGATGGCAGGCTTGCCTTGGCGGACGCATGGAATTCCCTGGAGCCGGTCGCCTGCGCCAGGGCCGCCACGTTCGCGGCAGTGACGCCAGCCCCGGGCATCACCACGATGCGCCCGGATGCCTGCTTGACCAGCGCTGCAATCGTGCCCGCGCCGGCCATGGCGGATGCGGCGGCGCCGGAGGTGAGCAGGCGTTCGGCGCCCAGCGTCACCACGTCTTCCAGCGCCTGCGTCAAGTCTTGTGCCATGTCGAACGCCCGATGGAAGGTCACGCCCATGCCACCAGCCGCCGACAGCAGGGGTTTGCAACGAGCCACATCCACGCGCGCTTCGGCATCCAGCGCACCGAACACCACGCCGTCGCAACCCAGCGAAAGGCAGCCTTCGATGTCGCGCTGCATGGTCTCCAGCTCGTCATCGTCATAGAGAAAGTCGCCGGCACGCGGGCGAATGAGCACGTACACCGGGATGCTCAAGCGCTCGCGCACCTGGGCAATCTGCGCCATCGACGGCGTCAGTCCACCCAGCTCAAGGCCGCTGCACAGCTCCACCCGATCCGCACCGCCGGCCTGCGCGGCCAGTGCGGACGCCAGGGAATTTGCCGCCACCTCGAGCAGACGCCTGGCCATCAGTACAGGCTCTTGGACGGGATCAAACCATTCTGCCTGGCCGCATCGCACACGGCGTACGAGAAGCCGGACTGGATCGCAAACGCGCCGACTTCGCCATGGCGATTCATCGCCAGGAAACCGACCTGCAGGTCCTTGGACGCGGATGGGCGACGCTTGACGATGCGCATCACCGCTTCTTGGCAGGCGTCCTGCGGCGAGCGTCCATGCCGCATGAGTTCCACCACCAGGAAGCTGCCCACGTTGCGGATCACTTCCTCGCCGACGCCGGTCGAGGTAGCCGCGCCGACATCGCCATCCACGTACAGACCCGCACCGATGATGGGGCTGTCGCCGACACGTCCGCGCATCTTCCACGCCATGCCGCTGGTGGTGCAGGCGCCGGCCAGGCGGCCGTTGGCATCGATGGCCAGCATGCCGATGGTGTCGTGGTTGCCCTTGCCGCCCGGCATGCCGGTCTTGCCATAGTCGCGCACTTCGCTGTTGGCCGAGGGTTGGTAGTGGGCTGTCTTCAGCCACTCCTTCCACGCCGCCTCGGACTCGGGCGTCAGCAGTTCTTCCTTCTTGAAGCCCTGCTCCAGCGCAAACTGCAGCGCGCCATCGCCGACCAGCAAGACATGCGGCGTGCGCTCCATGACCCGGCGCGCCACCTGGATCGGATGGGCGATATGTTCCAGCGCCGCCACCGCACCGCAGCTGCCGTCGGCGTCCATGATGCTGGCATCCAGGGAAACGTGGCCGTCGCGATCCGGATAGCCGGCGCGGCCCACGCTGTGATTCTTCAGATCCGCTTCCGGGATCATCACGCCTGCCTCGACGGCGTCCAGCGACCCGCCGCCCTTGGACAGCACACCCCAGGCAGCCTGGTTGGCGGCCACGCCAAAGTCCCAGGTCGAGATCACGCGTGCACCCGTACTGCTCTTGCCCGTCCCACTGGCGCCGGCCAGCGCATGCGCGCCACCTGCCAGCGCCACTGCGGAGGCCCCCAGCACGGAGGCCTTCAGAAACCCTCTACGATCCGTCATCGCCCCTCCACTCCAAACAAAAAAAAAAAGCCCCGCGCCTTGCGACGCGGGGCTTCCTCACATCGATGACCGGCGCGGGCGCCGGTTCGCCGACATTAGCCGGCGATTTCGACGCCCGAAGCCTGGGCGCCCTTCGGGCCCGTGGTGACTTCGAACTTCACGCGCTGACCTTCCTGCAGGCTACGGAAGCCCTTGGAGTTGATTGCCGAAAAGTGGACGAACACGTCCTCCCCACCGTCCTCAGGCGCGATGAAGCCGAAACCCTTGGCGTCGTTGAACCACTTGACCGTACCGAAACGCATTGCGTGAACCTCTGAATCATGGACTGGATGCACCACGGTAAGCGCTGAACCACCTTGACCCCTTGGTCCGCCGCCCCTGGCACAACGGAAGTATCAACATGTTTTATGGCAAAGCGCAATATGGTGACGACTTTGACACGATCAAAACCGTACCGGTTGCTCAGCTTTTGAGCAAAACACCCAAGAGGCGGGGCACCTCGGCGGTGGCCGCTGCCAGGTGGGCGAAGATTTCTTCGATGCTGATTTCGTCCTCGTCGCCACAACCGGCCGCGAAGTTCGCCACCAGGGCGAGACAGGCATAGGGCAGCTCCAGTTCGCGCGCCAGCACGGCCTCGGGCATGCCGGTCATGCCGACCAGGTCGCAGCCGTCGCGCTTCATGCGGGCGATCTCCGCCCGGGTCTCCAGGCGCGGACCCTGGGTGGCGCCGTAGCAACCACCATCAATGACAGCGATGTCAGCCTTGGCCGCCGCGTCGATCAGCTCGCGACGCAGCGACTCGGTGTACGGCTCGCTGAAATCGATATGACGCACCTCGGCGCCCTCGACATCGCAAAAACTCGTGTAGCGGCCATGGGTGTAGTCGATGATCTGATCGGGCACCACGATCACGCGCGGCCCCATATCGGCGCGGATGCCGCCCACGGCGTTGACACCGACCACGCGGCGCGCACCCAGCGAATGCAGCGCCCACAGGTTGGCGCGGTAGTTCACCCGATGCGGCGGCACCGTGTGGCTCTCACCGTGGCGGGCCAGGAAGGCCAGCTTGCGGCCGGCAAAATCGCCCGTCACCACATCGCCCGAGGCCGCGCCGAACGGCGTATCGATGCGATGGCGCGAGGCGTTCTCCAGGCCAGGGAAGTTGTACAAACCGCTGCCGCCGATGACGGCCAGATCGATGCTCACGATGCATTCCTATAGGCGTTCAATTCGTTCGATGTCGCCGCCAGCCGCTCGGCAAAGCCCGCCAGATGGCGCGTCAGCGCCTCCCGCGTACGCTCATCGCTCAACTGGCCGTCGACGATCTTGGTATGCGCTTGGAACACCAGCACGTCGCCCTGCGGCTCGGTGCGAGCGCCTGCGCGGCGCAGGATGAGGCGCAGCTGATCCTGCGCACGCACCGTGCCGGTGACGCCGGGGCTCGCGCCGATGATGCAGACGGTCTTGCCGGTCAGCACGGCGAGCTTGCGCGCCTTGCCGGCGCGCGAGGCCCAGTCGACGGCATTCTTCAGCACGCCAGTGATGCCGCCGTTGTACTCCGGGCAGGCGATCAGCAGGCCGTCGGCGCGCTCGATGGCGTCCTTGAACGCGACCACCGCCTCCGGATCGCCCTGCTCTTCCACGTCCTGATTGAACATCGGCAGATCATGCAGGCGATGCATCACGATGTTCATGCCGGCCGGCGCAAGCTCCTTCGCCGCGTGCAGCAGCGCCGTATTGAACGACGCCTCGCGCAGGCTGCCGGAAATCCCCAAAACGTTCATGCATGACTCCGTGGTCGTTCGTCGCCTTACTTGACCGCGTAGATGCCCGGCAAGTTGCGGCCCTGCTCGTGATAGTCCATGCCGAAGCCGAACACGTAGCGATCGGGCAACTGGACACCGTTGAAGTCGGCCTGGATGCCATCGACCAGGCGGTCGTGCTGCTTGGTGCACAGACTCACTACCAATACGCGGCGTGCGCCGCGGCGCAGGCAATCATCGCGCACGGCCTTCAGGGTGTGGCCTTCATCGAGGATATCGTCCACCAGCAAGACGGTGCGGCCGGTGAGATCGACCATCGGCTCGCGCAGCCAGTGCAGCTCGCTGCCCGAGGTGGCGCCGCGATAGCGCGTGGCGTGCACATAGTCGAACTCGACATCGGTGCGGATGGCCAGCGCGAGATGACCGGCAAAGATCAGCGCGCCATTCATCACCGTGAGAAAGACGGCACGCTCGCCATCGAGGGCGGCGTCGATATCGCGGCCCATGTCGACGATTACCGACTCCAGCGCCGCGCGATCGAACAACAGCTCAGCGCTTGCCAGCGCCGCGGCCAGTGAAGGGTTGGATGTACTCATGCCGAAGCTTGTCCTTCCACGGCGTGCAACGCCGCGATGCGCGCGATGAATCGTTCGCGCTGTGGGTTGTCGTTGAGGCTGTCCCAGGTGGAGGCCACGTCGCCGCGCAGGGCGGCCATGCGTTCGGGCGACGTCGCCGCGCGATCCCGCACGGCGGCGATGGCTTCATCCACCACGTCGGGGAAGCAGGCGAGCACCAGGTCGCAACCGGCATCCAGGTGGGCATGCACGCGCCCCGTCACGCCGCCGGCCGCGCCGGCAGCAGCCATGCTGATGTCGTCGCTGATCACCGCGCCCGCAAAGCCCAGCTCGCTGCGCAAGATGTCCTTGATCCAGCGCGAGGAGAAGCCCGCCGGCTGCGCATCGACCTCGGGATAGACCACGTGCGCCACCATCACGGCTTCCGCGTGCGCGGCCATGCCTTCGACGAAGGGCAGCAGATCCTCGCGACGGATCACGTCCAACGGGCGCGTGTCCACCGCAGTGGCCTTGTGCGTGTCCGCCGCCACCGAGCCGTGACCCGGAAAATGCTTGAGCACAGCGGCCATGCCGCCCAGGTGCATGCCGCGCACATAGGCCTGGCCCAGTTCGGCAGCCACTGCCGGATCGGCGTGAAACGCGCGCAGGCCGATCGCCGCATTGCCGCGCGCGAGATCCACCACCGGGGCAAAGCTGAAATCCACGCCACTGGCGCGCAGCTCGCTGGACATCACCCAGGCGTGCTCTTCGGCCAGGCGGATGGCGTCTTCCGGATCGCGGTCGTACACGGCGCCGATCGCCGACAACGGCGGCAGGCGCGTGAAACCCTCACGAAAACGCTGGACGGGGCCGCCTTCCTGATCCACGGCGATCAGCATGTCGTCGCCGCCGACCTCGCGGATATCGTCGATCAGCGTCATCAACTGATCGCGCGAACTGAAATTGCGCGAGAACAGCACCACGCCGGACACGCCGGCGGCCTTGAGCCATGCATGCTCCGACGCGGCGAGTGTCGTGCCAGCCAGGCCGATCATCAGCATGAGGTGGGTTCTCCCGCCGCCTGCCGCTCATCCTGGGTCCAGCGCGCATACGGATGCGCGATCAGGTTGACGTTGTAATAGCGCGGAAGATGACTCACTTCGCGCCCCAGCCACGAGGGCCGCGGAAAGGAGGCGTCGGTGCTGGGCAATTCCACTTCGGCCACGACCAGACCCGCGTTCTCGCCAAAAAATTCATCCACCTCGAACAGCACGCCGTCGACGACCACGTGATGCCGGATCTTCTCCAGCACGCCGTCACACAGTTCGGCCAGCATCTGCTCGGCATCGGCGATGGGGACCGGGTATTCAAACTCGGCGCGCTCGATGCCGAGCTGGGCCGATTTGATATTGAGCCAGCCGCGCTCGCCGGTGCGGCGCACGCGTACCGAGGCGCGCGCGGTACCGTCGTGCAGCGCCTGCGCGCTGACCAGGTAGCCCTGGGCGATGCGCTCGCTTTCGGTGACGGCGTCACGCCAGCTGTCGTCGCTGAGGAGGAATTTGCGTTCGATCTCGATGCCCATGCGTCAACCGATGATTGGGGAAGGATGTGACGGAGCGGTGAAGGCGTCCCGCCTTCCTTGCGATGGCTCAGCGTTCGAACAGCGCGATGGACTCCACGTGCGCCGTATGGGGGAACATATCCATCACGCCGGCCGCGCTCAAGCGAAACCCATGCTTCTGCACCAGGATGCCTGCGTCGCGCGCCAGCGAGCCGGGGTGGCAGGAGACATAGACGATGCGGCTGGTCTCCTTGTGCGGGAGATACTCCAGCACCTTGTCGGCGCCCGCGCGCGGCGGATCGAGCAAGAGCTTGTCCCACGACTGCTTGGCCCAGTGCGTGTGGCGCTGATCCTCGAACAGGTTGGCCACTTCGAAACGGGCGTGGGTGATGCCGTTGCGTGCGGCGTTTTCAGCAGCGCGCTCGACCAGGCCATGCTCGCCTTCCACACCGACAACTTCGGCGACACGCCGACCAATCGGCAGGGTGAAATTGCCCAGGCCGCAGAACAGGTCCAGCACGCGATCCGTGGGCTGCGGATCGAGCAGCTCCATCGCGCGCGCCATCATGCGGCGATTCATGCCCGCATTGACCTGCACGAAATCGAGCGGGCGGAACTCCAGCTCCACATCCTCGAAGGCTGCATTGTCGCTGGGGATGTTGAAGGCCAGTCGCGGCGACTCCGGCCACAGCGGATGCACGCTGGTCACACCACCCGGCTGCAGATAGATCGCAAAACCGTGCTGCTGGCCGAACGCGATCAGCGCCGCCTGATCGCGCTCGCTCAGCGGCTGCATGTGGCGGAACACCAGCGCCACCACCTCATCGCCGGCGGCGAACTCGATCTGCGGAATATCGGAGGCGGCGTCCATGCTGCTGATCAGCTCGGCCAGCAGGCCGATCTTGGGGCCCAGCGCCGGATGCACGACTTCGCACTGGGTGATGTCGGCAACGAAACGCGGATTGCTCTCCTCGCGAAAGCCCACCAGCACGCGGCCCTTCTTCGCCACCGAACGCACGGACAGGCGACCCTTGCGGCGATAAGCCCAGGGCTCATCGGTCAGCGGCGGCAGCCACAGGTCCGGCATCACTTTGCCGATGCGCTCGAAGTTGTCCTTCAGCACGCGCTGCTTCACTTCGATCTGCGCCGTCGCATCCAGGTGTTGCAGCGAGCAGCCGCCGCACTGGCCGAAATGACGGCAGCGCGGCTCCACGCGGTGCGGCGAGCGGGTCACCAGCTCCACCACCTCCGCTTCGTCATAGTGACGATGACGCTTGCGGATGCGCAGCTTGACCTCTTCGCCCAGCAGTGCGCCGCTGACGAACACGGCCTTGCCGTCGATGCGGGTGACGCCCTTGCCGTCGTGGCTGAGGTCGGTGATGGTGGCTTCGAATTCTTTCATCGCGGGAACTGTCTTCCAGGCACTGCCTATCAAAAACGCGCGCGCCCGGATCAGCGGGACCCGGGCGCGGTGATCGGGCTAAGAGGGCGGATGGCTTACTTCTGCTTCCATGCCCCCGAGGGGTCCTGATAATACCAGCCCGGCCGCGCCCGCTCGATCCAGCCCTTGGCGAAGGTGGCGCGAATCTGTGCTTCCCACTCCGGATGGTTGTTGGCGTTGGCCACTTCGCGGTAGAGCGCATTGCGATCGCGATTCTCATCGGCCACGGCGGCGCTCACGCCGGCTCGCTGGTCCAGCGGCAGCTTGCCGGCATCGCGCACGGCCACCAGGCCATCCTGGGTGAAGCCCACCGCACCGCTGTTGAAGAGCGGCGTCAGGGTGTCGCGGAAACGCGCCTGCATGCGGCCGTGGATGGCTTCCGTGGTCGCCGTCTGCACGCGCAGGTTCGGCGCGTCCGCGGCGTAGGCGGCAGGAATCAGCAGGTCCAGCAGCATCGCCGAGGGCTCGTTGTTCTTCTTCGGCGGCGCCGGCGGCTCGTCCTTGGCCGGCTGCGCCGGCGCGGAGCTGTCGAGCACGGTGCCGATGAACTGATCGGCGGCCTTTTGCGCGGCCGCTTCAGGGAAATAGACATTGATGGTGACGCACCCCACCAGCGCGACCAGCAGCGTGGTCAGCAATCCATAGACGAGCTTGCGCATGATTCGACTCCTTGGGGGTGGGGGTGTTGCTAGTGGACTTCCGGTCCATTGCCTTCAATGGCGGCTTTCAATCGGCGAACCAGCGTGGGCCAGTCGACCTGCGCCTGGTGTCCGATCACCTGCAGGCGCGGCAAGCCGCTGCCTTCGACGATAGTGTAGCCATCGGCATCGTTGTCGAGGCCGCCCATATGACATACGGACGCCTGCAGCGTGCAATTGAGGCCGATGCGCTTATAACCAAACGTCTTGAACAGCTTGAGCACGGCACCCTGCAGACCCGCCGCCATGCCGCCGCCACCGACCGAGGTGAGGTTGTTCACGGCACGTTGACTGATGCGCCCGCCGCTGCCGGCTAGCAGGCTGGCCTTGAACGCCACCGGGTTCCAGTTGACCAGGCGCAGCTCGTTGATGGAGCCGTCCATACGGCCGGTGATACTGCCGAAGTCGAATACGCTGGTCATCGCGGCCAGATCGAGCTGGCGCAATTGCACATCGCCACTGAAGACGGGACTGGGCCCGAACGGCCCTTGCAGGCTCAGCCGCGTGATGTCGACGAAACCATCGAACACATTGACCGACAGGCCGCCCTCCAGCTCGAAGCGGTCATCCACCCAGCGCAGGGCCGGAATGGCGCCACCCAGCGTTCCGGGAAACTCCGGCCAACCCATGGTGCGCGAGAACGACGCCATGTCGATGCCGGCGAACGCGAGCGAGGTTTCCAGTCGGCGCCCTTTGGCAGCCGCCGGACGCCACGCCAGATCGCCCACGTGCATACGCCCGTTGAGCACCGGAATATCCACGGCGCGCTGCAGCGTGAGGGCGCCGCCCTTGCTTTGCCAGCGCAACTGCGCCGCACCGTTGGGTATGCGGTAGACCTGCAAGGCCTGCCACGACATCGAGGTGAGCGGACGATCGCTGTTGGCGTTCCAGTCCAGGCCGCCGCGCAAGCCCTTTACGGCCAGGCGACCGTCGGCGTCGGCGGCGTCCAGGCCATTCGTGTCGAACGCGAAACTGCGCAGGCCGTCGGGGCCCAGATCCAGATTGCCGCTGAGCTCGCCATCGATGCGCATGTCCCGCAAGCCCAGCGTCGCCAGCCAGGCCTGTCCGTAACGCTGATACGCCGCCGGAAAACGCGACTGCAGGCGATCGAGCTTGAGCTGCTGCAGCTCACCCTTGGCGTTGAACGCCATGGCGCCCTCCAGCTGCAGGGCATCGGCGTCGGCTACGCGCAGCCGATTGAAATCCACCGCGCCGTTGCGCGTCGCAGCGGACAGGCTCAACTGCACCGGATGATCGGGCAGGCGCGCATAGATGGGGCCCAACAGCAACTCGCCGCCGCGCAGGCTGGCATCCAGGTCGATGCGGGTGGGTGCGCTGGTGGTGTCGAGGTTGAGCCGACCGTTTCCGTTGACCGCCTGGCCAGCCAGTGCGCCGCCGGGCGTATCGAACCCGCCGCCGTTCAGCGCAAACTGCCCGGACGCCTGCAGGCCCTTGTCCTGGATATCCAGCGCCATATCGGCATCGAGCTTGCCGCCGGTGGCTCGCCCGGACCACACCGTGCTCAACAGGCCCTGCAACCAGGCCAGCGGCACCCCCTTGAGGCTGATCTGCGCGTGCGTCGGCTGGTCGAGCGGCAAGGCCGTGCTCGCCTGGATCGCACCCTGGGTCAGATTGATTTCCAGCGTGTTGGCCGCCTCGTCGATCACCATCGACACCTTGGCGTTGCTCAAGGCCGCGCCCGGTGCGCCGGCAAGCTGGGCCGTGCCATCGAACAACCAGCGCATATGCGTATCGCGCTGAAGCACCCCTTGCAGGTCCACCCCGACGCGCTTCCAACCCATTGCCGGCACATCGGCCTTGGCCGCCCGCAGACTGAGCTTGAGGCCGCCCTCGCCGTCTTCGCCGATCTGCGACTGCACGCCCTGCATCTTCAGCCCGGGAACGGTCACGGTCTTGGCGCCCAGCGCCACGTCGGCGCGGGCTGGCGGCGTCCAGCACGCCCATAGGAGGACGCACAGAGTGAGAAAAAGTTGGCTTGATGTGGGGCGCATGAAGCGCCATTCTGCCAAAATCAGCTGAACGACACGGACAAGTCATGCAACACACGCTTTCCAGCGAGCCTTCAGGCCATCGGAGCGCGCCCTTCACCGTCCGCGCCCTGGTGGCCGACGACGACCCGAGCAGCCGTCTTTTCCTGGTGGAAGCCCTGCGCAGCCTCGGTCTGCACGCGCATGCCTGTCATGACGGCCCCTCGGCCATCGCCCTGGCGCGCGACGAAGCGTTTGACCTGCTCCTGCTGGATTGCCGCATGCCAGGCGCAGGTGCCGAAGAGGTACTGACCGCCCTGCGCCACGATCCACAGGCGCGTTCCAGCGATTGCACCGCCGTCGCGACCAGCGCGGAGATGGATGTCATCGAACGGCAACGTCTGCTTGCCGCCGAATTCAGCGAGGTGCTGCAAAAGCCCTGCAGCCTGGCCGATCTGCGCCGCATCCTGGCGCTGGTCCACGCGGGTGCCGCCGCCGTGCCGCTGCTGGATGACGCACAGGCGATCGCCACCATGGGCGACGCCGATGTAGTGAAGGCGATGCGCACGCTGCTGCGCGCGGAGCTGGCGGGGCTGTATCAGGATCTGGACGCGCTGCTGGACGACACCGAAGCACTCGCCGACCGCATGCATCGCCTGCGCTCGTCCTGCGGCTTCTGCGGCGCGGCAGCGCTGGGCGTCCAGGCGACGCTGTTGCAGCGTCATCTCAAGCTGAAGCATTCCGGTTCGCTGGCGCCGCTGTCGCGCTTCCGCCGCTCGCTGCTGGCCACCATCGATGCGCTTGGCGGCGACGCGGCCACCTGAGTTCAACGACGCGACATCGCCCCGCCCAGCACGTGCCACGCCCGCAGTTCGCCACCGCCCAGATGAAAGCGGATCACCTCGCGCATCATGCTGCGCAGTGCCGACAAGCCGGCGGCATCGGGCATGTCATCGGCAGCCAGGGCGAGCAGATCGACTCCGCGCAAGGCATGGGCCGTTCCCGTGCGACACGGTGTGGGCCCCTGCTCCACCACATAGCGGTAAAGCTGGGTCGGCTCCAACGGCTCGCCGGACTCCGCTTCGAATTCAAGCTGCAGGCCGTAACCGATCGCCTCTAGCAGGTCGCGCTCGAAACGCCGCAGGCTCCAGGCCAGCGGCTCGCTGCCCGCAAGACGCGGCAAGGTGCGCGCATACGCGTCGAACAGATCAGGCAAGGGATCCTGACGACCGGTCAGCCGTACGCAAAGCTCATTGAGGTATAGGCCCGCCAGGCCGGCATCGCCCAGCAGACGCAACGGCGGGCTCGTATGCTCCGCGCTCTGCAAGGTGGCCAGCTCGCCGCGCAACAGCAGATCGAGCGACAGGGACTGGAATGGCTCCAGTTGGGCACGCTGCACGCGCGCACGCTCGCGCCGCACGCCGCGCGCCACCACGCCCAG
Source organism: Dyella japonica DSM 16301 (assembly GCF_001010355.1). Lineage (GTDB taxonomy): Bacteria > Pseudomonadota > Gammaproteobacteria > Xanthomonadales > Rhodanobacteraceae > Dyella > Dyella japonica. The sequence goes on along the minus strand of NZ_JPLA01000024.1, from coordinate 25,193 downwards.
ACGCCCGTGGTCGCGCGTCAGGCATTCAAGCAGCAGCGATGTCTCGCGATAAGGCCGCGAATGAAGCACATAGGCCGGCTGCTGCTCGATACGCATGGTGGTGACTGTCGGGCCTGGTCAGTGGATGACCGCGCAGTCAGGCATACCAGGCAGAGCCACGCGCTTGGCCTGCCCGATATCACGCATGCGCAGACTCAATCGGTGTATCCGAATTTCTTCAGCATGGTCTCGTCGTCGACCCAGCCTTCGCGCACCTTCACCCATAGACGAAGAAAAACTTTGCGCTCGAAGGTGCGTTCCATATGGCGACGCGCCGACGTGCCAATTGCCTTGAGCTGCGCACCGCCATTGCCGATCACGATGGCCTTCTGCCCATCGCGTTCCACCCAGATCACGGCGTGGATTTCGGCGATGCCATCAGGGCGATCGCTGAACTGCTCGATCTCCACCGTGGTGGCGTATGGGAGCTCCTGGTCCAGACGCAGCATGAGCTGCTCGCGCACCATTTCGGCGGCGAGGAAACGCTCGCTGCGATCGGTGACTTCGTCTTCGCCAAACACCGGCGGCTGCACCGGCAGGCGCTTGAGGATGCCCGTCTCCAGCTCCTTCAGGCCCTTCTCCTTCAGCGCGCTGACGTAGTAGACCTCGTCGAAACTGTGGCGCGCCATCAGCTCTGCCACGAAGGGCAGCATGGTGGTCTTGTCCTTGGCCAGGTCGACCTTGTTGATCACCAGCAGGCGCGGCACCTTCTGCTCGACCAGCGCGTCGTACAGCGCCTCGTCTTCATCGGTCCAGCGGCCCGCCTCGATCACCTGCACCACCACATCCACTTCACTGATGGCCGAACGCGCAGCGCGGTTGAGACTGCGATTCATCGCGCGCTTGGCGCCACGATGCAGGCCCGGCGTATCCACGTACATGATCTGGCCGGCCTCGCTGGTGGCGATGCCGAGGATGCGGTGGCGGGTGGTCTGCGGACGCGGGCTGACAATGGACAGGCGAAACCCGATCAGCGCGTTGAGCAAGGTGGACTTGCCCACATTGGGACGCCCCGCGAGCGCCACGGTGCCGCAGCGAAAATCGTCGTGGGGAAGTTCGGCCGGTGCGCCGAGATCGAGTTCGTCGTTGTCGTTCATGAGTTCAATTCCTGCATGAGGCGCAGCACGGTTTCAGCGGCGTCCTGTTCAGCGGCCCGGCGACTGGTGCCGTGACCCTCGGCCCGGATGGGTGCCGGTTCGTTGATTTCGCACGAGACGTCGAAGGTCTTGGCGTGGTCTTCGCCATGGCTGTCGATCAGATCGTACTGCGGCAAGGGCCAGCCGCGCGCCTGCAGCAACTCCTGCAGGCGGGTCTTGGCGTCCTTGGAAGAGCGCGGAATGGCCGCCACCAGCGGCTCGAACAGGCCGCGCACCACGTTGCGGCAGGCCTCGAAGCCGGCATCGAGATACACCGCCGCCAACAAGGCCTCGAAAGCGTCGGCGAGGATGGAATCGCGGCGGAAACCGCCGCTCTTCAATTCACCCGAGCCCAGCTTGAGCTCATCGCCCAGTTCCAGTTCGCGTGCGATGACGGCCAGCGCCTGGCCGTTCACCAACTGCGCGCGCAAGCGGGACAGCTCGCCCTCGCTCGCATTGGGGTGAGCCTCGTACAGCAGCTCGGCAACCACCACGCCGAGCAAGGCATCGCCCAGGAATTCCAGCCGCTCGTTGTTGGGCTTCCCGGCGCTGCGATGAGTCAACGCCAGTTCTGCGAGGGCAGGATCACGAAAACTATAGGCGAGCTTGGTCAAATCCTGGGCCTGTGCTTAACCTTCGACATTACCCTGCAGCGCCACGCTCTTTTCGAAGTGCAACAGGAAGTCGATGTTGTACATAAACGGAATGCGCTTGTCGTAGCTCACATTGAGCGACGTCGCATTGCCGGTGCGCTTGATGTTGATGTCCTGCGGCGTGATGGTGTCGTCGCTCACGTACTGGAAGTCGAGCTTCTTCATCAGGTCATTGCGGACCTGGGTCACCGACTTGGGACCATCTTCGCTCGCCAGCTGGTTCATGGCCTTGGTCACGCCCATGAACTCGGTATAGGCCGGCACCAGCTTCATGGCCATGTAGCCGAAAAAGCCCACCACCACCAACACCACGAGAAACCCGATCAGGGTGATGCCCGTTTGCTTCGATTTCATAGTCCCCTCGCTATGCCGCCTTTCGGCGATATCCGGTTTACTGGCAAGGCGCCACCCAGCCGCCCCGGAGGCGACTTGGCGCCTGCATTGTCGCGCCAAGCGGCCTGGAACGTCACCGGGCACAGACCTATGCCCGTCACGCTTTTAGTGAATGACCGTACCCATGCGATGGAAGGCCACGCCCGAGCCGGTCCAGCTCAGCCAGATCAGGAAGGCCTTGCCGGCCAGGTTCTGCTCCGGCAGGCAGCCCCACCAGCGGCTGTCGGTACTGTTGTAACGGTTGTCGCCCATCGCCAGGTAGCAGCCCTGGGGCACCACCAGCGGCACATGCGGGTTGGGCAGCGGCGGCGGCACGGTGTAGTTGGGCATGCGCGCAGTCAGGTGATTGACCACCCCGCCCTCGCCGTTGGGCAGGTGCTCGTTCCACACGGTGGCGCCCATTTCCAGCATCAGGCGCGATTCGGCGCGCTTGGGGTCGCCCTCGTATGGGCCAATCAGGTCCGCGGCTACCGGCTCGCCGTTCACGATCAACTGGTCGCCATGCATCTCAACGCGGTCGCCCGGCATGCCGATGATGCGCTTGATCCAGTTCTGGTTCGGCACCGGCGCATGCGGATCGGCGCAGCTCTGGTCGCCGCTGCGCACCAGCTTGCCGCCGTCTTCGCACAGATAACCCGGGAAGCGGAACACCACCACGTCGCCGCGCTTGGGCTCGCCCAGACTGACGAACTTGTTGTTGAAGGCCGGCATGCGCAGGCCATACGCAAATTTATTGACCAGGATGAAATCGCCGACATCCAGCGTCGGCATCATCGAACCGGACGGTATGCGGAACGGCTCGGCCACGAACGAACGCAACACCAGCACCACCAGCACCACCGGAAACAGCGAACGGGCCCAGTCCACCGCCACCGGCTCGTGCGGCTCCTTGCCCACCGCCTCGGCCTTGGCCTTGCGCGACTTGTAGAAGAACAGGCGGTCCAGACCCCACACCACGCCGAACAGCACAGTCAGGCCAAGCAGAATCGCCGAAAAATCAAAATCCATTGAAAGCTCCTCAGGAGCAGTGGAACGAGGGTGTGACAGGGAACCATCGATCGGCAGGATGCCAGGCGGCCTGCCATCGCTGCGACAAGCTCAGCTTTACTTATCCACCTTCAGGACGGCAAGGAAGGCTTCCTGCGGGATCTCCACACGGCCCACTTGCTTCATGCGCTTCTTGCCTTCCTTCTGCTTCTCCAGCAGCTTCTTCTTGCGGCTGACGTCGCCGCCGTAGCATTTGGCCAGCACATTCTTTCGCAGCGCCTTCACCGTCGAGCGCGCGACGATCTGCGCGCCGATCGCCGCCTGGATCGCCACGTCGAACTGCTGGCGCGGAATCAGATCCTTCATGCGCTCGACCAGGTCGCGGCCACGACGCTCGGCATGGACGCGATGCACGATCAGGCTCAGCGCGTCCACGCGGTCACCATTGATCAGCACGTCCACGCGCACGAACGGGCCTGCCTCGAAGCGCTCGAAGTGATAGTCCATCGACGCATAGCCGCGCGACACCGACTTGAGGCGATCGAAGAAATCGAGCACGACCTCGGCCAGCGGCATTTCATAGGTGATCTGCACCTGGGTGGCCAGGTACTGGATGGAACGCTGCACGCCGCGCTTTTCTTCGCACAGCGTGATGATGTTGCCGATGTAGTCCGGCGGCGTGAGGATGCTGGCGACGATGATCGGTTCGCGGATTTCCTGCATCAGATGCGGCGCCGGCAACTTGGCCGGGTTGTCCAGCATCAGGATCGAGCCGTCGCTCTTGAGCACTTCGTACACCACGGTCGGCGCGGTGGTGATCAGGTCCAGGTCGTATTCGCGCTCCAGGCGCTCCTGCACGATTTCCATGTGCAGCATGCCGAGGAAGCCGCAGCGGAAACCAAAGCCCATCGCCTCGGAGCTTTCCGGCTCGAAGAACAGCGCCGCGTCGTTCAAGCGCAACTTGTCGAGCGCTTCGCGCAGCGCCGGATAATCGTCGGCCGAGACCGGGAACAGGCCTGCAAACACGCGCGGCTGCATGGTCTGGAAACCCGCCAGCGGTTTCTCGGCGGGCTTGGCCGCCAGTGTCAGCGTGTCGCCGACCGGGGCGCCGTGCACATCCTTGATCGACGCCGTGATCCAGCCCACTTCACCCGGCGACAATTTGGCGAGCTTCTTGCGCTTGGGCGTGAACACACCCACTTCGCTCACCTCGTGCGCGCGGCCGGTGGACATCACCAGCAGTTTGTCGCCGGGCTTGATCTCGCCCTGCACCACGCGCACCAGCGACACCACGCCAAGGTAGTTGTCGAACCACGAGTCGATGATCAATGCCTGCAGACGATCGGTGTCACCCACCTTCGGCGGCGGAATGCGCGCCACGATGGCTTCGAGCACTTCCACCACGTTCTGGCCGGTCTTGGCGCTCACCGCGACCGCGTCGTCCGCATCGATGCCGATGACGGCCTCGATTTCGCCCTTCACCTTTTCCGGATCGGCGGTGGGCAGATCGATCTTGTTGAGCACCGGCACGACTTCCAGGCCCATCTCCACTGCGGTGTAGCAGTTGGCGACGGACTGGGCTTCCACGCCCTGCGCGGCGTCCACCACCAGCAACGCGCCCTCGCAGGCGGCCAGCGAGCGGCTGACCTCATAGGAGAAGTCGACGTGACCCGGGGTGTCGATGAAGTTGAGCTGATAGGTCTTGCCGTCGCGCGCCGTGTACGGCAGCGACACCGACTGCGCCTTGATGGTGATGCCGCGCTCGCGCTCGATCGGATTATTGTCGAGCACCTGCGCCTCCATCTCGCGTTCGGTCAAGCCGCCGCAGATCTGGATGATGCGGTCCGCCAAGGTGGACTTGCCGTGATCGATATGGGCAATGATGGAGAAATTTCGAATCAGTTCCATGGAGCACGCTAGCGGCGTTCACTGATCTGCGGTACGCGCAGGCAGCGCATGACCGGGATGGTCACACGAACCCGGCATTATCGCATGGAACCGTGCCACTTCGGGCATCGGGAAAAGCGGGCCATCTCAAGGGGATAAGCGAGATCGGAACGCCTCGTTGCGAGGCGTCGCGCGATCCCTCCCAGAAGAGCGATGGTGGCCCAAGCGCCCATCGCTCCGCTTGTTCCGGCCTTGCGCAGCCGGAACACGACCGGTCACCCCGCAGCGACTGCCATCGCCGCGAACGGCGACCTCAGCCGTCCTTGCCACCGGGCACGGTCAGCCCGATGAAACCACTCTGGTCGCCATGACGGACCAGCAGAAGCACGGTGTCACCGGGCTTCGCCCCCTTGGTCGCCTCGCGGAAAGCGGCCGCGGTGCCCACCTTGGTCTGGTTGACCATCAAGATCACGTCGCCAGCCTGCAAGCCGGCCCGCGCCGCCACCGCACCACTCACCTGGCTGATGCCCACGCCTTCGCCGGCCTTGAGGCCAAGCTGCTGGCGACTGTCGCCATCGAGATCCTGAACGGACAGGCCCAGGGCACTGGCCGCTGCCTTGGCCGCCGGCTGCTCCGTATCGGCAGCCGCCATTTTGGCGTTCTTGTCGCGCGGCATTTCCGCCACGGTGACCGGCACATTTTCTTTCTTGCCGTCACGCAGGATCTCGAGGGTGGCCTTGCTGCCCGGGGGCGTCTGGCCCACCAGCGGCGGCAGGTCCGCACTCTGATTGATGCTCTGGCCGTTGTACGCCAGGATCACGTCGCCCGGACGGATGCCCGCCTTGTCGGCGGCGCTGCCCTTGTTGACCTGGGTCACCGCTGCGCCGCTCGCATTGTCGAGCTTGAGCGCCTTGACCATGTCATCGCTGACCTGCTGCACCATCACGCCGAGCTGGCCGCGCGACACATAGCCCTTCTCCTTGATCTGCTTGACCACGTTCATGGCCACATCGATCGGAATGGAGAAAGCCACGCCCTGGTAACCGCCGGTGTTGGAATAGATCTGCGAATTGACGCCGACCACGCGGCCCTGCAAATCGAACAGCGGGCCGCCGGAGTTGCCGCGGTTGATCGGCACGTCGGTCTGGATGAAGGAGGTATACGGCTGATCCTGGCTGCCCAGGTTGCGCCCCACTGCGCTCACGATGCCTTGTGTCACGGTGTAGTCGAAGCCAAACGGCGAGCCGATCGCCAGCACCCACTGACCCGGCTTGAGCGTGCGCGAATCGCCGATCGACACCGGCGACAGGCCACCCTTGGGGTCCACCTTGAGCAAGGCGATATCGTATTGAGGGTCGCTGCCCACCAACTTGGCGGTGAGCACTCGGCGGTCCTGCAGGCGCACGGTCACCGTATCGGCGCCATCCACCACATGATTATTGGTAAGCACATAGCCATCGCCGGAGATGATGAAGCCGGAACCCAGCGAGGTGTGCTGCTGCTCTTCCGGCGAGGGCATCATCGGCATGCCGAAGAAGCGTCGCAGCATGTCCATCTGCGGATCGTCGTCATCGTCCGGCGCATCGGGCATGCCGCGTGCACCCGCACGGGCCTTCGTCTGCTTCTTGCCGTTGAACTTGGCCTCGACATGCACCACCGACGGCGCATTCTTCTGCACGATGCCGGTGAAGTCGGGCAGACCCGACACCGTCGGCGCCGCGCTCTGGGCCTGCACTCCGCCGGCCAGGGCCAAACTCATCAAGACGCTGCACGACAGCGTCCGCAAGACAAGTCGATTCATGCACTACTCTCCTTCTGCGTCTCAGGCACACCATGCCGGCCCGCAGATCAGGCGGGCATGGAGGGGTGAAAGGGAACGATCAGGCCGCGGCAAGGGACACACGGCCTTCGATCATTGCGGTCCGGCGGCGGACTGCGCGGGCTGCTGGTCCGGATGTATCAGCAACAGATAGCGGCCATCGCCATTGCTGACCACCGGATAGCGCGCGACACGGTAGGGCGTGAGGCTGTTGCGCGAATACAGCGGCGTGCCACTGTCGCCCTCCAGCGTGGCCGAGGCCTGCTGGCTCATCTTGTACGGGACTTCGGAATAGACATTCAGACCCGGCGGCGCCACCGCAGGAGTTTCCGACTGCGCGACCTGGGTGTTGTTTTGCGCAGAGGGAGCGGCTGCCGAAGCGACCTGCGGCGAGAGGCGATCAGCGCCCTGCCCGGCTGGCTGCGCCACCATCAACGCGGCAACGGCCACGCCGGCGGCGATCGCACCGCCCGCCGACCAATGCAGCCAATGACGCCGCTTGCCCTGCTGCACCGTGACGCCTTCGCGCTCGATCGCCTGCATCACGCGGGTGGCGAAATCGGCGGAGGCCAGCGCCGGCAGCTCGCGACGCAGACCGTCACGGGCAACGTGGTAGCGGGACCAGTCCTGCTGCAGCGACGCGTCGTGATCAAGCCTGCGCAGCAAAAAGCGCAGCTCTTCCTTGGACAGTTGCCCGTCCATGCCAGCAGAAAGGTTTTCGCGTTGATGATCAGTCATGGGTTCTTGCCCTCGCGGTCCGACAACAGCGGCCGCAATTTTTCATCGATAGCTTCGCGCGCCCGAAATATACGTGAACGTACCGTACCGATCGGACAGCCCATCGCCTCGGCGATTTCCTCGTAGCTGAGGCCGTCCACTTCACGCAGGGTGATCGCGGTGCGCAATTCCTCAGGCAGGGCTTGGACAGTGGAAAATACCGTTTGTTCAATTTCCTGTCGCATGAGTTCACGCTCGGGGGTGGCGCTCTCATGCATGCGGTCCGCGCCGGGCACGAAGGCGGCATCGTCGATGGCGATATCGTCGGCGGGCGGGCGGCGGCTCATCGCCACCAGATGGTTCTTGGCGGTATTGACGGCAATCTTGTACAGCCAAGTATAGAAAGCACTCTCGCCACGGAAGGACCCGATCGCCCTCCAGGCACGGATAAAGGCCTCCTGGGCCACGTCTTCACATTCCGCGTGGTTCTTCAGATAACGGGAGACCAGGCCCACGACCTTGTGCTGGTACTTGCGCACCAGCAGATCGAAGGCCCGTTTGTCCCCCTGTTGGACGCGCTCGACCAGCGCGCTGTCCAGTTCATTTTCGCCCATCCGGGCCATCTCCTTCGTCGATGCTGCCACGCGCCCTGGGATGCCTTGTGAATGGATGCGAGCTGCTCAGACAAGAACTTCACGTTCTAGTTCAGAGAGACCCCCATCCCCGGGACGACAAGTGCGCCAACGCGGCGACACCGATGGTGGAAACGCATGGGCACTCCCAAGGGAGCACCGGTCATGACGAAAGGACCACCACCGCCCCAGCAGTGCGGCCCACGGGCGCATCGGGCGCCCTACCCTTGAGTATGGGGCTCTTCGCGGCGCACGCAAGTCAAGCGGCGGTATCGCTGATGCCGGCCAGCAGGCGCTGGCGCTCCAGCAACAGCTTCTCGAACACCGGCTGCGGCAGCGGACGGCAGAACAGAAAGCCCTGCAGTTCATCGCAGGCATTGGCGCGCAGGAACTCCATGTGCTGCTCCGTCTCCACGCCCTCGGCCACTACGCCGCGCTTGAGGCGATGGGCCATTTCGATGGTGGCGCGCACGATGGCCTCGTCGTCGGGATCCACACCGATGTTCTTGACGAAGCTCTGGTCGATCTTGATGCGATCGGCCGGCAGCTTGCGCAGATAGTCCAGCGAGGCGGCACCGGTGCCGAAGTCGTCTATGGCGATGCGCACGCCCAGCCGATGCAGGCCCTGCAGGTTCTCCACCAGGTTGGGCGCAGCCTTGATGCTGATGCTTTCGGTGATCTCCATTTCCAGCAGGTTGGCCTCCAGCCCGCTCTCGTCGAGCGCGGCCGAGACCACTTCCAGCAGGTTGGGCTGCATCAGCTGCACGGCCGAAAGGTTCACGCCCAGGCGCAGGCCCAGGCCGAAACGGCGCTCCCATTCCTGGGCATGCCGGCAGGCCGCACGCAGCACCCACTCGCCGATGGAGACGATCAGCCCGGTTTCCTCCGCTAGCGGAATGAAGAAGCCTGGACCAATGAAGCCCAGTTCCGGGTGCTCCCAGCGAACCAGCGCTTCCATGCCCACGATGTCTTCGGTGACCGCATCCACCTGCGGCTGATAGAACACGCGCAACTCGCCCTTGTGCTCGGCGTGGCGCAGGCCGGATTTCAGCGCGAGGTTCTGCTGTTGCGACTGCTCGGCGCTGCCCTCGAAGATCTGATAGTTGTTGCGGCCCAGGCTCTTGGCGGCATACATCGCCTCGTCGGCGTGCTTGAGCAAGGTGTCGGCATCGGGAGCATCGTCGGGGAAGAAGCTCACGCCGATGGACGCCGTCACCTGCAGCTCGGTGCCGTCGTCGATGCGCAAGGGAGCGCCCATCACCTGCACGATTTTCTCGGCGATGCGCAGCACGTCTTCGTTCTTGACGATGTGGCGCAGGATCACCACGAATTCGTCGCCGGCGTAGCGCGCCACGGTATCGGACGCCCGCACGCTGCCACGCAAGCGCTGCGTGGTGGTCAGCAGCACCTGGTCGCCCACCGCGTGGCCGAGCGTGTCGTTGACCGTCTTGAAGCGATCCAGATCGACGAACAGCAGGGCAAAGCACTCGCCCGTGCGATTGGCCTCGCGGATCACCGTATCAAGTCGGTCGTTGAACAGCAGGCGATTGGGCAGGCCGGTCAAGGCATCGAGCAGGCCTTCCGCGCGGCCCTGCTCGCGGGTATGGCGCAGCTCGATCGCATGGGCAAATCGCGAGGCGGCGCATCGAAGCACGGGCTGCACGATGTCCAGCGCCGGCAACGGCTGGCGCGTACCCACCAGCAGAGCGCCGAGCACAGTGCGGCGCTCGTCCTGCAGCGGCCAGCCGGCAAAACCGGCCAGGCCAAGCTGGGCCAGCAAAGGATCCATCGGCGCAAGCCGCCCGGCATCGGCCTGATGCAGCATGGCCTGACCCGACAGCACCAGCCGCAACGAGCTTTGCAGGTGCGGGCCGGGCCACAGTTGTTCGTCGCCACGCCAGTACTGCACGAGCTGCACCGGTGCGCCGCCCTCATCCGGGCGCGCGGACCACACGGCGACATAGTCCAGGCCCATTTCCTCAAACAGCAGGCGGGCCGCCTCGGTGATGCCTTCGTCGCCGCTGCCGGCGCCGAACATGCGCGCCAGCAAGCCGAGCGCCACCTCGGCGCGGGCACTGGCCCGATCGCTGCGGAACATCAAGGCGACCGCATCGCGACCGGCGTGTTGAATCGCCCGTGCGCTGGCTTCACCCGCATCCGCGCCGCGCGATGAACGTCGACGACCGGCATGCCACTGGCGCGAGCCCTCGGCAATCACCTGCTCGATGGTGGCTTCCTTGAAGGCCAGCACATCCTTGAGCGGTCGGCCGCGCAGTTCGTGATCGCCGAGACCGCTGTTGCGTGCCACGGCAGGGCTGTATTCAACCAGCTGGCCGCGCACCGGATCGACGATCAACCATTCGCTGTCGACCTCCTCGAAGGCGAAGCGGTAGTCGCCACTCGTTGAAGTTGCCAGGCCGTCGCCGGAACTGTCCTGTCGCGCGCCCATCCGATGGACCCGCTGCCAGCGCGAGAGCAGTTCGTGCTCGATCTGCGAGGCATACAGCCAGTCGGCAATGCCCGCCGGCAACACGTTGGGCTTGAGCACGGCAGCGTCGTCGAGCACGGCAAGAATGGGCGCCCCGACGCAGGCCGGCACGCCGCGCAGAACGTCGATGCCCGCCATGCCCTCGCGACCGTCGCCCTCGAACACGATCACGATCAACGCCAGTGGCGGCCGACCTTCGAGCAGGATGCCGGCATGGGTGGCGTCGCGGGCGGAGTGCACCACGAAATGGCCGTCACGATCGAACGTATCGAACAGGGCTCGACGCAGCTCACGCTGCGCGGCAACGACGAGGATGCCCGCATTGCTCGTCATATCAGAGGATCCAACGACCGTCGCGCAGGCGCGGACGCTGCGCCGGCTCGGACTGGCAGCTCAGGCGTACCAGCACGTCGTTGAAACTGGCCACGAAAGACTCCGGCGGATCGAGCATGACCACCCGGCGCACATGCCCCGAGGTGGCGCGCGCCAGCTGGCGCAGCAAGGTGGCATCGGCCATCGGCAGCGGCAGCGGCAGGCGCTGCAGCAGATAGATGCCGAAGTGATTGCTCTGCAGCATGTAGCGCAGCGCGATATTGAGGCGTTGCGAGCCGGGCAAGCCGACGTGTTCTTCGCGCAGGTTGCCCAGCCCCAGCTCCGGATTCCACAGGTACACGGCCTGCCCGCTCCGCCGTACCAGCGGCCGCAGCAACCCGACCAGGCCGACCTTGTCGCCGCCCTCGAGCGCAATCAGATTGCCCCGGGCCGCAAGGATGCGCTCGAGGATTTCAGCGCCGCCCTGCAGGGGGCTGGCGGGAGTGGCGATGGAGGTATTCATTCCGGCCTAAATTACGTGTTCTGCGGCAGTTCGCATAGGGAGGGACCAAGCCTCGCCGGAAACCGTGATGCATTTCATGCGGCAGCGCACAGCCCGGGTTTTTACGGGGTGTTCATCCGCCCCGGGGAGCTCCGCCGGTCGTCTCGCAATCCTCGCTACGGGAGGGTATGGTGCAAGGCCTCGTGGCCACTCTCCTTATCCCCATGTTCGAAGGATTGCGCTTCAATCATTGGAAGACGAGCCTGGATGACAGCGGCATCGTCACCCTCTCCCTCGATCGCGCCGGCAGCAAGGTCAACGCCATTTCGCGCGACGTGCTGGACGAACTGGGCCAGATCGTGGAGCGCCTGGCCATCGAGAAGCCGGCCGGCGTGCTGATCCATTCGGCCAAGCCGTTCGGCTTTGCGGTGGGCGCGGACATCAAGGAGTTCGTCAGCTATGCCCAGCAGGGCACGGTGCTGGAGAACATCGAAAACGGCCAGCGCGTCTACGAATCGCTGGCCCGCCTGCCCTGCCCCACGGTGGCTGCCATCCATGGCGCCTGCATGGGCGGCGGCACCGAACTGATCCTGGCCTGCCGCCAGCGCATTGCTGCCGATGACGACAAGACGCGCATCGGCCTCCCCGAAGTCATGCTGGGCATTCACCCCGGCTGGGGCGGCACCGCCCGCCTGCCGCGACTGATCGGCGCCACCGACGCCCTGCCCGTCATGCTTACGGGCAAGGCCTTGTCGGCCAAACGCGCCCTGGCGCTGGGCGTGGTCGACCGGCTCGCACCGCCGGCCGAATTGCTGGCCGAGGCGCGCGCCCTGCTGCGCCGCCCGCATGCACGTCCCTTCGCCCTGCGTGCGAAAGCCTGGGCCACCAACACCTGGCTGGCGCGTCAGCTGCTCGCACCGATGGTGATCAAGCAGACGGCCGCCAAGGTACGCAAGGAACATTACCCCGCGCCGTTTGCCTTGATCGACGTATGGAAGCGCGGCGGCGCCAGCATCCAGCAGCGCCTCAAGCTGGAGGCGCGCTCGGTCGCCAAGCTGGCCGAAACCTCGACCGCGCAGAACCTGATTCGCATCTTCTTCCTGCAGGAACGCATGAAGAGTCAGGGCAGCGGCATCGAGCACGGCATCAAGCATGTGCACGTGGTCGGCGCCGGCGTGATGGGCGGCGACATTGCGGCCTGGGCCGCCTTCAAGGGCTTCGAGGTCACGCTGCAGGACCGCGAGATGAAGTTCATCCAGCCCGCACTGGATCGCGCCCGCCAATTGTACGAAAAGAAGCTCAAGACGGCCGACAAGGTGGATGCCGCCGTTCGTCGCCTGCGCGCCGATGTGGAAGGCAAAGGCGTGGCCACGGCTGACCTGGCGATCGAAGCGATCTTCGAGAATGCCGATGCAAAGAAGGCGCTGTACGCCACCATCGAGCCGCAATTCCAATCCAACGAACTGCTCGCCACCAATACGTCGAGCATTCCGCTGGACGAACTGCGCGTCGGCCTGAAGGCACCGCAGCGCTTCCTTGGCCTGCACTTCTTCAATCCGGTGGCGCAGATGCCGCTGGTGGAAGTGGTGCGCCACGACCAGCTCGATACGAATGCCGAGCAGCGCGCGCTGGCCTTCTGCAAGGCGATCGGCAAGCTGCCGGTGGCGGTCAAGGGAACCCCGGGCTTCCTGGTCAACCGCATCCTGATGCCTTATCTGCTCGAAGCCATGCGCCTGTACAGCGAAGGCGTGCCGGGTCCGGTGCTCGACAAGGAAGCGAAGAAATTCGGGATGCCGATGGGTCCGATCGAGCTGGCCGACACGGTGGGCCTGGACGTCTGTGCCTCCGTCGGCAAGGAACTCGCTCCCTTCCTCGGACTGGAACTGCCACCCGGCCTGGAAGACAAACTGGCCGCCGGCAAACGCGGCAAGAAGGATGGCCAGGGCATCTACGTCTGGCAGGACGGCAAGCCGCAGAAGCCGGAAGTCGATCCCGACTACGCGGTACCAGCCGACCTGCAGGACCGCATGATCCTGCCGATGGTCAACGAAGCGGTGGCCTGCCTGGCCGACCACGTGGTCGACGATGCCGACCTGCTCGATGCCGGCGTGATCTTCGGCACCGGCTTTGCGCCGTTCCGCGGTGGCCCGATCCAGTACGTGCGCAGCGAAGGCGCTGCCGTGGTGAAGGGCAAGCTGGAACGCCTCGCGCAGCGCTACGGCGAACGCTTTACGCCGAAGAACGGCTGGGATCTGCCGACGCTCGCCAAGACGGGTTTTGATCTGCCGGTCGGTGAGGTTTCAGACGCAGACGCCTGAACAACTTTCATAGGCACCAAAAAAAAACGCCCGGCATAGACCGGGCGTTTTTTTTGTCGGCGCAGTTAGAGCAATCCGCTCACCACATCAGGTCATCGGGCACGCCATCTTCGCCAACGCTACCGGTGCTGCCCGGCTCCACCAGCAAGGCGATCTGGTTGGCGTCGACCGCCTTCACCTGCTCGGCTAGTTCACGCGTCACTACCAGATAACGCCCCTGCTGCTGCACGACGCCGAGTTCGCCTGCGTTGATCGCCTTGAGTTGATCCGCGTCCACATGCACGCGACGAATCTTGCCGCCGTATTCAAAATGCCGAACGTGATCAACCTCGGGCTTGTTCAAGGTCTTGCCTTCCAGCAATTGCTGGATCTTCAGCTTGCGCTCGCGACGAACGCGCGCCTCTTCGGCCGCGGCCTGTTCGGCACGCTTGCGCTCGTTTGCTTCGGTCTGCGCGCGGATCGCATAGGCCTTGGCCAGGTCGATCTCTTCCTGGCTTCTGGGACCGGAAGGCTTGCCGTGCGGCTTGTGCTGGCCCGGCTTGCCACCCTTGGAGGGCGATCCGCCCTGGCGCTGCGGATAAGGCTTGCCACTGGACGGCGCCGGCGGGCGCTTCTCTTCGCGGACCTGTTTGACGATGCCGCTCTTGAGCAGCTGATCGCGCAGGGAATCGGCCATGGTTGAAACTCGCTTGCGTAGTGCGGTGACTAAAAGGCGGCAATCAATAATGCGGCGGCGGCGGTTCGCTGTGTGGATCATGACCTTGCGAGCTGCGCAGCGATGACAGCTCGCTGCGCAAACCGCGGATCAGATCCTCCAGCGCCGCCAATCGCATGGACAGCTCCGCATCGGCGGAGGCCAGCGCGTTCACCGTGTCATCGACAAAGGTGAGCCGCACTTCGAGCTCCGTCAACCGTTGCTGCATGGATTCGTCCGCCATGCTCAGCGTCTCAGGCTGCGACCGCGACCGATACCGTAGTACGCCAGCCCCGCTTCTTCCACCGCGGCGGGATCGTAGAGGTTACGGCCGTCGAACACCGCAGGCTCAGCCAGCATGTCGCGGATGCGCGCGAAATCGGGGCTGCGGAACGCCTTCCACTCCGTCACGATGGCAAGCACGTCGGCACCCTGCAGGGCTTGATAGGCGCTGTCGCACAGGGCCAGATCATCGCGATCACCGTAGATGCGATGCGTCTCGTGGCGTGCCTCGGGGTCGAACGCGCGCACCTTGGCGCCCGCCTTCCACAGCGCTTCCATCAGATGTCGGCTCGAGGCTTCGCGCATGTCGTCGGTGTTGGGCTTGAACGCCAGCCCCCACAGCGCGATCGTTTTGCCGGCGATCTGGCCGTCGAAGTGACGCAAGATCAGTTCGAACAGCTTGGTCTTCTGGTCGTGGTTCACCGATTCGACCGCACCCAGCAGGCGGGCGCTATAGCCGACGCCGCGTGCCGTGCGCTCCAGCGCCTGCACGTCCTTGGGGAAACACGAACCACCGTAGCCCGCACCCGGATAGATGAAGTGGTAGCCGATACGCGGATCCGAACCGATACCCTGTCGCACCAGCTCGATATCCGCGCCCACGCGCTCGGCGATGTTGGCGATCTCATTCATGAAGCTGATCTTGGTGGCAAGCATCGCGTTCGCTGCGTACTTGGTCAGCTCGGCGGAGCGCTCATCCATCACCACCGTGCGCTCATGGTTGCGATTGAACGGCGCATACAGCTTGCGCAACACGCCAATGGCGCGTTCGCTGGAGCTGCCGATGACAATGCGGTCGGGGCGCAGGCAGTCTTCCACTGCGTCGCCTTCCTTCAGGAATTCGGGATTGGATACCACGTCGAATTCGACCGTCACGCCGCGCTTGGACAGTTCGTCTGCGATGGCATCGCGCACGCGGTCGGCGGTACCCACGGGCACCGTCGACTTGTTCACCACCACCGTGTAGCGGTCCATGTGCTGGCCAATCGTGCGAGCGACGCCGAGCACGTATTTGAGATCCGCACTGCCGTCTTCGTCAGGCGGCGTGCCGACGGCAATGAATACAACCTGGCCGTGCGCAATTCCCGGTGCCGGATCGGTGGTGAAGTCCAGCTGCCCGCTCGCGTGGTTGCGCTTGACGATGGGCTCCAGGCCCGGCTCGTAAATGGGGATGTCGCCGTTTTTCAGGCGCTCGACCTTGCCTGCGTCGATATCGACGCAGACCACGTGGTTACCCATTTCCGCCAGGCAGGCGCCGGTGACCAAACCCACATAGCCGGTGCCGAAGATCGTGACCTTCATTGTCGTGAAAACTCCAGGAGACAA
This sequence comes from Dyella japonica DSM 16301, assembly GCF_001010355.1. GTDB lineage: Bacteria > Pseudomonadota > Gammaproteobacteria > Xanthomonadales > Rhodanobacteraceae > Dyella > Dyella japonica. Next base: position 9,008 of record NZ_JPLA01000024.1, on the reverse strand, counting down.
GACGCAAGATTGTATCAGGCCGATGGCGGCCACGGAGGCCGTGCAGCCTTTATGCCGCAACCAAAAAACGCCGACCCAAAAAAACACGGGGCGCGAATTGCTTCGCGCCCCGTGCATCGATCAACCAGCTTTGGTGGCGATTACTTCGCGCCGCCAGCCTGATCAGCAGCGGCCGTCGGGCCGGTCTTGACCAGGGTGACGTCGAAGATGATCGTCGAGTTCGGCGGGAAGCCGTTCTGCGGCTGGGCGCCGTAGGCAATGTTGGCCGGGATGAAGAACTTGTAGTGGCCGCCGACCTGCATCAGCTGCATGCCTTCACGGAAGCCCGGGATCACGCCGGCGAGCGGGATCGAAGCAGCACCGCCGCCTTCATGCTTGGACGAATCGTCGAACACTTCGCCGTTCACGAACGAACCGACGTAGTTGACCTGCACGGTGTCGCTCGGACCCGGGCGGGCGCCCGTACCCTGGCTGATCACCTGGTACTGCAGACCCGAAGCGGTGCTCTTCACGCCCGGCGCGGTCTTGTTCTTGGCGAGGAAGGCAGCGCCTTCGCTCTGGTTCTTGGCGGCGACCTGGGTGTACTCGGCCTTGGCCTTGGCCTGCAGATTGGCCACGAATGCGTCACGAACCTGCTTGGCTTCGGCTTCGCTCATGGTCGGCTTCTGGCCCGACAGGGCGGACTGCAGAGCGCGAGCGACCGTGGCCGGATCCACTTCCGCGCGGACCAGCGGCGGCAGCGAGCTGGCCAGATCCCAACCGACCACGTAGCTGGCCTTGGTCTTGTCCACTGCAGCGGGAGCTGCCGCGGCGGGAGCAGCGGCGGGCTTCGCGGCCTGTGCGTGCACGCCAGCGGTCGAGCCCAGAGCAACAGCGAGCGCGGCCGCCGTCAGCGTGGGACGCAGAAAATGCTTCATGTAGAACTCCCTCGTATTGGATATGCCGGCGCTACCGGACTTAAGGCCCCCCCGATGGAGGCAGGCCCCGCATTGTGCGGTGCTTGCTTAGTCTTGGCAACGATAGTGGCGGTATGACCGTCAGTCGTGATTAAAAGTTCACGTTTCGACGAAAAACGTGGTTTTTTACGATTCTTGCACGCGTATTTCAGTAGGCCGTGCGTCCAGGGGCTCAGTGATGGCCATCCTCGGACCGGCCCGGCTTATCCAGGGTGTCGCGCAAAGCCGCCTGAAGTCGCGCGTGGACCTGCACCAGGCCCCGCCACAGCAGCCACGCCAGCAGCAGCAAAACCAGCACCAGCACGATGGCCACCTCGCGCGGCGGCAGGATGGTCGAGGCCAGCGCCGCGACCAGCAGGCCCAGCACCCACATGGTCGCAAGTGGAATGAAGCGCGCCAGCAGACCCCGGATATGCATGTTGTAGGCGCCGCCAATGCGCTCGGGGATGCTCAACTCCGCCAGCAGCATGCCCAGCGCCGACGCCTTGCGGTAGGCGGCCACGATCATGGGCAGTGAGACGATCGCCGCAATCGACCAGGCCAGGCTGCGTTTGACCTGCGGACTATCGGCCAGCCAGTCCCAGTGGAAAAAGCCGCGCCGATACAGATAGGACATGATCAGGAACGCCGCCACCACCAGCATCATGTTGATGATCACGTGCCACACCAGGCGTCGGATCATCTTGGCCACCACCACGCCCTGCCCGCCCAGGCTCAGGTTGCCCATCCAGTCCGTATAGGCACCCAGCAGACCGATGAGGCCCTGGGGCATTCGTCGCGATAGCCCGCTGGCCAACGGGTCCGATGCGCGGATCAGGTAGGGCGTGAGAAACGTGGTGATGGCCGATACGGCGACCGCCACGGGGTAAAGAAAACCGCTGGTCACCTTCAAGGTGAGTCCCAGTGAGGCGATCACAAAGGAGAACTCGCCAATCTGCGCCAGGCCCATGCCCACGCGCAACGAAGTGCGCCCGTCATTGCCGGCGACGAACGTACCGAAGCTGCAGGTAATGACCTTGCCCAGCACCACCACCGTGGTGACGACGATGATGGGCAGCCAGTATTCCTTGAGCATGGCCGGGTCGATCAGCATGCCGATGGCGACGAAGAAGATCGCGCTGAACATGTCGCGCACCGGCCCGATGATGCGCTCGATCCGCTCCACACTCTGCGATTCGCCCACGATCGCGCCGATCATGAAGGCGCCCAGCGCCACGCTGTAACCCATCTCGGTGACCAGCAGGCAGAAGCCGAAACACAGGCCGAGCACGGCCACCAGCAGCACGTCGTCGCGACTGACGCGCGCGATGTAATCGACCACGCGTGGCACCAGCAGCAGGCCAACCACCAGCGACACGGCCATGAACAGCGTGAGCCGACCGACCGCCGCCATCGCTTCGCTGGCCTCCAGGCCGCCAGTACTGGCGATACCGGTGAGCAAAGCCATCAACACGATGGCAATCACGTCCTCGATGATCAGGATGCCGAACATCAGTTGCGCGAAGCGCTCGCGCTTGAGATCCAGGTCATCGAGCGCCTTCATGATGATGGTGGTCGAGGACATCGAAAGCATGGCGCCCAGGAACAGCGCATCCATCGAACTCCAGCCGAAGAAACGGCCTATCTCGTAGCCCAGCCACAACATCAGCACGATTTCGCACACCGCCGCGACCAGCGCCGCGCCGCCCACCTCGCGCAGCTTTTTCAGGCTGAATTCCAGCCCCAATGCGAACAGCAGCAGGATCATGCCCAGTTCGGACAAAGTACGGATGGTCTTCTCGTCGTGGATGAACACCACGGGGAAGGTATACGGCCCGACCAGCACGCCGGCGATGATGTATCCGAGCACGACCGGCTGACGCAGCCGCTGAAAGATCACCGTCGTCAGGCCCGCGATCAGCATGACGGTCGCGAGGTCCTGGATGAAGTGCAAATCGTGCATCAATGAAATCCGTCGGAGCGTCCCGCAAGACTAACAATCGCGCACCCGATGCACAGCCCTGAATGATGACAACGATCATCCGAGCGACAAAAACGCCGGTCACACAGAACGCGCGGCAAACTCAGGCGCGGCTAACTGCTTGTTGTGATTCATTCGTGAAGAAAAGTTGAAATATTTTCACGACGAACGCTTGACGAAAACTCGATCCCTGTCTATTCTTTCGGGCTTCCAGAGGCACACGGGGCCATAGCTCAGCTGGGAGAGCGCCTGCATGGCATGCAGGAGGTCGGCGGTTCGATCCCGCCTGGCTCCACCAAATTTAGATACGTCCCCATCGTCTAGAGGCCTAGGACATCACCCTTTCACGGTGGCGACCGGGGTTCGAATCCCCGTGGGGACGCCACTCTACCGATCAAACGGCAAGAGTGGTCAAGGACGAAATCTAAAGGTGCAGTGCTGGAAGCAGTAAAAAATGTGGAGCGGTAGTTCAGTCGGTTAGAATGCTGGCCTGTCACGCCGGAGGTCGCGGGTTCGAGTCCCGTCCGCTCCGCCACTTTACGAAGAGCCCGCCATTGGCGGGTTTTTTGTTGCCTGCGATTCACCGTACCCCTGTAGGAGCGCACCCTGTGCGCGAAAAGCCTACGAAGCGGAGACGCCGCCGTCGCGCACAGGGTGCGCTCCTACAACGACGTCTCATCCGGCGAGCGATGACCTTCCTGCCGGACCAGCGTCCCCTTCGAATGCCCCTGCTCCGCCAGGTATTCCAGCCAGCGCGATAGAAACCCGTTCATCCGCAACCGGTGCTGCAGCACCGTATGCGCCGGCGGAAACGGACCGAGTACCTGCCACAGGTGGCGGCCCGGATGGCAATGCAAGGCCTCGGCCACGTGCGCATCGGTGTACATGCGCAACTGCGCCGACGGCGACGGCTGACCCGTGTGCGCGTCGACGAAGTTGTAGGTGAGCTCGAGCTCCAGCGTGTACGGATGCCGTTCCTGCACCTGCAAGCGCACATCCAGGCCATCGTCCACGCTGGAGAGATAGAACCCCGGCGCCAGCTCCTGCGGCGTAAACAGCCGCACCAGCCGATGGTAGTTCTCGGCGTAAAGCCCCATCAGGAAGCCGAAGCGTCCTGGCAGCAAGGCTTGGCGACTGTCTAATACGGCACTCATGGGCGGTACGAACTCCTTAGAACATGGTCCGCTCGATACCGAAGCGGTCAAAAATCTTGCTGGCAATCTCTTCGATGGACACGTGCGTGGTGTTGAGGCTGGGAATGCTTTCACGGCGCATCAACTTTTCGGCCTGCGCCAATTCCCAGCGGCACTGCTCCAGCGTCGCATAACGGCTGCCGGCGCGCCGCTGTTCGCGGATCTGCGCCAGCCGCATGGGGTCGATGGTGAGACCAAACAGCCGATCCTTGTACGGGCGCAGGCGCGCCGGCAGTTCGAGTTTGTCGAGGTCGTCGTCGGTCAAGGGGTAATTGGCGGCGCTGACACCGTAATGCAAGGCCATGTAAAGACATGTTGGCGTCTTGCCCGAGCGCGACACCCCCACCAGGATCAGGTCGGCCTGAGCATAGTCCACGTCAATACCGTCATCGTGTGACAGCGCATAGTTCGTGGCATTGATGCGGGCCTCGTACTTGTCGAAGTCCACCAGGCCATGCGAGCGGTTCACCGCTCCGGAACGCTTGGCGCCCAGCTCATCCTCCAGCGGACCGATGAACGGCGCAAACACGTCCAGCATCAGCCCGCCGCTCTCGGCCACGATCTCGCACAACTCGCGCGAGGCCATGGTGTTGACCACGATCGGCCGCTCGCCGGTTTGCGCATAACGGGTCTTGATGCGCAGCGCCGCCGCCTCGGCTTTTTGGGCGTCATCGATGAACGGCAGGCGGTGCTTATCGAACTGCACACCCTCAAACTGGGCCAAAATACTGTTGCCGATCGTTTCCGCCGTAATACCAGTGGAATCGGAGATATAGAAAACGGTTCGCTGCATGGCTGATCCAAAGTCCCTGGTGGTTCTTGGCCATCACCTTAGCGCAAGGTGAAAAGCCTGTCTTTGCTTGACTCACGGCTGACTGGTATTGCGTTGGCGCTGGTTTTCGCCCGAATGGTCTTCTTGTGCTGCGCACCATCGGCAGCGGACAATACCAGTTCTTTGTAGCCCGATTTCTCCCCGAAACCGGGCTACGGCTGTTTTGAAACCCTACGAGCTCTCGAGGAGACTCCCTTGAACGATCTGGTGCTTTGGCTCGACACGCTGCGCATGACCGACCTGGGCAAGGTTGGCGGCAAGAATGCGTCGCTTGGCGAAATGATCGGCAATCTCGCCAAGCTCGGCGTGTCCGTGCCCGGTGGTTTTGCCACCACCGCTGACGCGTTCCAGGAATACCTCGACAAGAGCGGCGTCGCCAAGCGCATCCAGCAGCGCCTCGCCTCGCTCGACGTCGATGACGTGATGGCGCTGACCGCGGCCGGCAAGGAGATCCGCGAATGGGTCACCGAGACGCCGCTGCCGGCGGATCTGGACAAGGCCATCCGCGATGCCTACGCCAAGCTCTGCAAGGACGCCGGTGCCGAGAATATCGCGGTAGCCGTGCGCTCCTCCGCCACTGCGGAAGACCTGCCCGACGCCTCGTTCGCCGGCCAGCAGGAAACCTTCCTCAACGTGGTCGGCATCGAGGACGTGCTGCACAAGGTGAAGGAAGTCTTCGCCTCGCTCTACAACGACCGCGCCATCGCCTACCGCGTGCACCAGGGCTTCAAGCACGAAGACGTGTTCCTCTCCGCCGGCGTGCAGCTGATGGTGCGCTCGGACGTGGGCGCCTCCGGCGTGCTGTTCACGCTGGACACCGAGTCGGGCTTCCGCGACGTGGTGTTCGTCACCGGCTCGTACGGCCTGGGCGAAATGGTCGTGCAGGGCGCCGTCAATCCCGATGAGTTCTACGTGTTCAAGCCCACGCTGAATGCCGGCAAGCCTGCCGTGCTGCGCCGCAGTCTCGGCGCCAAGCAGCAGCGCATGGTGTACTCCGACAAGCCCGGCGAGCGCGTGCGTATCGAAGAAACACCCGCCGAACTGCGCAACAAGTTCTGCATCAGCGATGAGGACGTGCAGGAACTGGCCAAGCAGGCGCTGATCATCGAGAAGCACTACGACCGCCCGATGGACATCGAGTGGGCGAAGGACGGCAACACCGGCAAGCTCTACATTGTGCAGGCCCGTCCGGAGACGGTGAAGTCGCGTGCGCATGCCACGCAGCTGGAACGCTTCCATCTCAACGAGAAGGGCAAGGTGCTGGCCGAAGGCCGCGCCATCGGCCAGAAGATCGGCTCGGGCAAGGCGCGCGTGATCCGCTCGCTGGCCGACATGAACAAGGTACAGACCGGCGACGTGCTGATCGCCGACATGACCGATCCCGATTGGGAGCCGGTGATGAAGCGCGCCGCGGCCATCGTCACCAATCGCGGCGGCCGCACCTGCCACGCCGCCATCATCGCGCGCGAACTGGGTGTGCCGGCGGTGGTGGGCACGGGCAATGCGCTCGAGCTGATTCCGGACGGCGCGGAAGTCACCGTGTCCTGCGCCGAAGGTGACACCGGCACCATCTACGAAGGCCTGCTGAAGTTCGACCGCGTCACTGCGGATCTCGGCGACATGCCCGAAGCGCCGCTGAAAATCATGATGAACGTGGCCAACCCTGAGCGCGCGTTCGACTTCGGCATGCTGCCGAACGCCGGCATCGGCCTGGCCCGCCTGGAAATGATCATCGCCAGCCATATCGGCGTGCATCCGAAGGCGCTGCTGGAATACGCCAAGCAGGACGCGGAAACCAAGAAGAAGATCGACGAGCGCATGGCCGGCTATGCCGACCCGGTGTCCTTCTACGTCGATCGCCTGGCCGAAGGCATCGCCACCATCGCGGCTTCGGTGTACCCCAAGCCGGTGATCGTGCGCCTGTCCGACTTCAAGTCGAATGAGTACGCCGGCCTGATCGGCGGCTCGCGTTATGAGCCGCACGAAGAGAACCCGATGATCGGCTACCGCGGCGCCAGCCGTTATGTCGACCCGGGCTTCGCCGAGTCCTTTGGCCTGGAGTGCAAGGCAGTCAAGCGCGTGCGCGAAGTGATGGGCCTGGACAATGTGTGGGTGATGATTCCGTTCGTACGCACGCTGGGCGAAGGCCGCAAGGTCATCGAGGTGCTGGCCAAGAACGGCCTCAAGCAGCGCGAGCACGACCTCAAGGTCATCATGATGTGCGAAGTGCCGTCCAACGCCCTGCTCGCCGACGAGTTCCTCGACATCTTCGACGGCTTCTCGATCGGCTCCAACGACCTCACCCAGCTCACCCTGGGCCTGGACCGCGACTCCAGCATCGTCGCCAACCTGTTCGACGAGCGCGACCCGGCGGTGAAGAAACTGCTGGCCATGGCCATCAAGACGGCCCGCGACAAGGGCAAGTACATCGGCATCTGCGGCCAGGGCCCGTCCGACCATCCGGATCTGGCCGAATGGCTGATGGATCAGGGCATCGAATCGGTCTCGCTCAACCCGGACACCGTGGTGGATACCTGGCTGCGTCTGGCCAAGCGCAAGGCGGCATGAGTCTGCCAACGCATGCGTGACTCGAAGGGCGGTGGCGACACCGCCCTTCTTTTTTGCGCCGCATTCAAGGAGTGCACGCCCGCCCACCCGTATCGAACGTGCTCTCGTCGGATTGAATCCGTCCGTGGCGAACCGTGAGAAACGTGGCGATCGGCATGGCGAGCGCCGAACTTCCCTGCCCGCTCCTGGCGACGAAACGCACCGCCACGTGATCTCCCTGCGCAACTACTTGTTCGACCTCGTCGCGGATGTCGGGATACGCCACAAACAAGGCGCGATAGGTGCGCAGCACGTCGGCGGGCCCGCTGCGGTTGGCACAAAAATCGGACGAGGCCAGCCTGGCATCATCCGCATACAGGCTCGCCATCGCCGCCGCATCGTGCCGGTTGAAGGCGTCAAACATTGCCTGCACCACGGCCTGGGGCGATGGCGACGCCCGTGCCGAATCGCTCAACCCTGCTGCCAGCAGTACCAGGCTTGCTGCTTTCATAGCGTTCTCCCAAGTGAAGCGCGGGGGAAAGCTTCGCGCCTGGCGGCGCGCCACGCGTGCCTTTGCTTGCTCACTTCAGAGGTGAAACTTAAGGCGCCAAGCGCGGTCCACACAGGAACGCGATCGGAGGGGCACGTCCATGCAACGACTGACCAGGCTGTTGGCGAACAACAAGGGCTTCCTCACCTTCATGCTTTGCATGTTCATGTTCCGCAGCGCCGTCGCCGACTGGAACGTGGTGCCCACCGGCTCGATGCAGCCGACCATCGAAGTCGGTGACCGCATCGTGGTCGACAAAGCCGCCTATGACCTGCGCGTACCATTCACCCATGTATCGCTGCTCCACCGCGCCGACCCGCAACGGGGTGACATCGTGGTGCTCGATTCCAGCGCAGCGGGCGAGCGACTGGTGAAACGCGTCATCGGCGTTCCCGGCGACCAGATCGCCCTGCTGCAGAACCACCTGTATGTGAACGGCAAGGCGGCCGAATACCGCTTTACCCAGGTCGCCGGCATCCGCGACGATCGCGAGGATCCGGCGCTGTACGCCATGGAGAACACCGGCCAGCTCAGCCACGCCGTGCGGTGGTCGATTGCCGCCCAGGGCCACACGCGCGACTTCGGCCCCGTGACGGTGCCACCCGACCAGTACCTGCTGCTGGGCGACAACCGCGACAACAGCGCCGACTCGCGCTATTTCGGCTTTTTCCCCCGCAACGAGATCACCGGCCGAGCCACCCGCGTCGCCCTCTCATTGGACCCCGGCAACCACTATTTGCCACGCGCAGACCGCTGGGGAGCGGCATTGCGCTAGTCAATAGCGTTTATCTTGTCCGAAATGCCCCTGCCCCCATTGCCAGCCTTTACGTCATTACGTAAAATCGTCGGCTCGCGTGGACCACACGCACATCTTTGGAGAGGTGGCAGAGTGGTCGAATGTACCTGACTCGAAATCAGGCGTACGTGTAAGCGTACCGTGGGTTCGAATCCCACCCTCTCCGCCAGACAC
>NZ_JPLA01000023.1 GCF_001010355.1 Dyella japonica DSM 16301 | reverse complement strand
CGTTGTTGGTCTGTTGTAGGAGCGCACCCTGTGCGCGACCACCTGACGGAGCGGTACACCCATGCGCTGCGGTCGCGCACAAGGTGCGCTCCTACAAGGTGTACCCAGGGAGAATGGAACCTGCCGATTGGCTATTTGTGGGAGCGCACCCTGTGCGCGACAAACCTACGGAGCGGTACACCCCGGCGGGACGGTCGCGCACAGGGTGCGCTCCCACAGACAAGCGCAGCGCCAGGCGCGGTACGCCATTCGCAACCTGCTGGCCAAAAGCCGATGCGCAGCGAGGCCCCGCTTTAAGTCCTCAGCGATTCGGGCGCGTTGCGCAGCGTTTTGAGGTACCCCTGTGTACCCTCGGAGGTTGCCCCCTGACGGCCTGCCTCAACCGTTCGGGCTTATCCCAACACAATGCTGCGGGCGTTATCAGGCCATTTTCTTTGGGTTACTTTTCTTTTGGGCCAGCAAAAGAAAAGTGACTCGAGCGGCGGCAGCCGTTCGAAACGCCCGCCGCGTAGGCGGCACGCTGGCCATATCGCGACAATCGAGGCGCGAAGTCACTGGATTCCTGCTTTCGCAGGAATGACGATCAAAAGCTGGAAGACCAGCCATTCGGCTGTTGAAAAGCGCCTCCTGCTTTCGCAGGAATGACGGTCAAAAGCGCGATAACGAACTAAAGCGATCGCTCAATCACCACACCCTGGTGCTGCACCAACGGCTCCATCACCCAATGGTCCACCAGCAAAAACGCAAACAACGCCATCAGATACACGATGGAATAGTTGAACACCTTCATCGCGAAAAACTCATCCGGCGGATTGAGCAGACGGATCGCGTAGTAAAGGAAGCCAACGCCAAGGACCACCGCACCGCCCAGATAAACCATGCCGCTATAACCGGTAAGCCCCGGCAACAGCGTCACCAGTACCAGCAGGATCGTGTAGAACAGCACATGCCAGCGCGTGAACACCACGCCGTGCGTCACCGGCAGCATCGGCACCTGGGCGCGCGAGTAATCGTCGCGGCGGAAGATCGCCAGGGCCCAGAAATGCGGCGGCGTCCACACGAAGATGATCAGGCACAGCTGCAGCGCAAACGGATGCAGCGCACCGGTGACAGCCGTCCAACCCAGCACCGGCGGAATCGCACCTGCCAAGCCGCCAATCACGATGTTCTGTGGCGTCGCGCGCTTCAGATACGCCGTGTAAATCACGGCATAGCCGATCAGGCCGCCGAAGGTGAGCAGCGCGGTCAGCGGATTGACCAGGAACACCAGGATCAGCATCGACACCGCGCCCAGCGCGAGTGCAAACGTCAGCACCTGCTTCGGCTTCAGTTGACCGGTGGCCAATGGGCGATGCGCGGTGCGCGCCATCACCTTGTCGATGCGCTGATCGATCAGGTGGTTGAACGCTGCGGCGGAACCGGACGCCATCCAGATGCCCAGCGTGCCGAACACCAGCGCGCGCCACGGCGGAATGCCGGGCACGGCGAGGAACATGCCGATCACGGCGCAGAACACCAGCAGCGCCACCACGCGCGGCTTGGTCAGTTCCAGGTACTCATGGAAACGGCTGCTCATCGTCATCGGTATCCGTGGGAAACAAACATCGCGTCGTCGCGACGCTTTTGCGTACGTGCCAACGTCGCCAGCAAGGTGAACAAGAGCAGCGCCGCCACGCCATTGTGCAGCGTCGCCACCGGCAACGGCAGCCCGAAGTGCACGTTGCTGATGCCCAGCAGCACCTGGGTCACCAGCACCAGCGCGATGGCCACGCCCAGTCCACGCAGGCCGCGGCGCGAGACGCGGTGCGACAACCACGCGAGGTAGCAAAATACCACCAGCGCGCCGATGCGATGGGCGATCTGGATGGCGCTGCGCGCGGCCATGTCTAGCACGCCACCTTCATAGTTCACGCCGATCCCGCGCCACAGCACGAAACCCTGCTCGAAATCGGTGGGCGGCATCCATTGCCCCAGGCACTTGGGAAAATCGGTGCCGCAGGCGAGTGCGGCATAATTGGAGGATGTCCAGCCGCCCAGCGCGATCTGCGCGAGCAGCAGGACGATGCCGACGATCACCGCGTTGCGCAGTCCCGCGTAGCGGTCGTCGTTCGAGCCCACCCCAGCGAATCGCAACGCGGCGTAGGCCAGCAGCGCGAAGGTCGTGATGCCGCCCAGCAGATGGCCCATCACCACGATGGGCTTCAACAGCAGCGTCACCGTCCACATGCCGAGCATGGCCTGGAACACCACCACCGACAGCGCGAGCACGCTGATGCGCCACGCGCCCGGGCGATCCAGTCCGATCGCCGCGATCAAGGGCAAGCCGATAGCGAACAGCGATACCAGCAAGGACCAGTGATGTTCGCCCTTGATATACATGCCGACGCCGATCGCCGCGCACAGCGCGCCGACGATCACCGCATAGCGTGCCCACGGTCGACGCCAGCTGGCGATCAGGGCCAGCGCGAACACCAGCGTGCCGAGCGTGCCGGCAAGAAAACGATGCACCTGCTCGCGCCAGGCCTTATGCGTTTCGTAGGGGCGATCCGGGAAGGCCTGGTTCGCCTGGGCGATCTCGTGCTGCTGTTCCGGCCATGCGGCGCGTCCGTAACAGGTCGGCCAGTCGGGACACGACAGACCGGCATTGGACAGACGCACGAAGGCACCAAACATCACCACGCCAAAGGCGAACACTGCGGCAAGCAAGGCCAGCCCGCGCAGCACCTTGATGGAACGGGAAGTCATCAGCGGATCACCTTCTGCAGATCCTTGCGCAAGCCGGTGGGATCAAAGCCTGCGGGATAGAACGACAACGCGGTGCCGTCCGACTCCACCAGCAGCGCATTGACGCTGTCCGGCGTGGTCGGCGCGAAGGGAGCCAGCGCACCCATCGAATCCTGGCCGAGCTTCCAGTAATTGGTCATGCCCGTCGCCGCAGCGTCCGCTGGCGGCTTGCCGACGTAGAGCAGGCGCAGGCGCGGCGCATTCTGGTTGAGCGTGAGGCGCGCCGCGGCCATCTTGGTCAGCACGTCCATGCATTGCTTGGCGCAGCCGGGACCGGCCAGCGCGACCAGGGTGAGCTGCGGCTCCTTCGCGCGCCAGGCCCAGGTGTCGCCATTGGTGAGCGACACCGGTACCTGTTCGGTGGCGAAATTTCGCTGCGGCATCACGGCTAGACCATTGGCCTTGCCGGACGGCTGCCAGCCCGCGAAGGTGAGCAGCATGGCCGCCACGATCGGCGCGGCGAACACCAGCATGATCAACAGCAGTTTTCGTCGGCTTGCGCGCAGGGCGGCGGGATCGGGTGTATTCATGACTTGTCCGGTCGGGAAGGACGACGACGATGCAGCACCAGCAGGATCACCACCACCGCCAGGGCGAAGGTGAACCACTGGAACGCGTAGGCACGGTGGCGCGCGGGCGGCATCGAGGAGAAATCGATGGTGTGTTCGCGCACATAGATGGAGGCAGGCTCCGCGTCGAGCGCGAGCACCTGCGGATACAGCGTGGCGCCGAGATCGGCAGCCACCTGGGGCAGCTCGAGATAAATGGTGGTCTTGGGCCAGCTCGTCTGCTGGGCGAGCGCATTGCCGCCCATCTCGAAGCCGACGCCGGGCGCGGGCACGTAGAGGCCGTGCAGCTCCTGCGCGCCGGTGGGCAGCGGCGGCAATTGCGGCGCCTGATGCGTTCCGTTGCCAGGAAGAAAACCCAGGTCGACCAGCAACAGACGATCGCCGTTGCGCGGACGGAAAGGCGCATAGACTTCCACACCACCGCGCTGGTCGTGCTTGGGATTGTCGAGCAGATAGAGCCGATCGGCGAGGTACGTGCCCTGCACGTCGACGCGGGCGAACGCATCGATGGGGGGATTTGAGGCCACTGCGGCAAAGTCGCGCGGCGCAGCGGTTTCCGCTGTGGCATACCGTCGCAGAATCTGCTCTTTCTCGTCCGCGCGATGCAGCTGCCACACGCCCAAACGTATGAACAACAAGGCACTCACCGCTGTCAGCAGCAGTGCGAACCAGGATGGACGGCGCAGCCACTTCACGCGGTGGCGCCGTGCACGACCGCTATACTGCGGATGTCAAAAACGTTCGGACCAATCACGTGGAAACCATCTACAAATATGCGCTGGTGATTCTGCTGCTGGTGGTGTTGTTCAATCTTGGTCAGGCCCTGTACTTCATGATGACCGACAAGGAAGGCAGCAAGCGCACGGTGTGGGCGCTGACGCGTCGCATCGGGTTGTCGGTGCTGCTCATCCTGATGGTCGTGTTCGGCATCTGGATGGGCTGGCTCCACCCGCACGGCGTGGGCCAGTAATTGTAGCGTTCAACCGCTGCCGGCGCCTCGCTGCGACATCCGGTTCCATCGAAGGCCCGCCATTGGCGGGCCTTTGTTTTGGGACCCCTCTCACCCGCCCGTTGTGGGATTAACCCCTTTGTGGGAGCGCACCCTGTGCGCGACGCCGACGGAGCGCAACCTTTGGACCACCGCGGTGCCTCCGCGGCTACCGCGTTGTCGGTGTCGCGCACAGGGTGCGCTCCCACAAAGATAGGGAGGATGTCCGCATGTATGTCCCACAAAAAAGCCCGCCTTTCGGCGGGCTTTTTGCTGCGACGCGCCAGCGTCTCAGAGGATGTAGACGAACATGAACAGGCCCAGCCACACCACGTCGACGAAGTGCCAGTACCAGGCCACCGCTTCGAACGCGAAGTGGTGTTCCTTGGTGAAATGGCCCTTGGCCACGCGCAGCCAGATGATGGCCAGCATGATGGTGCCCAGCGTCACGTGCATGCCGTGGAAGCCGGTGAGCATGAAGAAGGTCGAACCGTACACGCCGCTCTGCAGCGTGAGGTTGAGTTCCTTATAGGCCTCGATGTACTCGTGCGCCTGGAACCACAGGAAGGTGGCGCCCAGCAGCACGGTGAAGCCGAGGAACCACAGGATCTTGGCGCGCTGGCCGGCCTTCAGCGCATGGTGCGCAATGGTCACCGTGACGCTCGAGGAGAGCAGGATCAACGTATTGAGCAGCGGCAGGCCCCACGGCAGCACCGTCTCGAAACTACCGCCGATGCGCTCCGGGCCACCACCACCGCCAGCGCCCCACGAAGCGGCGTAGTCGCTCCACAGGAACTGGTGGGTGAGCACACCATGGCCTTCGCCCCCAAGCCACGGCACCGCGAACATGCGGGCGTAGAACAGCGCACCGAAGAAGGCGCCGAAGAACATCACCTCGGAGAAGATGAACCACATCATGCCCATGCGGAACGAGCGGTCCACCTGGCTGTTGTAGTTGCCCGCCAGCGATTCGCGGATCACCGAGCGGAACCAGCCGAAGAACATCAGCAGGATGCCGACGATGCCGACGGTGAGCATGGTCTTGCCAAAGCCCGCTTCACCCGGGGGCGCATTCAGCCAATGCGCGGCACCGAGCACGGTGACGAACATGACCACCGCGGCCACGATCGGCCACTGGCTCTTGGATGGAACGAAATAAACGCCTTCTTGCTGGGCCATGCTGAGATCCCTATGGAATGCTCTGTCAACATCCGCCCGCGCATTCGTCGCCCGGGCTGCAACCCGTGATGCCGCTCGGCATCGCGGAGGAATACGGCGGTTGCGTCAGGAGTACTTCAGTCCCTGCAACAGCGAAAGCACGAAGATCGCAAAAGCGATGCCGCCAAACACCGTGACGGTGAGTCGCACACCTTTCTTGCGGGCCTGCTCGATCGTTGTCATGGACGGCTGGTTCATCGTTTCGCTTCCTTCCGCTCCGGCGCGAAACCGGAGCGGCAATGCTTGGATCAGTCTTCGACGTGGCCGTGTGCCAGTTCGTCATCATGGATGACCGGCGGCACATCGAACGTGTGATACGGCGCGGGCGACGGCAGCGTCCACTCCAGGCCCTTGGCGCCTTCCCACACGCGGTCCGGTGCCTTCTTCTTGGAGAACCACACCGCGTGCACGATCACGCCGAGGAAGATCAACTGCGAGGCGCCGAACAGGAAACCGCCGATCGAGCTGATCATGTTGAAGTTGGCGAAGGCCACGTTGTAATCCGGGATACGGCGCGGCATGCCGGCCAGGCCCAGGAAGTGCTGCGGGAAGAACAACACGTTGACCCAGATCACGCTGTTCCAGAAGTGGATCTTGCCCCACGTCTCGGAATACATGTGGCCGGTCCACTTCGGCAGCCAGTAGTACGTGCCCGCGATGATCGCGAAGATCGCACCGGTCACCAGCACGTAGTGGAAGTGCGCCACTACGAAGTAGGTGTCGTGATACTGGAAGTCCGCCGGGGCGAGCGCGAGCATCAGGCCGGAGAAGCCGCCGATGGTGAACAGGATGACGAACGCGATGGCGAACAGCATCGGCGTTTCGAAGGTCATCGAGCCGCCCCACATGGTGCTGACCCAGTTGAACACTTTCACGCCGGTCGGCACCGCGATCAGCATCGTCGCGTACATGAAGAAGATTTCGCCGCCCAGCGGCAGACCCACCGCGAACATGTGGTGCGCCCACACGATGAACGAGAGGAAGGCGATCGACGCGATGGCGAACACCATCGCCTTGTAGCCGAAGATCGGCTTGCGCGCGAAGGTCGGGATGATCTCGGAGACCAGGCCAAAGGCCGGCAAGATCATGATGTAGACCTCGGGGTGGCCGAAGAACCAGAAGATGTGCTGGAACAGCACCGGGTCGCCACCGCCAGCGGCATTGAAGAAGCTGGTGCCGAAGTACTTGTCGGTGAGCAGCATGGTCACCGCACCGGCCAGCACCGGCATCACGGCGATCAGCAGGAAGGCGGTGATCAGCCAGCTCCACACGAACACCGGCATCTTGAGCAGGTCCATGCCCGGCGCGCGCATGTTGAGGATGGTCGCGATGATGTTGATCGCGCCCATGATCGAGCTGATACCCATCAAGTGGACCGCGAACACCAGGTAGGCGACCGAGTCACCCTGCAGCGACAGCGGCGGGTACATGGTCCAGCCGCCGGCCGGGCCACCGCCCGGAAGGAACAGCGTGGACAGCAGCAGCGAGAAGGCGAACGGCAGGATCCAGAACGACAGGTTGTTCATGCGCGGCAACGCCATATCCGGCGCACCGATCATCAGCGGGATCATCCAGTTGCCCAGGCCCACGAAGGCCGGCATCACCGCGCCGAAGATCATGACCAGCGCATGCATCGTGGTCATTTCGTTGAAGAAGTACGGCTGCACCAGCTGCAGGCCGGGCTTGAACAGTTCCGCGCGGATCACCATCGCGAAGCTGCCGCCAATGAAGAACATCAGCAACGAGAACACCAGGTACAGCGTGCCGATGTCCTTGTGGTTGGTGGACATGCACCAGCGCACAAAGAAATTCTTCGGCGCGCCGTGATGGTCGTCGTGGTGATCGTGTGTAGCTGCGTGGGCCATGCCTTGCACCTCTACCTAAATACGAATGCTGTGATGGGCGATTAGCCCTGGTGGCCCTGGGAAGCAGGTGCGTCGGTTGCCTGCGCCGTGGCGGGCGCGGCAGCGGTGGAGGCCGCCGCCGGAGCGGCAGGCTGCGCCGGCTGCTGCGGCTTGTTCGCCTCGGCCTGCTGATCGGCCAGCCACTTGTCGAATTCGGCCTTCGGCAAGGCCTGCACCACGATCGGCATGAAGCCGTGATCCTGGCCGCACAGTTCGGCGCACTGGCCGCGATACACGCCCGGCTCGACGATATTGGTCCAGGCGGCGTTGACGATGCCCGGGATGGCGTCCATCTTCCAGCCCAGCGCCGGCACCCACCAGGAGTGGATCACATCGCCGGCGGTGATCACGAAGCGGATCTTGGTGCCCACCGGTACCACCAGCGGCTTGTCCACGTTGATCAGGTAGGTGTTGTAACCGTCGACCTTCACCGCGTTCGGATCCAGGCCCGAATGCAGCTGGCGCGTCTCGTCGCTCTCGCGATCGAGCTTGGACATGAAGCCGACCTTGTCGATCGCCTTGCCCTTGTACTCGACATAGTCGTAGCGCCACTTCCACTGGTAACCGGTGACCTTGACGGTCATCTCCGAACCGGTGGTGTCGGCGAAGGTGCGCAGGCCGCCCGTGGCGAGATAGGCCAGCACGATGAGGATGATCACGGGGATGGTGGTCCACACGATTTCAAGCGTCGTGTTGTGCGACCACTTTTCGGCGACCGCGCCGCGCGATTTGCGGAAGCGGAACATCGCGATGAACATCGCGCCGAACACCAGAATGCCGATCACGACGCAGACGCCGAGCGCGACATTGTTGAGGAAGTAGGCCTCGGGCGACCAGGTCGACGCGCCGCGGGTCATGTTCAACTGCCCTGGCTGCGGATTGGCCGAGGCCACGCCGCCGAACATGGTTAGAGCGAAGAGTGCGCTTGCCGCTACCGCTCGCTTGATGCTGCCAGGCTTGATGCCGCCAGATGTCATGTTTGCACCTTTGTTGAACCTACCTGCGCTGCTGTTGGTTGAGCTCCGCCAGCAACACCATGAGTTTCCTTGACAGCTCGGCGCGTTCCTCTTCCCCGAGAAAACTGCCGATTTCCAGCTCGCGTCCGTGCGACGTCAGCAGCAGACGCGCCCTCCCCTGGCCGGACCGCAGTTGCACACGCACCCAATAGCTGGGAAAGCGCGCACTGCGACGACCTGGCAGGAATTGCACCTCCAGCGACGATTCGTCGAGGGTGATGCGTTCGCTGCGGTCGCCGGCCCGCCAGGCTACGCCAAGGGCGAAAGCCACCGCGGAAGACTCGACCAGTGCAAACAAAGGAGCGAAGACATTCCCCTGCCATGCTCCCAACACGGCCGTCGTCAGCGCCAGCGCCGCCAGAACTCCGATCAATCGACGCAGGTCGCGTCGGCTCAGTGCACGATTGGGCTTGAGCCACATCGTTGCGCACGGCAAGCCGGCTGCTGCTGGTCGAAGCACGATCATGAGAACCCGGCGTGCCTGGAACCCAAGCATGATAGGCCGCGACCGCGTCGGGGAGCAAGAATGACGCATGTGCTTGATTTGAAGCAGGGATGAATGCGCAAGGATGTGCGAGCTGATCATTGCGTCAGCTTGATCTCAGCGCGTTTGCGTGGATTGTCATGGGGATAGAGGCGACGCGACGACGGCGTCCGCACCGGCGACCCGACGCCGCGCACCGGGTGCGACGGTTTGCCACACGCCTCGCCTGAGATCCCATCGGTCGCACGACCGTACGGCAGGCCCGGCGGCCGGTCTTCACGACCTCACTCCTTGCCCCCGGCCTACTACCCAACCGCCATTCCCGCCCATATATAAGGTGTCAGCGCCCGCCTACCGCACCGCAGCACCACGTACGGTCGCGTGCGTATGCCCCCACGCGTACAATCCCGCGATTCCCCGCCCCATCACGTTTCGGCTAAAACCCTGTGACACAACCTATTCTCAGCCCCGAATTGCCGACCGCTGTCGAGCCGGCACGCGCACGCATCACCGCCAACTGGCTGCGCGACGAGACCGAAGCGGTCAACGACCTGCTGGCCCAGGCCACCTTGCCGCCGGTCGAGCGCGAAAAGGTGATCGACCTGGCCGCCGAACTGGTGAGCCGGGTGCGCGCCCGCGCCAAGGACCAGAGCGCCGTCGAATCCTTCATGCGCCAGTACGACCTGTCGTCGGAAGAAGGCGTGCTGCTGATGTGCGTGGCCGAAGCGCTGCTGCGCATCCCGGACAAGACCACCGCCGACAAGCTGATCCGCGACAAGCTGGGCGATGCGAACTGGAAGAAGCACCTGGGCCAGAGCGAGTCGTTGTTCGTCAACGTCTCCACCTGGGGCCTGATGCTCACCGGCAAGCTGGTCACGCTGTCGGAAGAGACGCGCCACGATTTCACCGGCGCGCTGCGTCGTCTGGTCGGCCGCGCGGGCGAGCCGGCGATCCGCCTGGCGGTGCGCCAGGCCATGCGCATCATGGGCCACCAGTTTGTGATGGGACAGACCATCGGCGATGCGCTGGACCGTTGTGCGCAGAAGGAATACGCGGTCTATCGCTACTCCTACGACATGTTGGGCGAGTCCGCGCTCACCAGCGAAACCGCCGAGCGCTACCAGCAGGATTACCGCAACGCGATTGCCGCGATCGGCTCGCGCGGTCCGTTTGCCAATCACACCGATGCGCCGTCGATCTCGGTGAAGCTGTCCGCGCTGCATCCGCGCTACGAAGTGGCCAAGCGCGAGATCGCGCGCCGCGACCTCACCGCCAAGCTGCTTGAGCTGTCGCAGCTGGCGATGAAGAACGGCATTGCGCTCTCGGTGGACGCTGAAGAAGCCGATCGCCTTGAACTGTCGCTCGACATCCTCGGCGACGTATTCGCGCATCCGTCGCTGGAAGGTTGGAACGGCCTGGGCATCGTGGTGCAGGCCTATGCCAAGCGCACGCCGTTCGTGATCGACTGGCTGATCGAAACCGCGCGCGCCAGCGGCCGCCGCTGGTACGTGCGCCTGGTCAAGGGCGCGTACTGGGACGCGGAAGTGAAGCGCGCGCAGGAAAACGGCCTCGCCGGTTATCCGGTGTATACGCGCAAGCCGAACACCGACGTGTCGTACCTCGCGTGCGCGCGCAAGCTGTTCGATGCGGGCGCGGCACTGATCTACCCGCAGTTCGCCACGCACAACGCGCACACCATCGCCGCCGTGTATCACCTCTCGCAGGGTCGTCCGTACGAGAACCAGCGCCTGCACGGCATGGGCACGGACCTCTACGCCGAAGTGATCGGCAAGCAGAATCTCAACGTGCCGTGCCGTGTGTACGCGCCGGTGGGCACGCATGAAGACCTGCTGCCTTACCTGGTGCGCCGCCTGCTCGAAAACGGCGCCAACACCAGCTTCGTCAACCGCGTGGTCGACGAAACGCTGCCGGTGCGCGAACTGGTCGCCGATCCGTGCGAGACCGTGCGCTCCTTTGCCTCCATTCCTCACCCGCGCATCCCCCTGCCGGTGAATCTCTACGGTGAACTGCGGAAGAATTCCATGGGCGTCAATTTCTCCAACGACAACGAACTGAAGGCCCTCGCCGAGGCGATCCAGAGCAAGAGCGGTCCGTGGAACGCCGAGCCGCTGGTGCCGGGTGCCAAGAGCACCGGCGCCACCGTGCAGGTGACCAATCCCGCCGACCGTCGCCAGACCGTGGGCAGCTATGTCACCGCCGACAGCGCCACCGTCGACAAGGCGCTGGCCAATGCGGTGAGCGCGCATCACGCGTGGGATCGTCTGCCGGCCGCCAGCCGCGCGGCGATCCTCGAGCACGCCGCCGAGCAGCTCGAAGCGCGCCGCGGCGAGTTCATCGCGCTGTGCGTGCGCGAGGCGGGCAAGAGCCTGCCCGACGCCATCGCCGAAATTCGCGAGGCCGCCGACTTCCTGCGTTACTACGCGACCATGGCGCGCCGCCTGTTTGGCCATCCGGAACAGTTGCCCGGCCCCACCGGCGAGAGCAATCAATTGTTCTTGAACGGCCGCGGCGTGTTCGTCTGCATCAGCCCGTGGAACTTCCCGCTGGCGATCTTCCTGGGCCAGGTCAGCGCCGCGCTCGCCGCCGGCAACAGCGTGATCGCCAAGCCCGCCGAGCAGACCAGCCTGATCGGCTATGTCGCGGTGAAGCTGCTGCATGACGCCGGCGTGCCTGCCGAGGTGCTGCAGTACCTGCCGGGCGACGGCGCCACCGTCGGCGCCGCGCTGACGCGCGATCCGCGCGTGGCCGGCGTGGCCTTCACCGGTTCGACCGAGACCGCCTGGGCAATCAACCGCGCGCTCGCCGCGCGCAATGCACCGATCGCTGCGCTGATCGCCGAAACCGGCGGCCAGAACGCCATGATCGCCGACTCGTCCGCGCTGCCGGAGCAGATCGTCAAGGACGTCATCTCCTCGGCGTTCCAGTCCGCCGGCCAGCGTTGCTCGGCCGCCCGCGTACTGTTCGTGCAGGAAGACGTCGCCGACAAGGTCAATGCGATGCTCGCTGGCGCGATGGCTGAGTTGAAGGTGGGCGATCCGGGCCAGCTGTCGACCGACGTGGGTCCGGTGATCGACGAGGACGCCAAGAAGATCCTGGTCGACCATGCCGCACGCATGGACAAGGAAGCGAAGAAGATCGGCGAAGTGGCGCTCGATCCGGCCACCACTGGCAACGGCACGTTCTTCGCGCCGCGTGCCTACGAAATCCCGAGCCTGGCCACGCTGACCCGCGAAATCTTCGGCCCGGTGCTGCATGTGATCCGCTGGAAGGCCGACGAACTGCCGAAGGTGGTGGACCAGATCAACGCCACCGGTTACGGCCTGACGTTGGGCATCCACAGCCGCATCGACGACACGGTGGAGTTCATCCAGAGTCGTGCACGCGTGGGCAACTGCTACGTCAACCGCAACCAGATCGGTGCGGTGGTCGGCGTGCAGCCGTTCGGCGGCGAAGGCCTGTCGGGCACCGGCCCGAAGGCGGGCGGCCCGCACTACCTGCTGCGTTTTGCCGGCGAGCGCACGCTCACCATCAACACCACCGCCGCTGGCGGCAACGCCTCGCTGCTCACCATCGGCGAGTAAGCACGGCACGGGCCGGCGCCACTGCGCCGGCCCGAACGTTCGAAGGGAGCCCGCATGCGGCATGCTTGGCGACTGTTTGGTCTGTTCACCTTCGCTCTCATGTTCTGTCCGCTGCACGCAGCGGACGCGCAGAACGATGAATCCGCTTTCGTCGCCAGCCTGCAGCTGGGTCCCTCACCCGACGTCCATTACCTCGACGCGGCCGGCAAGCCGCTGGGCTACGCCGCGTTCGCACAGCAGCTCGGCCAGGGCCGCAGTTACAGCAGCACCCTCGACAGCAAGGCCAACGCCGCGATGCTGCGCCTGCGTCCGCCGGGCGCCACCACGGGAGCGGGCCGTTTCTCGTTTGGGCGTGGCAATGCGTTCCCGCCGTTCGAGCTGCCGTCGCTGAAGGGCGATACGCAGCGGCTCAGCGACTTGCGTGGCCGCTATACCCTGGTGAGTTTCTTTTTCGCCGACTGCGCGCCCTGCATCGCTGAAGTGCCGGTGCTCAATGCCTATGCACACGCGAACGGCGACATGAATTTTGTCGCGATCACGTTCGACGATGTCGACACCGCTCGCAAGTTCGTCGCCGATCGTGGTTTGACCTGGCCGGTATTGCACGACGGCCAATCGTTGATCGACACGTTGGGTGTCAGCATCTATCCGACGCTGATGCTGATCGATCCGTCCGGCCGCGTGGCTGGCGCGGCGGTGGGCATGTCGATGCGCGAGGGGCAGGACAAGCAGTTTGCCGATCTCACGGGGTGGGTGATGCAGTGGAAGAAGGCATCGCAGCACCCCTGACGCGCCGGGTCCTCCCTTGTGGGAGCGCACCCTGTGCGCGACTGCGGCGCCATGTCGGTATCGCTCCGTGAGGTTGTCGCGCACAGGGTGCGCTCCCACAAGAAGCTATCGCACCGTCACGATTTCCAGCGCCTCATCCGCCACCGGCTGCCTGAGCAACATCTCGCAATCGCGCTCATAGTTGTTCAATCGGTCTTCCTCTGTGGGAGCGCACCCTGTGCGCGACTGCGGCGCCGTGTCGATATCGCTCCGTGAGGTTGTCGCGCACAGGGTGCGCTCCCACAACAAGCTACCGCACCGTCGCGATTTCCGGCGCCTCATCCGCCACCGGCTGCCTTAGCAACATCTCGCAATCGCGCTCGTAGTTGTTCAATCGGTCTTCCTCTGTGGGAGCGCACCCTGTGCGCGACTGCGGCGACGTGTCGGTATCGCTTCGTGAGGTTGTCGCGCACAGGGTGCGCTCCCACAACAAGCTAGCGTGCCGTCACCATCTCCAACGCCCCATCCGCCACCGGCTGCTTGAGCAAGATCTCGCAATCGCGCTCGTAGTTCTTCAATCGGTCTTCCTCTGTGGGAGCGCACCCTGTGCGCGACTGCGGCGACGTGTCGGTATCGCTTCGTGAGGTTGTCGCGCACAGGGTGCGCTCCCACAACAAGCTAGCGTGCCGTCACCATCTCAAGCGCCTCATCCGCCACCGGTTGCTTCAGCAACATCTCGCAATCGCGCTCATAGTTGTTCAACACACGCCACGGCAGCGAGCGTCCCTGCTTGGGCAATACCGGCGCACCGCGCTGCACGTAACCCGAGGTTAGCGCCCCCAGGATCGATTCGGCCTGGCGCTCATCGTCTGGCGCACGCGGCGTCACCACTTCGATGCCCGATTCGCGCATATGGGCGAGCAGGCGGCAGACGTATTTGGCGGCCAGATCTGCCTTGAGCGTCCACGCCGCATTGCTGTAGCCGAAGATGTAGGCGAAGTTGGGCGTGTCCTGCAGCAGCACGCTCTTGTAGGTGATCAGTTCGCCCATCACGCGCGGCTGCCCATCCACTTCGAGGTTCATGCCGCCCAGCGTCTGCATGCTGAGGCCGGTGGCGGTGATGACGATATCGGCATCGAGCTCGTCACCGGATGTCAGCTGGATGCCGCGCTCGGTGAACCTGGCGATGCAGTCGGTGACGACGGATGCCTTGCCGCTCTTGATCGCCGCAAATAGATCGCCGTCCGGCACGATGCACAAACGCTGGTCCCACGGTTCGTACGCAGGCGTGAAGTGCCGCATGTCGGCGCCCTCGCCCAACTTGCGCCGCACGCCGCCGATGAGGAAGGCGCGTACTTTGTCCGGCCAGCGCCGCGCCGCCTTGTAGATGAAGCGCGTGAGGAAAATATTGCGCCGTCGCGCCATGCGAAACACCAGCGACTTGGGCAGCACGCGCTGCATCACCGCGGAGATCTTGTCGTAGCTCGGCAACGACAAAATGTAGCTGGGCGAGCGCTGCACCATCGTCACGTGCGCGGCATCGCCAGCCATCGCCGGCACCAGCGTCACCGCGGTGGCGCCGCTGCCGATCACCACCACGCGCTTGCCGCGATAGTCCAGCCCGGGCGGCCACTGCTGTGGATGCACGCACTGGCCCTGGTAGCGATCGATGCCGGGAAACACCGGCAGGTAGCCGCGGTCGTAGTTGTAGTAGCCGGTGCAGACGATCAGGAAGCGAGCACTGAAATCACGTGTTTCGCCGCGCGCCTCGTCGAGCACCTGCACGCGCCACCGTCGTTGTGCGCTCGACCACGATGAAGTGAGCACTTTCAGGCCGTAGTGGATCTTCCCGTCCACGCCGTATTCGCGTGCCGTGTCGATCACGTAGTGGCGGATGGCGTCGCCGTCGGCCATCACATCCAGCGCATGCCAGGGGCGAAACGCGTAGCCGAACGTGAACATGTCCGAGTCCGAGCGCACGCCGGGATAGCGGAACAGATCCCAGGTGCCGCCCATCGCCGCACGCCGTTCGATCAGCGCCACGCGCAGCTGCGGATGTTCCATCGCCAGATGGCACGCCATGCCGATGCCGGACAGGCCGGCACCGATGATCAGCACATCGAACGTCGAGGAAGTCTCCTGATCCATGCACCCGTCTCCGTGGCATGTCGCAGCGATCCAGGCAGGCAGCTTACGCCGTCTCAGACGTACTCAGTATGGCGTGGGCTCGATCAAGGCCTTCAGCGCGGAACACTGCGGGCTGGTCGCGCCGGGATTGGCCACGCGGTAGGCGTCCAATTCCAGCCTGGCATCGGCAAGGCTGGATTGGAACGCGGGCGATGCGTGCAGCACGGCCACGACGGCGGCGCCGTTCATCGCCCCGGCCTCGATCGCGCTGAGATTGTGCACGCCGCAGACGACACGGCTGTCCCCGTAGGAGCGCGACCGCAGCAGCAGGTCGGTCGCGCGATCAGGCGCCAGCTCGGCCAGCACCAGCCCCACGGCCCAACCACGGGTGGCGTGGCCGGAGGGATAGTCGAAGCTGTGCGCCAGCTGCACGGTGGACTGACAGGTCGCGCCCTGGTCGATCAGGAACGGGCGCTGGCGCTGGTTGGCCTTTTTGGCCGGCGCGGTGGAGGCATCCGCCGCATTGCTGGTGGCATCCACCAGGGCGGTCAGCTTGGGCATCTGCGCGGCGTCCAGCGGCACGCCCATGGCGCAGCTGAAATCGGCCAGCAGCTTGGGCGTGGCGTAATCCACGTCCTGCTGCGCCAGCAGCCAGCGCGGCGAGTCCTGCAGCTTGCGGGTGGCGAGGAAGATCTGGCGGTCGGCCTCGTAGCGCGGCGTGCCGGCCTTGGGCGCGGCCGGCAGCAGCTCGGCCGTCTGCAGCGAGGCGGCCACGGAACGGGCGCTGGCGGGCGACACCTTGGCGACCGGCGTCTGCACCGGGGCGCAGGCGGCCAGCGGCAGCAGGGCCAGCCAGGCGGCGCGACGGCAGGCGAGCAAAAGCGTGTTCATCGGCGTTCTCCCTGGGCTGCGGCGGCGCCGGCCTTGTGCATTGCATAAGGCGCTGGCGGCGAGGCCATGATATAGATCAAGCGATCACGCCGGATCATCCGGCGCTCTCAGGGGTGGGAGCCACGTTTCATGACGTCCGCTGTCGTCAGCCAGGTCACCGATGAAGCCGCTGCGGCGCCGCTGAGCGCCGACGCACGCTTTACCGTGGCCGAAACGCCGCCGAACATCCTGGTGCACCTGACCCAGCTCGCCCTGTCGCGTGGGCAGCGCTGTGACGGCTGGTTCGCCGGCTCGGGGCTGACCCGCGAGCAATTGAACGATCCCACCTTGCGCGTCTCCTATCGGCAGGCGCATTCGGTGATCCGCCGCGCGTTGCAGGCCACCGGCGAGCCCGGCCTGGGCCTGGCGGTGGGTCGGGGAGAAACGCTGGGCAGCTTTGGCCTGCTCGGTCTGGCCATGATGACCTCGGCCACTTTCGGCGACGCCATGAAGGTGGGCATCGCGCACCATCGCGTGAGCGGCAGCCTGGTCGACGTGAGTTTCGAAGTGGTGAGTCCGCGCGAGGTGGCGCTGGCGGTGTGGCCGCGCTTCAACGACGCGCCGCTGCTGCCGTTCCTGTGCGAGGAGTTGTTTGCCAGCTCGCTGGCGATCGCGCGCGAGCTGGCCGGTCCCGGGTTCCGTCCGTTGCGACTGGAGCTGACCTATCCGCGCCCGGCGCACGTGCAGGACTATGCGGACTTCTTCCAGTGCGAGCTGCTGTTTGGCGCGCGCCACAATCGCGTGGTGATCGCGGCGCAGTGGCTGGAGCATCCGCTGCCCTCGCACAATCCGCTGACGGCGCAGCAGGCGCTGGCGTTGTGCACGCAGCAGCACGATATCGAAGGGCCGCAACAGGAAGTGGTCGCGTCGGTGGAGCGTCTGTTGCGCAGCCACCTGCGCCATCAGCCGCGGCTGCCGGATGTGGCGCGCATGCTCAATATGAGCGAACGCTCGCTGCGCCGCCGGCTGGCCGAAGGCGGCCGCGTGTTCCGTGAAATCCACGACCGCGTGCGCGCCGAACGCGCGCTGGAACTGCTGCATGGCGGTTCGCTCAGCGTGGCGGAAATCGGCCTGGAAATCGGCTTCAGTGATCCGCGCGAGTTCCGTCGCGCCTTCAAGCGCTGGACCGGCATGCCGCCGCGCAGCGCGCGCCAGCACGCTGCCTGAAGTCACACTCGCAGCGTCAGCCGGATTCGTCCATCGAAGTCACACCTCGATGCGCCAGCCACGCAGCGTAGTCCTCAGGCGTATCGATATCGAAGAACGCCGCTGCCAGGTCGAAGCCATCGACTGTTGCTGCGTGCCTCTGCAACAGCACGTGCGCACCACTCGCGCCATCCAGCGCTGCAAGCTCGCTCGCACGGCTCCACGGAAAAATGCATGGCGGGCCGAAGCGACCCCCATGCTGGCAGGCGAGGATGCGTTGCGGCGATTGCGCATGCCTGGCAAGCATGCGCGCGAGATCCTCGACGCGGATCGCAGGCTGGTCGGCGAGCATCACCATCAGTGATTGCCAACTTGTCGGTTGCATCATCAGCGCCTTGACGCCGGCTGCGATCGAGCTGCCCATGCCGCTGGCCCAATGGATATTTTCCACGGTATGGACGTCCAGCAGATCGAGGCATTCGCGCACTCGCTGCGCTCCAGAACCGACCACCACCATGACCGGGCGCAGTCCGGCCGCCAGCGCATTGCTGGCGATGCGTCTGACCATCGGTTCGCCGTCGATGGATAGCAGTTGCTTTGGACTGCCATAGCGACGGGCTTCGCCGGCTGCGAGGATCAAGGTTGCCACCTGCAACGGCAGCGCGGTCACGGATGGATGGACGTCTGCGTATGCACCAGCGAGTCGCCGCTGCGACCATGGCGCAGGGCGAGAATCTCCGCGGCAATGGCCAGCGCGATTTCCTGGGGCGTCTCCGAGCCGATGTCGAGTCCGGCCGGTACATGCAGCCGATCGTCGGCATGCGGGAAGGCCGCGCGCACCTGATCCGCGCGCTGCCGCGAGCCGATCACGCCGATGTAGCGCACCGGCGTTGCCAGCAGGGGAGCGACATAGGCCAGGTCGAGTTCCAGCCGGTGGGTCATGACCACCACCGAGGTCTGCGAATCCAGCAGCACATCCGACAGCAGGGCCACCGGCGTCTTGTAGACACGCTGCACGCCATCGGTTGCCCGCTCGGCGGATTCGCGCGTACTCACCACCGTGGTGCGCCAGCCGAGCTGATGACCGAGCTGGGCAAGCAGGTTGGCACCAGCGCTATCACCCACGATTAATAGCGCATGCGGCGGCCGCAGGGTTTCCAGCAGTGCGTCGTAACGCTGGCCTTGGTTGTCCATCTGCTGCGTGATGGCGCCGCCTGTAGGGATCGCCTGCATCGGCAGGTTCGCAAGAACCTGTTGCTTGAGTGCCGCCTGCCCGATGTTGGTCCACAGGCTGCCGCTGCCCTGCACCAGCCGCATGGGCCGACGGCCGATGGCGCCGCCATCCACCGCGAACAGCGAAGCCATGACGCCGGGCGTGCGCCGCGCGTGCAGCGCCGCGATGGCATCGAGAAACTGCAGATCCTCCGCTTCGTGCCACGGCTCGATCAGCACTTCCAGCTCGCCGCCGCAGCCGGTTTCGATCATCACGTCGTAGTTGCTGTCGCGCCCGTAGGCGACCAGCGCGCCCTCGGCGCACTCCATCGCGTGTTGCGCGCGCAGCACGATATCCCGCTGCGGGCAGCCGCCCGAGAGCTCGCAGACCATGCTGCCGTCGCGGTGCACCAGCATGCTTGCCCCGGCGCGACGGAAAGTGGAACCGCGCGTGCGGGTGATGGTGACCAGGGCGGCCTCGCCCCTGCCCCGATCGAGCGTCAGCGCCTTGGCGGCGCGGTAGAGCGAGTCGAATTCCTGGGCGACATTCATGGCGTGAAGTCAGCATCGGGGCGTGTCGATGCTGCGTCAATGCCGCCGTCCGATACCCGAGCAGTGGCGGCTGATCGCAGGCCCTCCCTTCACTTGTTCTTTCGTTCGGCGGGAGGAACATCGCCTCGATCCAAGCGCCGCGTGACCTTGTCACCGCCTCTGGTCCAGCGCGTTGCCCGAATACGGTGACCCCGTCTCGTCAAGGAGAGCCCGATGATCGTCCTTTCCATCAACGGCCAGGACACCCAGGTCGACGTACCTGAGGACATGCCGCTGCTGTGGGTATTGCGTGACGTGCTGGGACTCAATGGCACCAAGTTCGGCTGCGGCATGGCGCAATGCGGCGCCTGCACCGTGCACCTGGATGGCCAGGCCGTGCGCTCCTGTGTGCTGCCGGTGACCGGTGCCGTGGGCAAGAAGATCACCACCATCGAAGGACTCAACGCCACCGACCTGGGCAAGCGCGTGCAACAGGCGTGGCTGGGCATCGAAGTGGCGCAATGCGGCTATTGCCAGACCGGGCAGATCATGTCGGCCGCCGCATTGCTGGCGGCAAAGCCCACGCCCACCGATGCGGATATCGATGCGGCGATGTCCGGCAATATTTGCCGATGCGGCACCTATGTTCGCATCCGCGCCGCGATCAAACAGGCGGCCACCGGGCAGCTGACGCTGCCGCAAACGATTGCCTGAGTTCGACCACTCCGTTCGCTGCTCACTGCCGAGAGTTCGCCATGACGCTACGTGTAGATAACCAGTTGGAGTTGCCGAACCCGCAACGCCGCGAGCTGATCAAGCGTGGCGGACTGGTGGTGGCCTTCATGTGGCTGGGCGGCGCCAGTCGGGTGTGGGGATATACACAAGGCGCGCGCCTGGATGCGGATCACCCGCAGTTTGCGCCGAATGCGTTTGTGCGCGTGAACACCGACGGCAGCGTGCAGCTGGTGATGCCTTGCATCGAAATGGGCCAGGGTGCATACACCGGGCAAGCCACCTTGCTCGCCGAAGAACTTGATGTCGGCCTCGACCAGATCACGGTCGAGCATGCACCGCCCAATCGCAAGCTGTACTCCAATCCCTTGCTGGGCGATCAGGCGACCGGTGGCTCCACTACCATCCGCTTCTGCTGGACCACCTTGCGCGATGCCGGCGCCGCCGCGCGAGCCATGCTGGTGACCGCCGCGGCGCAACGCTGGAAAGTGGATCCGTCGCAGTGCACGGCCGCACGCGGCGTGGTCACGCACACGGCGAGCGGACGCACGCTGCGCTACGGCGAGCTGGCCAACGAAGCCGCCAAGGTGACTCCACCCGCCAAGCCGACCCTGAAGGATCCGAAGGACTTCCAGCTGATCGGCAAACCGCTGCGCCGCGTGGACACGCCGGCCAAGGTCGACGGCACGCTGCCGTTCGGCATCGACATCCGCGTGCCCGGCATGAAGGTCGCGACCGTGCAGGCATGCCCGACGTTCGGCGGCACGCTGGCGTCGGTGGACGAGACGCGTGCGCTGGCGATACCGGGCGTACTCAAGGTGGTGAAGCTGGACAACGCCGTTGCCGTGATCGGCGAACATTTCTGGGCGGCCAAGAAAGGGCTGGAAGCGCTCACCATCCATTGGAACAAGGGCGCCGGCGCGGGTTACAGCACGGAGCAGCTGTACAAGGATCTTGCCGACGCGTCCGAGCACGGCACGCCCATCATGGGGCGCGAAGTGGGTCAGGTGGACAAGGTCCAGGGCAAGCTGATTTCCGCGACCTATCAACTGCCGCTATTGGCGCACGCCACGATGGAGCCGATCAACACCACCGTGCACGTGCGCCCCGATGGCTGCGATATCTGGGTCGGCACGCAGGTGCCGGCGCGCTGTGTCGATGTGGCGATGAAAGTCACCGGCCTGCCCGCCGAAAGCATCCAGGTCCACAACCAGTACATGGGCGGCGGCTTCGGCCGGCGCCTGTTCGAAGACTCCGTGGGCCAGGCAGTGGCGGTTGCGCGCGCGGTGGACTATCCGGTCAAGATCATCTGGACGCGCGAAGAAGACATTACGCAGGATCGCTATCGCCCCGCCTACTACGATCGCATCTCTGCAACGCTTGACGACAAAGGGCACCCGATCGCGTGGACGGATCGCACCACCGGCCCGTCGATCCTGGCGACGTTCGCTCCCGGTGCGATGGGCAAGAACGGCCTGGATTCCGACCTGGTGGAATGCGCCGCCGAGCTTCCCTATCAGATCCCCAATATGCGCGTGGACTGGGTCCGCCACGACATGCCCAACGGCATACCGATCGGCTGGTGGCGCGGCGTCGGGCCGACCCACAATGTGTTCGTGGTGGAAAGTTTTGTCGACGAGCTGGCGCATGCGGCAGGCAAGGACCCGATGGCGTACCGGCGCGAGATCCTGGCCGACAACCCGCGCGCCAAGGCCGTGCTGGAGCTGGCCGCCGAGAAGTCCGGCTGGGGACGCGAAAGCGTGCCCGCACGCCATGGCCGCGGCATCGCGCTGGCCGCACCGTTTGGCAGCTATCTGTGCGTGATCACTGATGTCGAAGTATCACCGCAGGGCGAAGTGATCCTGAAGCGCGCGGTGGCCGTGGTCGACTGCGGCACCGTGATCAACCCCAACACCGTCGTAGCGCAAATCGAGGGCGGCGTGATCTTCGGCTGGAGTGGCGCGATGTACAGCGGCATTACCTTGAAGGACGGCGCCGTGGTGCAACGCAACTTCAACGACTATCGCGTGCTTCGCCTCAATCAGACACCGCCGATCGAGGTGTATCTGATGCCGAGCAAGGAAACGCCGGGCGGCATCGGTGAAACCGGCACGGTGATGGCCATGCCCAGCCTGGCCAACGCGATCTTCGCGGCGACGGGCGTGCGCCTGCGCAGCTTGCCGATCGACCGTTCGGCGCTGGTGCAGGACAAGAACGCACTCAAGTCGGTGCTGTCGGCAGCGAATCCTGCTTCATCCACGCCGGATGGCGTCGCCGGGCAGACGGGGATATTCACATGAAGATCGGACGCATCATCGGAACCATCGTCGGCGTCGTCGTGCTGATCGCCATCGTGTTCACGGCATACGCACTGATCACGGTCACCCATGGCGGCAACGAGCAGGCCACGCAGCCGGTGGGAGCGGGCGTGCCGGTGGATCTCCCCACCACCATGGCGCGCGGCGAATACCTCACGCGCGCCGCCGATTGCGAAGCCTGCCATACCGCACCGGGCGGCCAGCCGTTTGCCGGCGGCGTGGCGTTCAAGCTGCCGTTCGGCACCATCTATTCATCCAACATCACGGCGGACAAAGAGACCGGGATCGGTGACTGGACCGACGACGAGTTCGTGCGCGCCTTGCATGCCGGCGTCGACAACAAAGGGCAGCCGCTGTATCCCGCGTTCCCCTATACCTCGTACACGGCGCTGAGCCGTGACGACATCGTCGCCATCCGCACTTACCTCGCCAGCCTGCCGGCGGTGCATGCGCCGGCGCGGCCCAATGAGCTGTCGTTCCCGTTCAACCAGCGCTGGACCTTGAGCCTGTGGAATGCGGCGTTTCTCAAGAAGGAGCGCTTTCAGCCCGAGCAGGGCAAGACCGAAGCGTTCAATCGCGGCGCGTATCTCGCCACCGCGTTGGGCCATTGCGGCGAATGCCACACACCGCGCAACCACGGTTTCGCCATGAAGAGCGGCAAGGCGCTGGCCGGTGCCGAGCTGGAGGGCTGGCGGGCCTACAACATCACCTCGGACAAAGAGCATGGCATCGGTGCGTGGAGCGATCAGGAACTGATCGATTACTTCTCCAAGGGACACGCGGCAGGTCGCGGCACCGCTTCGGGCCCCATGGGTGAAGTCGTCGGCTACAGCCTGCAATACCTGACGCCTTCGGATCTTGCCTCGCTGGTCGCCTATTTGCGCGAGGTGAAACCGCAACAAGGCAGCGCGGCGCCAGCAGCGGCAGCTGCGGCGCCCACCGCTACCACTGCAAGCGCGAGTCCGGGCGAGCAACTGTTTGTCGGCGCGTGCGCAGGCTGCCATTTGGAGAGCGGCCAGGGACGCCAGACCAACTACGCGATGCTCACCGGCCTGCGTTCGGTGCGCGATCCGCATGCCACCAATCTCACCCAGATCATCCTCAACGGCTCATCGCTCCACGTCGGCGGCCAGGAAGTCTTCATGCCTTCGTTTGGTCGCGCGTATTCCGATGCCGAGATCGCCGCGTTGTCGAACTATGTGGTCAGTCACTTCGGTGGACAACAGGGCACGCTGAGCGCGGAGGACGTGGCGAAACGGCGTTGAATTCGCTGCGCGGAACGCGGCTTGATCGCCACGTTTCCCTGTGTCGTGACAGCGAATTCGATGGAAACAGCATCGACCAAAAGGCGTACTCGGCACATTCGCGCCGACTGCGTTTAGCTCACACGTCGCAGATCGCATTGCGACCATCGAATCACTGAAGCGTTGCGTCCATGAAACACCCGCGATCGCACCGGTCGCGCAAAATGAGGGAAGGCTCCGTGCAATTTGGGGGAAACTCCCG
The DNA here is from genome assembly GCF_001010355.1 of Dyella japonica DSM 16301. Taxonomy (GTDB): domain Bacteria; phylum Pseudomonadota; class Gammaproteobacteria; order Xanthomonadales; family Rhodanobacteraceae; genus Dyella; species Dyella japonica. The sequence goes on along the minus strand of NZ_JPLA01000023.1, from coordinate 107,137 downwards.
ATGTTGCAGCGCATGCCGACTCGTAGCCTGTGATCGCCGCTTGAGCCCAAGCCGCGATTCCTACGAGGAGACTGTCATGCCGCGCTATATCGTCGAACGTTATTTCCCCAATGGCCTTTCCCTGCCCACCAACACCAGCGGCGCCGCCAAGTGCGTCGAGATCGTCAACACCAACGCCCAGGAAGGCGTGACCTGGCTGCACTCCTACGTCAGCGAGGACAAGACCCGCACCTTTTGCGTCTACGATGCTCCCACGCCCGAGGCGATACGCCAGGTGGCCCGTCGCAACGAGCTGCCTGTAGATCAGATCACCGAAATCTCCGTACTCAACCCCTATTTCTATTTGAGTATGGCGGGAGCCAGTCGTGCATCGGCGACCCGTACGGTTTATAGAGCACCGTGGCGTCCGTTCCGCTATTTCCTCTGACGGCACGTCGCCACGCAGGTTTCGCCCGATCTTCCCCCGGTCGGTGCGAACGTTGATCCAGCGTTGAGGATGGCAGTTTGGAACTGGTCGAGCGTGACTACGCCCTGCAGCGGCTTCGGGATGCTCTCGAACTCGCGCGACAAGGCTCGGGCCGCACCGCACTGGTGTATGGCGAAGCAGGCATCGGCAAGACATCGCTCGCGCGATGCCTGGCTTCGGCCCACAGCGATGGGCGTGTGCTGATCGGCGGCTGCGAAGCGCTGTTTTCGCCCCGCCCGCTCGGGCCGTTCTATGACATCGCCGATGCCTTCACCAGCAAGACGCGAAATCTGCTCGGCCGCGAGGGCCGCCGCGCCGAGCTGTTCGCCTCGGTGCTCAGCGATCTGCAGGAACTGGACGGCACCAGTCTGGTGGTGCTTGAGGACCTGCACTGGGCCGATGCCGCCACGCTGGACCTGGTGAAGTACCTGGCGCGGCGCATCGATCGGGTGCGCGCGTTGTTGGTGCTTACCTATCGCGACGACGAACTCGACGCACGCCATCCGCTGCGCCTGCTATGCGGCGACCTGCCCACCGAGATCGCCGTGCGCGTGCCGCTGCTGCCGCTATCGGAGGCGGCCGTGGTCGACATGGCGCAGCGCACGGGTCATCCCTCCGAAGGCTTGTTCGCCGCCACCGCCGGCAATCCGTTCTTTGTCACCGAAGCCTTGTCGGCGGAAGGCCTGCCCGCTTCCGTGCGCGACGCCGTGCTGGCACGCGCAGGACGGCAGTCGCCAGCCGTGCGCGAGCTGCTCGATCTGGCCGCCATCGTGCCGGCGCGCATCGAAATCCCACTGGTCGATGCCTTGCTCGCACCCAGCGGCGAGGTCGTGGCCGCCGCGCTCGCGTCCGGACTGCTGGTGGCCGAAGGCGGCAGCTATGCCTGGCGTCACGAACTGGCGCGCATCTCGATGGAACAGGCGCTGCCGGCGCCGGTGGCGACGGCGCTGCATGCGCGCCTGCTGCATCATCTGGAAACGCTGGGCGATGGCGTGGCCCTGGCGCGCCTGGTGCATCACGCCGCCGGCGCGGGCGACTGCGCGGCGGTGATGAAGTACGCACCCAAGGCCGCCGACACCGCCGCCGCGCATGGTGCGCATTGCGATGCAGCCTGGCTCTACGGCAAGGCGCTGGCGCACGCCGGCGGGCTGCCCGACGAGGAACGCGCCGACCTGCTCGAGCGGCACGCCTATCAGTGCTATCTCACCAGTCAGATCGATTGCGCGATCGATTCCAACCAGGCCGCGCTGGCGATCTGGCGGAAGCTTGGCAACGACCGCCAGGAAGGCCACCTGTTGCGCTGGCTGTCGCGCATGTATTGGTTTGCCGGGCGCAATGGCGAAGCTGAGGTCTACGGCAATCGCGCCGCGCAGTTGCTGGAGTCCATTCATGCCGACGAGGAACTGGCGTGGGCCTTCAGCAACCGATCACAGATGCGCATGCTGTCGCACCGCACCGCCGAAGCGGTGGCCTGGGGCAAGCGCGCGATCGAGATGGCCGAGCAGCAAGGCAATACGGAAGTGCTGGCGCATGCCTTGAACAATGTCGGCACCGCGCGCGCCGTGCACGGCCATGCCGATGGCAGGGAGATGCTCAAGCGCAGCCTGGCCATCGCCACTGAGCATGGCTATGGCGAACACGTCGCCCGCGCCTATGCCAACCTCACCAGCAGCTCGGTCACCACGCGCAACTATCCCGAGGCGCAGTGGTATATCAGCCAGGCCGCGGTGTACTTCTCCGATCGCGATCTCGATTCATGGTCGCAATACGTGGTGGCCTTGCAGACACGCGTGGATTTCGAGTTGGGTCGCTGGGATGGGGCCGGCCAGCTGGCCAGTCAACTGCTGACGCGCTGCGACGTGACACCGGTGACGCGCATTCCCGCACTTACCGTGCTCGCACGCATTCGCCTGCGCCGTGGCGACCCCGGCGCTGCCGCCGCGCTCGACGAAGTGACCGAGCTGGCGTGGGCCACCGGCGAATTGCAGCGCCTCGCGCCCGTGGCAGCGGCGCGCTCTGAAGCTGCGTGGCTGGCGGGCGACGAGAGCGGCGACGACCCTTTCGTGCGCGAGACCATCCGGCTGGCTGAAGAGTTGGGTGATCCGCGCGCCTTGAGCGAACTGCTGTTCTGGCGTCGATGGATGGGCCTGGACAGCGCAAGCACGGGCGAGATCGAAGCCACCTATGCATGGCAGCGCGATGGCCAATGGCAGCAGGCGGCCATGGCCTGGCAAGGCATGGGCTGTCCGTACGAGCGCGCGCTGGCCTTGCTCGAAGGCGACGAGCATGGCATCGCCGAAGGCCTGGCCACGCTCGAAGCACTCAAGGCCTCCGCCAGCCTCCGCCGTTGCCGCGAATGGCTGTGCCGCGCCGGCATGCGCGGCATCGCACGCGGACCGCGCGCCAGCACCGCGGCCAATCCCGCCGGACTCACCCTGCGCGAACTGCAGATACTCGACCTGCTCACCCAGGGCCTGTCCAACACCGAAATCGCCGGACGCATCGCGCGATCGGAGAAAACCGTCGAGCACCATGTGTCCGCCGTGCTGCGCAAACTCGACGCACGCTCGCGCGGCGAAGCCGTGGCGCAGGCCGGTCGGCTGGGGCTGGGCGAGACGCATTGAGCGGCGCGATCAGCCCTTCAGCCCTGCGGGAACTCACTGCACCGGCGTGAGGATCGGCTTGTTCTGGTCCTTCAGCAGAAACACCACGAACTTGGCCGGCTGGGTATTGCTGGCGTTGCGGCCCACCGTGTGCTTGTCGTCCGGACCTTCGTAAAAGGTCTGGCCCGGCCCCAGCGTCACTTCCTTGCCGCCGTTCAAGCTCATCACGATGGAGCCTTCGAGCACGTACACAAAAGCGTGGGCGTAGTGGCGATGGACGGGATCCACCGAACCCGGCGGGTAAGTGACGAGGATCATCTTGCCTTCCTTGCCCTGATAGTCCTTGAGGGCCTTGGTCATCAGGTCCGCGACCTGCGCCTGCGGCGCCGAAGGAGCACTCTGGGCGAAGGCCGGTGTGACGACCACGGGGCAAGCGAGCAGGCACAGCAGGCCTAAGGTCTTGAACATGCGCATGGGGATTTCCTCTTGAATGGCCCGCTCGGTGAGATCGGGCGTCGAAGTGTCCGTCGGCGCGGCGAGCAGTGCTTCCTCAGATCGACCGAGATATCCGCTCGCGCTCCAAAACGTGAAGAGCCCAGCCTAGATTCTCCGCAACGCTGCCAGTAGTTCCTTTGGCGGGCTCGCGGTGTTGCCTTATACGCACCAGTTTATTGATGTTGTCACAGGAGGCGTCAGCGTAACGTCTATCGGGAAAGGCGGCCTTGCCTTGGTGGTGGAGACGCTGCACGCATGATCGACGACGGCAGCTTCGCGTGTGTTGGTGTATCGCTGTCGATCCGTTGTCTGATGTCCGCCGTCGATGGCTGCATCGCCCGCACGACCACCGGGTACACGCCGGGACGCAGGCAGACGATAGCCACATTCGCAGCTGCTTCGACAGGCAATCGACGTTCACCAAGTCCCCAGGGCCACGCCAGACATCAACTCAGACGCGCCTTTGGCGTTATCGCAAACTGGAGGTTTCCCATGAAAGTCGTCGTACTCGGTGGTACCGGACTGATCGGCAGCAAGGTCGTCGAGCGTCTGCGCAAGCACGGCCACGAGGTGCTGCCCGCGGCGCCATCCACGGGCGTCAATGCGCTCACCGGCGAAGGCCTGGACCAGGCCATGGCAGGCACGGACGTGGTGGTGGATCTGACCAACTCGTCCTCGTTCGAGGAGAAGGCGGTGATGGACTTTTTCCAGACCTCCCAACGCAACCTCGCCGCCGCCGAGAAAAAGGCTGGCGTGAAGTATCACGTGGCCTTGTCGGTGGTGGGTACCGGGCGTCCTGCCTTTGCCACCAGCGGCTACATTCGCGCCAAGGTAGCCCAGGAAGCAGGGATACGCGCCGCCGGCGTGCCGTACACCATCATCCACTCGACGCAGTTTTTCGAGTTCCTCAACGGCATCGCCGGCGATGGCGGCCAGGGACAGGAGCTGCATATCTCCAGCGGGTTGATGCAGCCGATTGCTTCCGATGACGTCGCCGATGCCGTCACCGATGTGGTGCTCGCCGCCCCGGCCAATGGCATCGTGGAAATTGGCGGCCCTGACAAGGCGCCGATGGCGGAGTGGGTGCAGCGCTTCCTCACCGCGATCGGCGATACGCGCAAGGTCATCGCCGATCCCAAGGCACCTTATTTCGGTGCCGTGCTCGAGCCGGGCACCTTGCTGCCGGGCGACGGCGCGCGGCTGGGTAAGCAAGATTTCAAGACTTGGTTTGCCCAGTCGATCTATGCCAAGCAAGGCGCGACGGGTTGAGGTTCTGCTGCGTGTCTGCCTCTCGCACGCATGCCTGAATGCGTTGGCACGTCCTCGCTCGCACGCAACTCGGCAGCGGCAAGGGCGTGTCAACCGCACATCCGATCGACAGGCGGCTAAGGCATGCGCCCAGCCAGCCAAAGGGCGAGGTTCCTCACGTACTGCCTGATCGATCGCTGCGCGTCGATAGAATGCGCCAGGCCACTGCCGGGTGGCTCGCTGACGAAGCTGGGCGAGCCTTTCGAGGGATCCCAGTTATAGTCGGCAAAGTGATGGAAGGTCGATTGCGCCAGGGCCGGTCCACCCTGCGCCGACGGCTCAAAGGCCACCGCCAGATTGAAGGATCGTCCACTCACGGCGCTACGCCCGGTCGCAATGACACGTGCCGACTCGTCGTGCGCAGGCTTGCCCACCGCACCCTCATGGGGATGCGCAGGAAAGTAGCGAATCGTCCCGGTCGGCGACTGCGGGTCGGCCAGTACCGGATGGACTGGCGTACTCGGCTCAATGGTCTGGAAGTCGCCGTTCGAGCCGGAGTGATAGTTGGGCCAGGAAATGCTGGTGGTGACGGTGTCGTCGATCTGATGGCGCGACGGATCGGGATCCTGGTTCTTCGAATGGAAGAAGTGCGCCGCACCCACGCCGCCCAGCGTGCATACCGAACTACCCAGATCCATATGGTCGCGCGCCACCAGCATGCCGCCGCCGCGCTGGCGGAAGCGCCCGATCGCTTCGCAGTCGTCGGAGGTCAGGCCATCGCCCGTGTCGACGGCGAATAGCCACAGCTCATCGATGTCCGACGTGTCCAGTTGCGACAGCACGCTATCTGGCTTGCCAACCGCATCGCGATCGCGCGCGCTGACATCGAACAGTGGTGTCCCATCGTCGCCACGCAAGCCGGCGAGATACTCATGCAGCAGGCTGAAGCGACCGATATGCCAGTCGTCGGCAGTGTAGGGAATGGTCGTCTGCAGCAGAATTCGCTTGGTTTGTGACATGGCTGATCCCGAACCTTTTCGTATGCGCCATCGGCGCGTGCATCTTGCCTGGCGCGGCGGCTGCGCGGTAGTTGGCTGGAAGGGCTCGCCGTGTTTCCCTGCGGGAACCAGCGACACTCAGTTGGCCCTCCACTCATCGCGCGCCCGTATTTGCATCGACAAGCCCCCGATGATATCGACGCCATCATCAATGCTCCGTGTTCGCGCGTGACCGAGCGCCACGCCCTCGCGCGCCTCGTTGCATGCCAGATATGGAAAACACTCGCACGCTAGGTCGCACGCTCCGTCCCGCCGCAGGCTATGACAGAAGTCCGATGCTTGGCGCAGACGAATTGCGGCATACTGGTGGTCAGTCACGATCGCCGGAAACTTTCACGGCGTCGCGACGCAGGTTCACCACATCACCCGGACCCGCTTGGCATCTCATTGCTGTGAACGACGCCAATGCCATCTTCTATCGCCTTCGACCCCGCCTGCAGGCGATTGCATACAGCATGCTCGGCTCGGTGGCGGACGCCGAAGACGCCGTCCAGGATGTCTGGCTGCGTTGGCACGGCACCGACCAGGCGGCCGTCAACAACGTTGAAGCATGGCTGGTGACCGCCACCACGCGCGTGGCGATCGATCGGCTGCGCAGCCTGAAGGCCCGCCGCGAGCACTATGTCGGCCTCTGGCTGCCCGAGCCGATCCTGACCGATGGCCCGGCCACGCCCGAACAGATCCATGAGCGTCACGGCGATGTATCCGTGGCGCTGCTGTCGATGCTCGAGCGTCTTTCGCCGGAGGCGCGCGCGGCTTTTCTGCTGCACGAGATCTTTGACGTGGGCTACGCCGATATCGCCGAAACGATCGGCAAGAACGAAGCCGCCGCTCGGCAGATCGTGCACCGGGCCAAATCCCAACTACGCGACGGCGAGCCCAAGTACGCCGTGTCGCCCGAGGCGCACGGTCGCATCGTGGAGCGCTTCGCACAGGCGCTGTCGCTGGGACAGTTCAAGCTGCTGAAGGCGATGCTGGCCGACCAGGCCGAACTGATCGGCGACGGCGGCGGTATCGAAACCAGTTTCCCCCGGCCGCTGCTTGGCGGCCAGCGCATCGCCCAGCTGTTCTATGCGTCCAATCTGCGCTTCAAGAGCGCACTGCGTATCGACCTGGCCTCGATCAATGGCGAGCTCAGCGTGCTGCGCTATATCCATGATGCGCTGGAGTCGGTGCAGACGGTCGAAACGGATGGCGATCGCATCGTCCGCGTGCGGGTCCAGCGCAATCCGGAGAAACTGGCACGCATCGCCTCCGAACTCGGCGTCCCGCTGTATTCAACCGGCGGGGCATCACCGGCGGCATGACCTCGGTCAGCATGCCGCCGGCGCAACGCCTGGCGCCGATCAGACCTTCAGGAAGGCAAGCAGATCCGCGTTGACTTGATGCTGGTGGGTCGTGGCATCGCGAGTGTTTGCTGTGCTACGTCAGCCTGCAGGTTAGGCAACGTGGCCAGGCATCGGTAGAGCCACCAGGGGCGTCGCGGTGTTGCTTTGTGCGCATCAATGACCACACGTAGCGCACATGGCGAATGGTGCCTGTGCTACCAGTCGGCGCCGCAGTACTCGGACTGATCGATCCACGCAGGGAAGCTGGTGGTGCAAAGGTGGGCGCCGTCGTGCGGAAGCAGCGAGTCCTCCTGCAGCGTCGCACCGAAGTATGGTGCAAGCGCATCGGTGACCACGTCATAGGGTGCTTCGATCTCCGTGAGAAAACGTTGGATGATTTCGGACAGCCGCACGCGGTCGGGCCCTGCCATTTCGAGCATGCCGTTGCGCGCAGGCTGCACGGCAAGTTCGGCCATCGCGACGGCGACGTCGGCCGACGCGACGGGCTGGATGTAAGCGGGCGACAGGCTAAGCGCCTGCTCATACACGCTGAGTTCCACGATGCGCAGGAGAAACTCGTAGAACTGCGTCGCATGCAGGATCGTATAGGGAATGCCGGCGCGCTGGATCATCGCCTCCTGCATCGCCTTGCCCACGAAATACGGACTGTCGACGAGTCGATCGGTGCCGACCACGGACAGCGACACATGGTGCTTCACGCCGGCGTCCGTTTCGGCACGCAACAGGTGGGTCCCCGCGGCTTTGAAGAAGGCCAGGGGAGCGTCGCCTTCGAGGTTCGGCGAATTGCTGACATCGACCACCACCTCGGCACCGACGAGCGCCTGATCGAGGCCCACTCCCGTGATGATATCGACGCCCGTCGAGCGCGATGCCGCCGTGACGTCATGCCCGCCGGCCCGCAGTCGTCGCACGACGTTTCTTCCCACCATGCCATTGCCGCCAATCACAACGATTTTCATGATGAACCTCGACGGTCGTCGGTCTAAACGTGGTCGGGCGCGGCATGCGGGGGCACGGCAGGCGATACCGCAGCCGCTGGTCTGCCCATGCTAGGTGAGGCCACGGCGCGCCAGTAGATGCACAGAGGTATACGTCAAATTGCCGATAAGGCACCAATCCCCGCTCGAACGAACTGTCCTGCCTTCTCCGGCCGCGGTCCGACCGCCGATGTCACAAGAGCATCACCCCAGACGACTAGGCCATAGGAGGGGAGCCGGTGATGGCGTTCCACGAGCCGCCACCCGCTCGCCAGGCAGCCTTCGGGTAGGTATCGCGACCATGACGTTCAATCCTCTCGACAAGCCCCAGGGCGATGTCACCGATACGCTGGCCTCCAGCTTTACGGCCAGCTATGCCGGTGTCGTCGCCTTCATCGCCGTCGCCACCGAGGGGAGTTTCGCGCGCGCGGCCGATCGTCTCGGCATTGGGCGCTCCGCGGTCAGTCGCAGTGTCCGCAAGCTCGAGGCCCAGCTCAACGCGAGGCTGTTTCTTCGCACCACGCGCAGCACCTCGCTGACCCGGGAAGGCGAGCTTTTTTATGAGAACTGCCACCCCGGCGTGCAGCGCATCGTGCAGGCGCTTGAGGATATGCGCGAGCTGCGGGCAGGACCGCCACGAGGACATCTGCGCATCAGCGCCTCGATGGGCTTCGGCCGCCAGATCGTGGCGCCCCTGCTCACGGATTTTCGCGCCCGCTATCCCGAGATCACGCTGGACCTGCTGCTCGACGACCGGCCCACGGACTTCACCACCGACCGCGTCGATGTGGCCATCCGCGACGGCCATCTCGAGGACAGCCAGATCATCGCCAAGCGGCTGGTTCCGATGCAGATGCTGGTGTGCGCCTCCCCAGCCTATATCCGGCGATATGGCGCGCCGCAACGCGTGGATGACCTGGCCGGACACACCTGCATCAACTTCCGCATGGCTTCAGGACGCGTAGCCGACTGGGAGTTCAAGGTCGATGGCCAGCGACGCAAGCTGGCGCCGCCATCGATCTGTACTTACAACGACGCCGGACTGGTGCTGCAAAGCGTGCTCGACGGCGCCGGCATGGCGCAGCTCGCCGGCTATCAGGTTGCCGATCACCTGCGCGAGGGGCGGCTTGTCAGCTGCCTTGAGTCATTCGCACCCGACGATCGCGGCCATTACCTGTGCTACCTGAGCAGGCAGCATCTGCCGGCACGCATCCGCGTGTTCATCGACTATGTCACCGAGGCGATCCGCGCACTCGACCTTCAATACGTTGCCGGCATCCCATCACCGGCGACGGCCGCGAACGAGCCGATCCACGCTGTCGCCAATGTCGTGCCCTTGCCGATCCACCAGGGTGGCCGAAAAAATTCGCCGTAGACGCGATGACCCGCTGGCCTTGCTTGCTGGGGCGTGGGTGGCGCGCCAAGGCAGTTTCACTATGGATGCCATCGTGTCTACCAAAAACCTTGATCGAAACACGTGGGCTGGCCGCGGGATCAATCGCGACGATCTCGACGGCGACAGAGAAGAAGGCCCGCGATCGGCGGGCCCTCTTCATGCTCACTGCTTGATGCCCCTCGATGCCTCCGGGGCAAACGCTGCCAGGGCGACGGCGGCAGCCGGCCCTGCTCAGTGCAGAATCAACGGCGCCGGCGCCTTGGTGCCAGGCCGCGCGACCTCGTACATCTGCCAGCTGATATCCTTCAGCAGCGCGTAGTGATCATCGCCCAGCGTGTAAAGATCGAAGTGGCCTTTGGCGGGCAAGAAGCGGAAGTCAGACTTCGCACCCAAGCCATCCAGTACCGCTTTCAACTTATGCGCGGGGCCCTCCAGATAGGCGCTATCGACGCTGCCCACGTAGAGGTGGATCTTGCCGTCCAGGTCGCCCTTCAGCTGCGTCCATTGCTGCTGCAGGCGATAGGCGATGTCGTAGTGGTCACGCCAGTAGCTCATCACCTTGGGATCGACCGCGCCGGTATCGCGATCGAACATCGGCATCGGCCGACCGTCCTTGCCGCGCGGCGAGAACACCCACTCGAACGAGGACATCTGGCCGCCGTACTCGCCGATCACCCGCTCCTGCTTGGAAAACTCTTCAAGCGTGACCAGCACCTTGCCTTGATCACGAAGAAACGGCCGCGGCTTGCCCTGCGCATCGCGATAGAGGTTGGCGTTTGGCGCGTAAAGATCCACGCCAACGAAATCGTGGAAATCGCTGGGGTCCGGCGAGGTCGACCAGGTGCCGCCGAACATGGACGGGTAGTTCGTCTGCAGCCATAGTGTGGCCCAGCCGCCGGACGAATGGCCGTTGAGGAAACGCCCGTTCGCCGTGGCGTCCATGTGGTACTTCGCCTCCAGCGCCGGTATCAGCTCGGCGGTCAGCGCCTGCCCCCAGGGGCCGTTGTTGACCGAGTCGGCGAACTCCACCGTGCCGGTGTAGCCGGACTCATCCAGGAACACCCAGATCATCGGCGGCATTTCGCCCTTGCTCATCGCCGCATAGACACTGGCCAGCACGGGAACCATGCGGTCGTTGTTGCCACTGTAACCATGCGTGTAATACACCGTCGGGTAGCGTGTGGTGGCATGGGCGTCGTAGCCCGGCGGCAACAGTACGCGGCCGCGCATGGCGATCGGGCGGCCCCAGAAAACACTCAGCGCAGGGCTGGTAAAGTCGATCGCCTGTGTATGCGCGCGCGCTTGCGGCAGCAATTGGCGTACCGCAGCCGGCGTCTGGGCCGATAGCATCCACGGATCGCTCGCCGGCAAGACACGCGTGAGCTTCAATACCGGTGCCGCGGTGGCCGGCAAATGCACCGACACCACCTCGCTGACCAGATCGCCGGCGCCACGACCGTCGACCACGTTATAGCCGTGATCCACATCGAGCACCGCCTGCATCAGGTAGTCGCCCGGCGGCAGCTTGGAAAAAGCCCCCGGAAATGCCAGTTGATCGGCGTCAAGCGTCACCTGCTGGCCTGGCTGCAGATGGCTTACCTCGCGCGCCGCTATCGAGGCCTGCTTGGGATCAAACGCACTGGCATCGACCATCTCGACCTTGCCATCCTTGGCCGCTCCTTTCGCCGCCTTCGCCTCGCTGGCAAATAGCAGCAGGCGACCGCTCACCGGTTGCTGGGAGGCGCCATCCAGTTCGACCTGGAACAGGCTCTGCGACGGCGCGGCCTGCTCGGCCCGTGCCAGCCCCGTCCACGCCATCCCGGTGCCAGCTACGCACACTGCCAGCAGTGCGGCAGCGATCTTGTTTTGATGTTGACCCACAAATACTCCTACGCGGCAAGATGCACCGCCAATGAAAGCATTGCTGATTCAGGACGCCGATACGAGTCGGCGTTTCTTAGTATTCCTACTTGGTGTTGACTGGCGGCACTGGCTGCAGCCGCACGTCCTTGGCATTTGCCTGCGCGTACGGCGCAGTCACCGTCATGGCAGCTGACAGCACACCAACTACCGGTCGTAAGTACTTTTTCATGATTTGTCTCCAGGGAAGGCCATTGGGGCAATGGCCCGTTTCTACTTCGCTGATGGCACGCACCCGGTTACGTACTTTTCCTGACGTCCTGCATGAAAGTTGCTGCGAACGCTTCCTGTGTGACGAGGCCGAACATTTGCAGCTCATGCAGCGATGGCGAGACTAAGCATCGCGTGGGGCTCAACTCGCGCCAAGCTCAACGCAGCGGAAGAACTTGCTTGTCTTGAAGTGCGCGCGCCAGCCTCGCGGCGGCGTGATGTCGCTGGCCAGAATTGGTCATCGCCAAGGCAAGAGTGCGCAGCGTTCGATTATATGGCCTGGCAAGTTTTCTCGAGGCAGTGGCCTGCTGCGACCGGAATCGCAAGGATCCGCTTCCGACCCATGGCGAATTTCACCGGATGAGTGCGGCTCAAGTAAGGCCAAGCAAACCGAGGGCCTGCTTTTGCACCGATTTCAGCGTGTCCTCGGCGACAAGGGCTCTGCGAAACACCGCGCTGCCCATGGTCAATGTCATCAACGTAGCGGCTTGAGCACGCGCCAGAGGCCGCCGGGTGCCGTATTGCGTGATGAGTTCTTCGAGCAGTGCGCACATACGCTGGATATGCGCGCGACCGAGTTCAGCCAGCTCGGGGTCGCTGGGGGCCAGCTCCACGATGGCATTCACACAAAAGCAGCCGCGATCATCGGGCCGCGCGTCCACCAGGGCTTTAATCATGGCGCGCAGGGCGGCCTTGGCATCCTCGTGCTCATCCGCCAGTGTCTTCATGTCGGCGTAGAAAGCATCGGCATAGCGCCGATAGGCATGCAGCAGAAGCTCACGCTTTGAGCCAAAGGCCGCGTAAAAACTTGACCGGCTGAGTTGGGTTGCCTCGGTGAGGTCATCCAGCGAAGTGGCCTCGTAGCCTTTGCGCCAGAACACATCCAGGGCATCACCCAGGGCCACCTGTTGATCGAACGATCGAGGTCGGCCAGCGCGGGACATGGTTTTGGTCATGACGTCATCACCTTGACAGCGTGTGGGTGCATTGTGGACCATTCAGTCCACAATGTGAAACCTCGCTCTTCCCCGCCTCGACGGTGCAACGCCGCGAGGTACCTAGGTTGCTCTCCTGCAAACAATAAGGTCACAAAAAATGAAATCTTCGGGTGTGTTGATGCGTGCCGGCCTTGCCATGGCCGTGATCCTTGGCCTGGGCGCCGTGGCAGCGCCAGTGCAGCAGGTCCATGCGGCGGCAGCGCAGGTCAAGAAGTCCGGTGCGGCGTACTACCGTTTCATGCTTGGCAAGTTCGAAGTGACCGCGCTCTCCGATGGCACCACGGCGTTGCCCGTCGACCAGTTGCTGACACAGACCACGCCTGAGCAGGTGAAGAAGGCGCTTGCGGCGAACTACATCAGCATGCCTTACGAGATGAACTTCAATGCGTTCCTGATCAATACGGGCGACAAGCTCGTGCTGATCGATACCGGCGCAGGCGCACTGTTTGGCCCCAACCTGGGCAAGATGGTCGATGCGCTGAAGGCGTCCGGCTACACCCCCGAACAGGTTGATGAGATCTACATCACTCACATGCATCCGGATCACATTGGCGGCCTGGTGGCCAACGGCAAGGCCGTGTTTCCCAACGCGGTCGTGAGAGCCGACAAACGCGAAGGCGATTTCTGGCTGAGCCAGGCCAACCTGGACAAGGCCGGAAAGGATGACAAAGGCTTTTTCCAAGGCGCCCAGGCTGCACTCAAGCCGTACGTGGACTCCGGCAGGTACAAACCGTTTGATGGCGCTGCCGAGTTGTTGCCTGGGATCAAGTCCATGCCCCTGCCCGGTCACACACCTGGACACGCGGGTTACATGATCGAGAGCGAAGGTCAGAAGTTGCTGGCCTGGGGTGATGTGATTCACGTGGGCGCGGTGCAGTTTGCACAACCCACGGTCACCATTCATTTCGATGCGGACAGCAAGTCTGCCGAAGCAGCCCGTCTGAAGTTGTTGGCCGACGCTGCCAAGCAAGGCTACTGGATCGCCGGCGCCCACTTGTCGTTCCCCGGCGTGGGCCACATCCGCGCTACCGGCAACAACAGCTATAGCTGGATTCCGGCCAGCTATGTCGCTATCCACTAAGCGCGGGTAGCATCAGGAACCCGGGGCGTGAGGTTATGGCCCGCTGGCAGGCCTGCAGCTCTCGCTGCAGGCCAATAGCCTGTGGATTGACCGCCGAAGTGCTGGTTTGTCGTTTGAAGGTGGCCCCATGCCGGTGGATCTGAGCGCAGAGGGCTTCATGGCAATCTCACGGAACGTTGCAGGGACTGGGCTTGGCCTGATGGCGCTCTGACCACAAAAGGGTCCGCCGACCGCCAACCCCACCGCGACGAATTTCAAACGACCGTCACACTGGCCGATTTGCCCCCCTTCGAAGGCCGTTCTCCCCTCCCTGCTGTGTCGCGGTTTCCGTGACAGTGGCTTGTCACGCAGCCAGCGCTCCTGGGGAGGAAAGCGACCATGCGCAAGTTCCATCTGATTCTCGCCCTACCGCTGGCCCTGGCGGCCTGCAACCATGAAGAACCCACCGCGCAGAGCAGCGGCGACGCCTCGTTCGAGGCCAAGCTGCAGCAGCAGTTGCTCGACGCCAAGCCGGGCAGCGTCATCGATATCCCGGCCGGCCACTACCACCTGCAGCGCGGCCTGAGCCTGCGCACCGACGGCGTCACCATCAAGGGCGCCGGCATGGACAAGACCGTGCTGTCGTTCAAGGGCCAGGTGGTCGGTCCCGAAGGCCTGCTGGTCAACGCCAACGACTTCACCATCGAAAACCTCGCCCTGGAAGACACCAAGGGCGACGCGCTCAAGATCAACCAGGGCAAGAACATCACCATCCGCGGCGTGCGCGTGGAATGGACTGGCGGTCCCAAGACCACCAACGGCGCCTACGGTCTGTATCCGGTGAAGACGCAGAACGTGCTGGTGGAAGACTCGGTGGTGATCGGCGCTTCCGACGCCGGCATCTATGTGGGACAGTCCAACAACATCGTGGTGCGCCGCAATCGCGCCGAATTCAACGTGGCCGGCATTGAGATCGAAAACTCGGTCAATGCCGACGTGTACGAGAACACCGCCACCAACAACACTGGCGGCATCCTGGTGTTCAACATGCCCAACCTGTCGCAGGCCGGCCACAGCACGCGCGTGTTCAAGAACAAGACCGTCGGCAACAACACCGACAACTTCGCCGCCAAGGGCGCCGCCGTAGCCAGCGTGCCGCGCGGTTCGGGCGTGGTGGTGAACTCCAACGACAAGGTGGAGATTTTCGACAACGACATTGCCGACAACCAGACCGCCAATGTCATCATCTCCAGTTATTTCTCCACCAACTACTACAACACCAAGGGTGTGGCGGCCGATTACAACCCCTACCCGAAGGGCATCTTCATCTACGACAACCGCTTCAAGGGCGGTGGCGATTCGCCCGATGGCCTCAAGCTCAAGACCTTGAAGACCGCGGTGTTCGGACTCAACGGCAAGTTCCCGGACATCCTGTGGGACGGCTATGTGGACCAGACGAAACTGGTCAACGGCCTGCCGCCCGACAGCGACCGCTTCTGCATCCAGAACGGCGACGTGGGCGTGATCAACGCCGATGGTCCGCACGATTACAAGAATCCCAGCACCGACACCAAGCCGTACCAGTGCACGCTGCCCAAGCTGCCGCCGGTTGTGCTCGATCCGGAACCGAAAGCCTGAGGTTGCAGCAGATGATGAAGTGGTTCGCGTGTGCCGGCATGCTGGCGGCACTGATGCTGATGAGTGCCTGCCACCGGGGTCTGGACCCGGTGGCATTCCAGGCGGATGGCCGTCCGGCGAAGTTGAGCGACTGGCACGTGGTCGAAGTGCGCAGCGGCAAGCTGGTGCTCAACGAGGGCGTGGTGCCGTACGACCTCAACACGCCCTTGTTTACCGATTACGCGCACAAGCTGCGCACGATCTGGATGCCCAAGGGTGTCTCGGCCAAGTACGACCCGACCGATACGTTTGATTTCCCGGTCGGCACCATCATCAGCAAGACGTTCTATTACCCGCGCGCCGCCGACGGCAAGTTCACCGATGTGGCACGCACCTACGACAGCTCGCAGGACTTTGCCGGCGAAGGCCTGGACCTGTCGCATGTGCACCTGATCGAGACGCGCATCCTGGTGCGCCGCGAATCCGGCTGGGCGGCCATTCCCTATGTGTGGAAGGATGACCAGAGCGACGCGATGCTTGCACGCACCGGTGCCGTCCTGCCGCTGACCCTGGTGGATGCGAGCGACGCGCGCGAAGACTTCAACTATGTGGTGCCCGACGAAAGCCAGTGCTCGAGCTGCCACGCGCAGGATTGGGTGACGCGCAAGATCCACCCGATCGGCCCGAAGGCGCGCCATCTCAATCGCGACTACCACTACGCGGCCGGCGACGAGAACGAATTGGCGCACCTCATCAAGGTGGGCTATCTGACCGGCGCGCCGGCTGCCGCCGAAGCGCCGCGCAACGCCAATTGGATGGACGAACGCGCATCGCTCGACGCCCGGGCACGCGCATATCTGGATATCAACTGCGGGCATTGCCACAACCCGAAGGGAGCGGCCAACACCACCGCCCTGACGCTGGATGTGAGCGCGCCCGAAGACCGCCATCTCGGCATCTGCAAGCCGCCGGTCGCGGCGGGACGTGGCACAGGCGATCATCTGTTCGATGTCGTGCCCGGCTCGCCCGACGAATCCATCCTGCCGTACCGGATGGATTCGGCCGACCCGGGCGTGATGATGCCGGAACTGGGCCGTAGCACAGTGCACCGCGAAGGCGTGGCATTGATCAAGGCATGGATTGCGGCGCAGTCGGGGGGCTGCGTCGCGATTCATTAAAACGAAGCAGTGCCGCGGCCTTCGGGCCGCGGTTTTTTCATATCGAGGGGAGAAACTGCTGATGAACATGCGTCCGCGTCCGTTGTCCGCCTGCCTGCATCGCCTGCTGCTGGGGAGCAGCCTGGTGCTAGGTGTATTGCCCACCGAAAGCTGGGCGAGCGACGACGTATCGCCTGCGCCGCAGGACAACAGCAGCGCTCAACCCGCTGCCGGCAGCAAGGCCGATCCGGAGAAAGCCAAGCTGTTGGGCAACGTCACCGTGACCGCGCAGAGCCGCACGCAGGAAGTGCAATCTGTTCCGATTTCGATGGAGATCGTCACCGCCAAGCAGATCGACACGCTGGCAGCGACCGACCTGAGCAAGATGGATATCTTCGTGCCGGGCCTGGTGATCAGCGCCGCCCAGCCGACCCAGCCCACCTATGAACTGCGCGGCATCGCCACCAGCAACTTCGGCATCGGCACGGAACCGTCGGTGGGCGTCTACGTCGACGGCGTCTACGCTGCCCGCTCGGGCGGCGCGCTTCTGGCGTTCAACGATATTGCGCGCGTCGAAGTGCTGAAGGGCCCGCAGGGCACGCTGTTCGGCCGCAATGCGGCGGCGGGCGCCATCTCCATCGTCACGAACGAACCTACGGACAAGTTCGAAGGCGATGCGCGCGTGCGCGTGGGCAACGATGGCCGCAAATACGCCGATGCGCTGGTCAACATCCCCATCAACAAAGACATGGCGCTGCGCCTGAGCGTGCTCGACAACCAGAGCGATGGTTGGATCCGGGACGCCGCCACCGGCAAGGAGTACGGCGGCGACAACGATTGGGGCACGCGTGCGGTGTTCCGTTGGAACGTCACCGACAATACGCGCGTGCTGTTGTCGTGGGATCACGAGAAACTCAACCAGACGCCCGAGCCTGCGATCGGCCTGATTCCGCTGTCCAACGACACCAATGAACGCGCGCCGTTCCCGGCCGATCCGGCCAACTATCTCAACCCCTTGCATGCGCCGCTCTACAACGACGCCATCGGCGGGCGCGAATCCCGGCGCTTCGACGGCGCCACGTTGCGGATCGATCATTCGTTCGGCTGGGGCGACTTCGTTTCCACCACCGCCTGGCGCGGTTTCGACACGTTCAACCTGGGTGACTACGACGGCACCAACCATGTCGTGACCTATCTGGACACGGCCAACATCGAGCACAACAACAGCTGGTACCAGGAGTTCAAACTGTCGGGCAACAACGACCTGATGGATTGGGTGGGCGGCGTCAGCTACTACCAGGAGCAGGCGCGCCAGACCAGCGAGACCAACGTCAACACCAACAGCATCGACACGCTGGCCAACAACGTCCTGGGCGTGGGCACGCCGCTCACCGATATCAGCAATATGCTGGCCTCGTTCGGGCTGCCGTTCTCGCTGCTCGGCGACCCGTGGCACGAGGCGATCAGCAACGACGGCAACTTCAAGGCCTACGCCGCCTTTGGCGACGTGATCTGGCACGTGAGCGACAAGTTCGACGTGACCACCGGTCTGCGCTACACGCGCGATGAAAAGGAGTTCAGCTGGTACAACATGCCGCGCAGCGCGCCGGCCTTCGACGCCACCATCGCCGGCCTGTACGGCCTGGGTATCCTGCCGCCCGGCACCCTGGACGCGTTCCAGCAGAACGTGATCTTCACCAGCGCCGTCGGCACGCCGGTCTACGCCAGCAACACCTGGAACAACTGGAGCCCGCGCGTGGTGGCCAGCTACAAGTTCACGCCGGACGTAATGGGTTATGTCTCCGTCACCCGCGGCTACAAGGCTGGCGGCTACAACAGCGTGCAGCCCGGCTCGACTTTCCAGCCGGAAAAAGTGACCAACTACGAAGGCGGCATCAAGAGCCTGTTCCCGGACCAGAACCTGCTGCTCAACGGCTCGGTGTACTACTACCGCTACGACAATATGCAGTCGCTGGCGCTCGATCCGAACAGCCCCGCGACCGGCCTGCCGATCTATGTGGTCAACAGCAGCAACCAGGAAGCGAAAGGCCTGGAAGTGGAAGCGCAATGGCAGCCTATCGATGGTTTCCGCATCAATTTCGCGGGCGCTTATATCGATTCGAAGTACCGCAGCGCCACCGCGCCCGACGGCGTGGACCTGAGCGGCCAGCCCACCGGCGCGCCGTACTTCTCCGGCGCGCTGTCGTTGGCCTACACTTGGCGCAACGTGGCCAACGGCGACCTGGAGTTCGATCTGTCGCAGGGCTATCGTGGAGCAACGCGCTGCAATGACGACTCGCAGTATCAGGGCTCCTGCAACATCAGCCCGAACTTCAAGATCGGCAGCAGCCAGCAGCGCACGGATGCACGTATCGACTGGCACTCTCCGGGCGACCGTTGGGGTGTGGCGCTGTACGGCAACAATGTGTTCAACAAGCGGTACGTGACCGGCGTGAACAATATCAGCACCTCCGTGTTCGGCACGCCGTTCGCCTCCATCACGCCGCCCCGCATGTGGGGCCTGGAACTGCGCGCGAAGTTCTGACCCGGAAGGCATGACCATGAAAGAACCCAGCTCGTCGCTGCATTCCACCCTCCTGCGCATGCGCGAAGCGCAGTCGCGTGATCCGTTGCCGCCGTGGGATGTCCGGGCGACGCGACTGCGCACGCTGGAGAAGATGCTCGAGGAGCAGCGCGTCGCGTTTGCCGAAGCGATCGATGCCGACTTCGGCCATCGACCGGCGGAGGAGACCGAGCTGCTGGAGCTGTATCCCAGCCTCTCCAATCTCAAGCATTCGCTCCGCCGCGGCCGCCGCTGGATGCGGCCGCGCGGCAAGCTGGCCAACCTGGTGTTCCTGCCCGCCCGCACCACCCTGCTGCCGCAGCCGCGTGGCGTGGTGGGCATCATCGTGCCGTGGAACTACCCGTTGTTCCTGGCGGTGGGCCCGCTGATCGATGCACTCACCGCGGGCAACCGCGTGATGCTGAAGATGAGCGAGTACACCCCGCGCTTCTCGCAGTTGTTTGCCGATCAGATCGCGCGCTATTTCTCGGCGGACGAGGTGTCCGTGGTCACCGGCGACGCCGAAGTGGCGCAGGCGTTCTCGGCACTGCCGTTCGACCACCTGCTGTTCACCGGCTCCACCGCCGTGGGCCATCACGTGATGCGCGCGGCTGCGGCCAACCTCACGCCGGTGACGCTGGAACTGGGCGGCAAGTCGCCCGCCATCGTCGGCCCCGGTGCGCGGCTGGATCATGCAGTGGAACGCATCGTGTTCGGCAAGCTGGTCAACGCAGGGCAGACCTGCATCGCGCCCGACTATGTTCTCGTGCCGCGTGCTCGCCAGGGCGAGTTTGTGAGGCTGGCCCGCGACATGGTGGGCAAGCTTTATCCCAACCTGCGCCTGCAGCAGCAGTACTCCTCGATCGTCTCCGATCGCCAGTACGAACGCCTGGCCAGGTTGCGCGACGAAGCCGTGGCCGCAGGCGCGACGCTGGAACCGATGAGCGACGCGCACGACATCCCGGCCAAGCGCCTGCTGGCGCCGGTGATGCTGACCAATGTCAACGACGACATGGCGGTGATGCAGGACGAGATCTTCGGCCCCTTGCTGCCGGTGATGCCGTACGACTCGCTGGACGAGGCGATCGGCTATGTCGCCAGTCATGCGCAGCCGCTCGCGCTGTACCTGTTTGAGCAGAGCAGCGCGACCATCGATGAAGTGCTGACGCGCACGCAGGCCGGCGGCGTCACCGTCAACGACACGCTGTACCACATCGCCCAGCACGGCCTGCCGTTCGGCGGCGTGGGTCCGTCGGGCATCGGCGGGTATCACGGCGAGGCGGGGTTCCAGACGTTCTCGCATATGAAGCCGATCTTCCGCCAGGCCCGCTTCAACGGTACCGGCATGCTCAACCCGCCGTACAGGGCACAGTTCAAGCGGATGTTGAAGTTGTTGATGCGGGTGGGCTGAAGCGCGCGAACCCTCGTCGGCATCGCATCACCTGTGGGAGCGCACCCTGTGCGCGACGGCCACACCGTGCGTTGACGCTGCGAGGTGACCTGTCGCGCACAGGGTGCGCTCCCACAGGGTCGCGTTGTGTCCTCACCATGACGCCATAAAAAAACTCCCCGCTTTCGCGGGGAGTTTTTTTGTAACCGTTACTTCGCGATGAACCGCGATTAGAACTTGTACTGCGCCGACAGGCTCAGCAGGTTGCCGTAGTCGTCCGACTCGCCGGTGATCACGTCGCCGGTGGCGCTGCTCGCATTGATGCGCGCGCTGTTGACGAAGATGTGCGCGTACGAAGCATTCAGCACGAAGCGCTCATTGACCTTGTAGCCGACGCCGAACGAGACCAGCTGGCGGGTGCCATCGGGCACGCGCGGATCGCGGGTCGCGGTGACGGTCGGCGTGGTGTCGAGCGCCAGGCCGCCGCGCACGGTGAACTTGTCATTCACGTAGTACTCGCCACCCAGGGCGATGTACCAGCTGTTGCGCCAGTTGAACGGCTCGGAGGTGGTCGGCTGCGCCGGGTTGGCGTAGTAGACGTTCAAGTTCTTGAACACGTCCCACTTGGTCCAGGCCACGTCGGCGCCCAGGCCGAACTTCTCTTCCTGGTGCCAGTAGCTGGCGGTCGCCACGGCAGGCGTGGTGAACGGGGCGGTGCCTTCGGTGTGCGTGAACGGCACGCCGCCCGCACCGGCCAGCAGCGCGGCCACGGTCGGGTTGCTCAGCGTGGCCTGCACGTTCGCCGGGACGGTGAAGTTGGCCGTGCCTTCGAGCGTGTGCGAGATCTTGGAGCGGTAATCGAACGCCAGCTTGTCGTTGGACGTGATCCGCCACAGCATGCCGACCTGCCAGCCATAGGCCCAGTCGTCACCCTTGATGCGGGCGACGCCGTCCGAACCCGGCGGGATGATGGCGCCGATCTGCTGGGACAGCGCCTGGCCAGCAGCCGGCGGGATGGCGCCGGCGGCGACGGCCTGACCCACCAGGCCCTGGCCCACGGCGTTGTAGTTGATGGCGGAGGTCAGCTCGGCCGAGGTCTTCTGCGCGATGCCGCTCACGCCGATGGCGAAGTCGTCGCTCACGTCGTAGGACAGCGACAGCGTGCCGTCGAGCGATTCGAACTTGGACTTGAGCGCGTTGTAGCGGCCCATCCAGTTGTGGTCGTACTCGGTCTGGAAGCCGAACGGCACGGTGAAGGCGGCGCCCACGTGCCACTTGTCACCCAGCTGGGTGGCAAAGAAGAAAGCCGGGATCGGCATGGTGGTGCCGGCGTCGCCGCCGTTGCCGCCGCTGATCGGACGACCGGCAAAGTCGTGCGCGGAACCACTGAAGGTGGTGCCGAAATTGATGGCGGTCACGTCCGCCTGGAAATACGTGCCCTTCAGGTCGCTCATGGCGGCCGGGTTGTTGGCCACAACCGAGACGTCGCCACCGGCAGTGGCGGAACCGGCATAGGCGCGACCCATCGCGGCGGCGCTGTCTTCATGCAGCTGGAACGCACTGGCATGGGCGCGCTGCGGTGCAGCAAGCGTTCCAAGGATCGCCAGGCTCAGCGCAGCGAGCGTGAGCGGACGACCCGCACGTGAAAATTGACGGAATGACATCTGCATCAGCAATGCTCCTGCTTATCGTTGATCTGGCATCGGGGTGGTAGCAGGGGCTTGACGTCCACGCTTGATTTTCATACGCGCGTTTGACACCCCTGGCCGGCACTGTGCCGGCACAACGCAAGCTTTACAAGTGCGCTTGCAGCAAAATTCCCCGTGAATTACCCGCTCATCCGCTCTGTTCGTCGTCGATGGGCGAAGATAGGGGGTGTAACGCGTCTGGCACAGGGGACTACGCGTAAAATCGCGGTGAGCTTGCAAGCGGTGCTAATCTCTCAGACCGCGCCCGCGGGTGCGCCCTTCCCAATGATTGCCGACGGGTGCCGCCATGCACTGTTTTGTCTACGCCAGCCAGCGCAAGCCCGATACCTATCTGTGGCTGGGCCGCCGCGACGATTTCGAAAGTCTGCCCGAGTCGCTGGTCCTGATGCTGGGCGATCTGCGCTTCGTGCTCGAGGTGGAACTGTCCGGCGAGCGCAAGCTGCCGCATGAAGACGCCGCCCAGGTGATCAAGCATGTGCAGACGCAGGGCTGGCATCTGCAGCTGCCGCCGAACGAGACGCTGGCGACCGCCAACCACCTTGTCTACAACAGCGCGCCGCTCGATCCTCAAGACGATCGCGATCACTGAAGCGCACGCCGTCGTATCCGTTAACACCGGATTACCTTCTGGCCTCGTCACGATTCCTATACTCCGCGCATATGGCCTACTCAAAAACGCGTCGCCCACCTCCGTTTCTGCAAGCCCTCGCCTGGTTCATTCCTGGTTTGGTCGCCGCTGCGATAGCCGCCTTCGGTGCCCATCCACTCGCGCTGATCCCGCTGCTGGTCGCCAATGCGCTGACCATGGCGGCGGTATGCCATGCGATCGGTTTCGATCCGGAGCCGCGTTTTGGCCGCACCGTGCTGCGCCGAGGCGCCGCCTATCTGGTGATGTTCACCGGCTATGTGGTGCTGGTGTTCCTGCTAGTGGCGTGGCCGATGCTCAAGCTCAACCAGGCGCCCAGCCTCGGCGCGGCCCTGCTGCTGGCCGGCGCGCTGGTGGTGGCGCTGGCGGCGCTGTGGCGCCTGTGGCCGGCGTTTGGCCTGGTCTACGTATGGGACGACGCTTATCCCGCGCAGAGTGATGGCTCGTGGATCTTCACCGCCACGGCGCGCAGCCTGGCGTTTGGTCGCCACCTGTCGCGCGAGGAACGCTTCTTCACCCATTTCCTGCCTTCGGCGATTTCGCTGCTGGCGTTGGCCTTCATCGCGATCGCGCTGACCGGCCTGTATGGCGTGCTGCCGTCCGAGCTGCGCACCGCGGCGCTGGTGCTCTATGGCGTGGTGCTGATGCCGCTGGGCTGCCTGGTCGTGGCCAACCGCACGCTGCGCGCGCTGCTGTGCGAGCGCCGTCGCCCGCGTCAGCCCGCTGCGGGGGTGATCGACGCCCCCGCCGCGCCGCCACCGCCCAAGCCCGCGCCCAAGCTCACCGAACAGGAACGCACCGCCGGTACACCTGAGCAGGCGCACGCCTTGCTGATGGCCACGCGCGACGGCGATATCGAACGCGCCCTGGCCCTGGTGGAAGCCGGCGCCGATCCGAATACGGCGCCTGCGCAAGGCGATCGCGACCAGCGCCCGGTGCTGATGCTTGCCGCCCTGCTGCCTGATACGCGCCTGCTGCGCGCGCTGATCGCCAAGGGCGCCGACGTCAATCGCGCCAGCGGCGGCCTCACGCCGCTGCTCGCCACCACCCGCGACAGCTGGCATGGCCGCGCCGAAGCGGTGATGACCCTGCTGGCCAATGGCGGCAACGCGCTAGCCACCGATGCGGAAGGCAACACGCCGCTGCATGGCGCGGTACTCAGCGGCGAACCCATCGTCGCTGCGATGCTGCTCGACGCCGGCGCCGCCATCAATGCGCTCAACAAGGCCGGACTCAGCCCGCTGGCCGTGGCCTGCCGCGCGGCCAACTGGCCGGTGGCGAAGTTCCTGCTCGAGCACGGCGCCAAGCCCACGCCCGCCGATGGCGAGCCCGCCCTGGTCACGGCCGCTGGCGTGCCCGATGACGACGTCGAAGGCGTGAAGCTGCTGCTCAAGCATCGCGCCGCCATCAATGCCGTGGATGCGCGCCACCGCAGCGCACTGATGGCCGCCGCGGCCGAAGGCCACGAACAGATTGCCCGCACGCTGCGCGCCGCCGGCGCCGACGTGAACCTCACCGATCGACACGGCAGCACCGCACTGATGGAAGCCGCGCGCGCCGGCGCCGTGGGCATCGTCAAGCTGCTGGCCGAAGCGCAGCCCGATGCCCGCCTGCGCGACAGCCATGGTCGCGATGCGCTCACCCTCGCCTGCCAGTCGCCGCAGGCCCATGCGGATGTGGTGCGTGCCCTGCTCGCCCTGGGCGCCGAAGCCAAGACCGCCGGCAGCAATGGCCGCAGCGCGCTCGATTACGCCGCCGCTGCGGGCCGCTGGGATCTGGTCGCCCTGCTCGATCCGGAGACGCCGCTGCCCGCCAGCCTGAGCATCGATGCACTGCCCGAAGGCGCGGACACGCCGGCGCATCTGCTGGACGCGCTGCGTTTCGGCCACTGGGCGGTGGTGTCCACCTTCACTCAGCGCGTGCGCGAGTGGCCGCAGTCGCAGCTCGCCCAGCTTTATCTGGACCTGGCCGGTGCCGGCCAGAGCGCCGCGCGCCGCTGGCTGCTCGATCACGCGCTCGATCCCGAAGCACGCCTGCAGCCGCAGCTGGTCGACGACGCCGAAACCGCGGAACACATCGAGGCATCGCTGCCGCCGCTCGGACGCCGCCTGTTCGACGCCTTGCTGCCGCAACTGCCCGCCGCCACGGAGGCGATCGACGATCTGTTGAACGCAGGCGCCACGCCCGCCGGTGCCGGTCTGCTGGCGCAGGCTCTGCTGCGCCTGGAAGACGGCGCGCAAGGCGCCGCGTTGCCGCTGGCCATGCTCGAGCGCGGTGCCGATCCCTTCGGCGCCGATGCACGCGAACGCACGCCGGTGCATCTGGCCGCCACCTATGGCCACGCAGCCTTGCTGCAAGCCTTGCTGGCACGCGGCTGCGATCCGAACACGCGCGACCTCAGCGGCCGCACGCCGCTGTTCGCCGCGCTGGAACACGGCGAGCGCGCGCTGCCGCTGGTGCGTTCGCTGGTGGCGCATGGCGCCGATCCGGAAGCCATCGACGCCAACGGCGAAACGCCGCTGGGCCTGGCGCTGGAGCACGACGCGATCGAGCGCTGGATGAACTGGGGCGACTGGACGCGTCCGCTGCGTCCGCTGCGAGCGGACGATCTGCCTGCGGCCGCCAAGGCTGGCGCCGTCACCGCCGTCGAGCGTCTGCTGGAACTGGGCTTTGCCGTCGATACCCGCGATCACCAGGGCGCCACGGCCTTGCTGCATGCCTGTGGCGCCGGTCAGCGCGAGGTCGCCGCCCTGCTGCTCGACAAGGGTGCCGACACCACGCTTGCCGCCACCAATGGCATGACGCCGCTCGCCGCTGCCGTCAGCGCGCGGCGCGAGGCACTGGTGGCCCTGCTGCTGCAGAACGGCGTGGCGGTCGACCAGCGCCTGCCGGGTGAAGCAACGGCTTTGATGATTGCCGCTGCGATGGGTTATCCCGATCTTGCCGAGCAGTTGCTGGATGGCGGCGCCGAGGTGAATGCGGTGGATGAGCGCGGTCACTCGCCGCTGCATGCCGCGGCACAGTACGGCTTCGACCACAACGACAGCCTGCGTGCGCGCCGCCTGTTCGATGCGCTGCTCAAGCGCGGCGCCGACGTGGGCATGGCCGACAAGGAAGGCAAGACGCCGCTGCTGCTGTTGCTGGGTGCGCATCTGCGTCCGGGCAGCGATTGCGATCCCACCCATATCGGTGCGCTGGTGCCGGTGCTGCTCGATGCCGGCGCCACGCTCGAACATGCCGACCAGCGTGGCGTCACCGCGCTGCACTCGTGCGCGATGCATGCACTGCTCGCGCCGGCACGCGTGCTGCTCGCGCGTGGTGCGGATCGCCAGGCAGCGGATGCGTTCGGCCGCACGCCGGCCGATGTGGCGCGTGCGATCGGCTATGTCGACATCGCTCACGAACTGGCCGCGCGCAGCGGCTCGGCCATTCCCAGCGTGCGGCAGATGTTGAGGCAGCCGGCCCAGCCGGCCGACTGAAGCGCCTGTTCGACCAGGCGACGAGCCATCGTCTCGGGACGTGGCGGCAACTGCCGCCACGCGCTCACCACCTCATCCAGTCCGATGCGATCCACGCTGGCGATGTGCGGCAGTCCGCCGATGGCGTGCACCGCGCTGCCGCTGGCGCTGCGCGGCGTCCACATGGAAGGCCAGCGGTTGCCGAACAGCACTACCAGCGGGCAACCCACCGCCGCTGCCAGATGTGCGGGCCCCGTATCCACCGACACCATGCTGTGCGCGATATGCAACAACGCGCGCAGATGTCCCAGCGGCAGCCCTTCGCGCGGAACAATCACCTGCGCATGCGCCGCCGCCTCGCCGATGGTGGCCAGATACACCGCCTCGCCCGCCGAACCACACAACAACACGCACGCCTCTGGCATCGCCTCGACGATCGCGCGGCACAAGGCCGCCCAGCGTTCCACCGGCCACGACTTGTCGTCATCCTCGCGCTTGCGTACGCCATTCCAGCGCATGGTGCGCTTGTTCGCCGGTTGCAGCAGTACCAGCGGACGTCCGTGCAGATTGCGCCGCGCCAGCCACAACTGCGCCTCACCGAGTTCTACCGCCGTCGGCTCCAATCGCGGCGCGCAAGGCAAGGCATGCGATGAACACAGGGCATCGCGAAAGGCCGTCGGCGTTTCATCGGCAAAACGCATCAGCCAGTCGACCCAATGCTCGCCCTGGTACAACGGCGTGTCTTCGATGAAGACGCAATGCTCCGCAGGAATGCCCGCCAGCGCCAGCATGGGTCGTACCTTGGTGCGCGTGCGCACATCCGGCTCGCAGATGTAGAACGGCGCGGTGCGCAGCTCGCGCAATGAGAACGCCGTGCGCAAGCGCTGCGGATTGAGCCACAACGAACCGTACTGGCTGTCGACCTGGCGCACTTCGGCCACGTCTTCATGGCCTTCGTACAGCACGCGCGAACAGTCGCCCAACGAAACGAGCCGGCATGCAGCGCCATAGCGGCGATGCAGCTTGTGCAGCAGTGGCTGCAGAAGAATGGTGTCGCCCAGCCGTCCGAATCGAATGACGACGGGATGAAGTGGCGCACGCTGGCCCATGCAGATTCAGTAGACGTCGGGCAGGCCCGATCCCTCAGGCGGCCCGCCCCGCGACGGCACGACCTTCAGGCGCGCCTATCTTTCCCGATGCGCAGCGAAATGAGTTGCGGATTTGACGCAAGTTTGCATGCCGTCATGCCCAATCACGGCGCGCAGGAAATCCCGTCAGTCCAACGTCAGCGTGTCACGTCTTCGTCATTTGCCGTGGCGTCGGTGGGCTTCTCCAAAGCGCGCGCGGCTTCGGGCGAAGCATCGGCCTGGAACAACTGTTCCAGATCGACCAGCGCTTCGCGCGTGGTCTGCACGATGCGCGCGTCGTCGTCATACACGAGGTATTGGCGCTTGAGCAGTTCGGCATCCTGTCGACGGAAACGCTCGACGTGGTCAGCCGCCATTTCCGGCGACATGCCGAGCGCTTCCAACGTCTGGCGCGTCATCTTCAGACTGGAATACAGCGTCTCGCGCACCGGCAATTCCACGCCCAGATCCATCAGTCGCCACGCATGCTGGCGATTGCGCGCACGGGCGATGATCTTCAGGCTCGGATACATGCGGCGCACCACGCGCGCCGTGCGCAGGCTGGCCTCGGGATCATCCACGGCGAGCACGAACACCGCGGCCTGGTCGGCCTGTGCGGCGCGCAGCAATTCCGGGCGCGCCGGATCGCCGTAGAAGATGTCGGTCCAGTTGCCGAAGCGCTGCACCAGGTCGATCTGTTCCACCGAATGATCGAGCGCCACGAACGGGATGCCCTGCGCGCGCAACATGCGCGCCACGATCTGCCCCATGCGCCCGTAGCCGGCGATGATCACGCGGGGCTTGTCCGCCACGATGGTGTCGAACTCGCGCTCTTTCTTGGTCTTGGCCTGATAGAGCAGGCGTCCCAGCAAGGTCACCATCAGCGGCGTCAACGCCATCGACAAGGTGATGGCCAGCACCTGCAGGCCGTGCTGCTCGGTGGTGATGAGGTTTTGTTCACCGGCGAGCTTGAGCAGCACGAACGCAAATTCGCCGCCGCAGGCCAGCAACACTGCAAGACGCAAGGCGTCGCGGCCGCTCAGTCCGCCCACGATCCGGCCCAGCGGCCACAGCAGGGCGCCCTTGATCAGCAACAGGAACAGCACCAGCAGGGCCACGCGCATCGGCTGCTGGATCAGCAGGGTCAGGTCCATCGACATGCCCACGCTGATGAAGAACAAGCCCAGCAGCAAACCCTTGAACGGCTCCAGATGCGATTCCAGTTCGTGGCGGTATTCCGAATCGGCCAGCAGCACACCAGCCAGGAACGCGCCGAGCGTGGCGGACACGCCCACCAGCTCCATCAACCAGGCCGTGCCCATCACCACCAGCAGGGCGGTGGCCGTGGACACTTCCACATTGTCGACCTTCGCCACGAAGCGGAAGATCGGACGCAACAGATAGCGGCCACCGACCATTACCGCGACGATGGCGGCCACCGTGCGGCCCACGGCGAAGGCATCGAAGCCGTGCTTGGTCGACGCACTGGCCAACAGCGGCACCGCCGCGATCAGCGGAATCGCCGCCAGATCCTGGAACAGCAGCACGGCGAATGCCTGTCGCCCGTAGGACGTACCGGCTTCCTTGCGCTCGGCGAGTATCTGCAAACCGAAGGCCGTGGACGACAACGCCAGGCTGCCGCCCACGATGGTGGCCGCATTCACCGTGAGTCCGAACAGGTAGTAAGCCGCCGCGCCGATCACCAGGCTGGTCGCCAGCACCTGCAGCAGACCGGTGCCGAAGACCTGCTTGCGCATCACCCACAGACGCTGCGGCGACAACTCCAGGCCGATGACGAACAGCATCAGCACCACGCCGAACTCGGAGATGGTGGCCACGCCCGCGGTATCGGAGATCAGGCGCAGCTCTTGCGGGCCGATGACGATGCCCGCCAGCAGATAGCCGAGCACGGAACCCAAGCGGAAGCGCTTGGTCAGCGGCACCGCGATGACGGTGGCCAGCAGGAACACGAGCGCGGTCTGCAGAAAATGGCGGCTATCCACTCGTGCGCTCCAATCGGGGGATTCGCATTATTCCACGCTGGCGCTATGTAAGCCGACCCCTGAAGAGGAAGTCATCGATCAGCGCACACCTCAGGCGGCAAGTGCGAGCCCTTGCCACTGCTGCGTGATGATGGAGGCAAGGCGCTCCACGGCGGGTGACGACTCCGCCTCGGCGCGGTGCAGACACAGGCCCAATTCGCCCACGGCCGGCAGCGTGGTCTCGTGCGGCAGCAGGGCGCGCACGCTGGCCGGCAGTCCGCAGGGTGTGCGCAATGACACGCCCAGCCCCGCCGCCACTGCGGCCCAGATGCCGGCCAGGCTCGCGCTGGTGAAGGCGATGCGCCAGGGAATATTCGCGCGGTCCAGCGCCGTGGTGGCGGCGGTACGCATGATGCAGGGCGCTTCGAGCATCACCAGCGGCAAGGGTTCGCCGTCCTCGCGCGGCCACACGGAACCTGCGCCTGCCACGTCAATCCAGCGCAATGGCAGGGTGCCGACACGCTCGACATGAGGCGTCGCCACGCCGGCCTCCCAGGCCAGCGCCAGGTCGAGACGGCCCGAGGCCACGCGTTCGAGCAGCTCCGCGTTGCGCGCGATGCGCACTTCCACTTTCACGCGCGGATGCGCACGGGCGAAGCGGCCCAGCACGTCGGTGAGCAGGCTCTCGCCGAAATCTTCCTGCAGGCCCAGCCGCACCGCCCCTTCCAGCTCCGCGCCATGCAGTGCCGCGGCGGCTTCGTCATTGAGCTCGAGCAGGCGCCGCGCATAGGCGAGCATGGTTTCGCCGGACTCGGTAAGCGCCATGCCGCGCCCGGATTTGCGCAGCACCGGCGTACCGGCCTGCTCCTCCAGTTTCTTCAGCTGTGCGCTGACGGCCGAGGTCGAGCGCCCAAGCCGGTCCGCCGCACGCGCAAAGCTGCCCAGTTCCACGCCGGTCACGAAGGTGCGCAGCACATCGAGATCAAAGGTGATCCGCCGCATGGCAATCATCCCGTTTTTATGGACTATTGATTCACTATTTTCCGCTTTTCAGGACGATACTCTCCGCTCTAGTCTGTCTCCCGTCAAGCGCAAGGAGGTCCCCTCGTGATCGCGATGCAATACAGCTTCACCCTGCCCGCCGACTACGACATGGCGATCGTCCGGCAGCGCATCGCGGACAAGGGACACCTGCTCGACCACTTCGATGGGCTGATGCTGAAGACCTACCTGCACGCGCAGCGGGGCTCCTCGTCGGATGAAAACCTCTACGCGCCGTTCTATGTGTGGCGCGACAGCGCGGCAATGCAGCGCTTTCTGGGCAGCGAGGGCTTCGCCAATCTCACCAGGGCGTTCGGTTGGCCATCGATACGCGTGTGGCCGGTGTGGGACGTGTATCTCTCGCCGGAGGCCAGGCACGCGCGTTTCGCGACGCGCGACATCCAGCCGATCGCCCCTTACTCCCCGCTTGAATCATTGCGCGACGAACAACGCGTGCTGCTGCAGCGTGATATCGAGCGTGGCGCCGTCGCCGCCGTCAGCGCGTTCGAGCCCACCAGCTGGACGCGCGTGAGCTTTCGCCTGTGGGACGGCACCTTGCCTGCCCACGCCACGGGCCAACGCTACGACGTCGGCCACGTGTCCCAACCCTGATCCATCACTGGAGATTCCCCCATGCCTCTCGTACGCGTCTCGCTTCGCCGCGGCAAATCCAAGGAACATATCGCCGCCATCCGCAACGGCATCTATCGCGCGATGACCGAATCCTTCGCCGCGCCGCAGAACGACCGCTTCATCGTGGTGCACCAGCACGACGCGGAAGAGTTCGACTATGACCCCAACTATCTCGGCATTGCGCGCAGCGACGACTTGGTGATCATCCAGATCGCCTGCAACAACACCCGCACCGTCGAGCAGAAGCAGGCGTTCTACAAGCAGGTCGCCGAATTGCTGAGCAAAGATCCAGGCCTGCGCCCGCAGGACGTCTTCATCAACCTGCTGGAAACCGCCAAGGAGAACTGGTCCTTCGGCAACGGCGAGGCGCAGTACGCGTAAGCATGCCTAAGGCCGTTGCTTGACCAGCAGCCGGCGTGGCCCGGCGCCTTCGCTGGCCAATCGATCGCCGGGGTTGCGCAGGCGGCAACGGTCGATCGACAGGCAGCCGCAGCCGATGCAGTCGTCGAGCGTGTCGCGCAGTTTCTTCAGCTGCGCCATGCGCTCGTCGAGTTCGGCGCGCCACTGGGCAGACAGACGCGTCCAGTCGCGCCGGCTGGGCGCCTCGCCGGGCGGCAGCGCCGCGAGCGCGGTGGCGATGTCAGCCAGCGAGATACCCACGCGTTGCGCCACCCGAATGAACGACACACGCCGCAATACGGCACGCGCATACCGCCGCTGGTTGCCCACCGTGCGTTCGCTGCGGATCAATCCCTTCGTCTCGTAGAAGTGCAGCGTGGATACGGCCACGCCGCTGCGCCGCGCCACCTCGCCGACGCCCAGCGTAGTGGGCAGGCCGTGCTTGGCACCCTGAGTCATGCAACACCTCTTGACCTCAAGTTAGCTTGAGGTCCTAGAGTGCCACGCACTTCACTGCGAGGCATCCCCATGAGCCAACCGACCACCCGTCGATCCATCTACCGCATCGACCGCTTCAACGTTCCCGCCAAGGCACTCGCCGCCTTCATGGAACGCCTGCACCTCACCCAACGCCTGCTCGACAAACTCCCCGGCTGCCGCCAGAACCTGGTCCTCACCCAGCCCGACCTGGCCGGCGAATACAACGTGATGACCGTGGTGGAATGGAGCCACGAATCCCATTTCGCCGCCGCCAAGGCCGTGATGCAGGCGCGTTACGCGCAGGAACGGTTTGATCCCGCCGCCTTCATGCAACAGCTGGGGGTGCAGGCGGATCTGGGGACGTATCGGCATGTGTGATGGGTGGGCGTAACGCGGGCTCCCTTGGCCATAGGTCATCTGTAGGAGCGCACCCTGTGCGCGACCACCTGACGGAGCGGTACATCCCAGCGCTGCGGTCGCGCACAAGGTGCGCTCCTACAAGGGAGGGCGCGGGCCTGTGGATGGCGGATCAAGGTTGCCGGACGGCTATTTGTGGGAGCGCACCCTGTGCGCGACAAACCTACGGAGCGGTACACCCAGGCGGGACGGTCGCGCACAGGGTGCGCTCCCACAGACAAGCCGGCGTGGCAAAGGAAAGAAGGGATGCCCCAAGCCGATGCGCAGCGAGGCCCGGCTTTAAGTCCTCAGCGATTCGGGCGCGTTGCGCAGCGCTTGGTGGCACCTCTGTGTACCCTCGAAGGTTGTCCCCTGACGGCGTGCCTCGAGCGTTCGGGCTTATCCCAGCACAATGCTGCGGGCGTTATCAGGCCATTCTCTTTGGGTTACTTTTCTCTTGGGCCAGCAAGAGAAAAGTGACTCGAGCGGCGGCAGCCGATCGAAACGCCCGCCGCGTAGGCGGCCAGATCGCGGTAACGCGACAACCAAGCGCACAGTCACTGGATTCCTGCTTTCGCAGGAATGACGAGCAAAAGAGCGGCCGGCGCCGAGATAACGAGCTAGGGCGGCCCGCGCGAGGACGAAGAGCGAAAACACTCACTCCCCCCTCAACCACCTCGCCGCATCCACCGCAAAATAAGTCAGGATGGCATCCGCTCCCGCCCGCTTGAACGCCGTCAACGACTCCAGCACCACGGCCTTCTCATCCAGCCAGCCATTCTGCGCAGCTGCCTTCAGCATCGCGTACTCGCCGCTCACCTGATACACGAAGGTCGGCATGCCAAAGGCATCCTTCACCCGGCGCAGCACGTCGAGGTACGGCATGCCCGGCTTCACCATCACCGCGTCCGCGCCCTCGTGGATATCGAGCTCGATTTCGCGCAGCGCTTCGTCGCTGTTGCCCACGTCCATCTGGTAGGTGTGCTTGTTGCCCTTGCCCAGATTGGCGGCCGAGCCCACGGCGTCGCGGAACGGGCCGTAGAACGCCGAGGCGTATTTGGCCGAATAGGCGAGGATGCGCGTGTGGATATGACCGGCCTCTTCCAGCGCATCGCGGATCGCGCCGATGCGGCCATCCATCATGTCCGAGGGCGCCACGAAGTCCATGCCGGCCTCGGCCTGCGCCAGCGACATCTTGATCAGGGCTTCGATGGTGGGCTCGTTCATCACGTAGCCGTGCTCATCGATCAGGCCGTCCTGGCCATGCGTGGTGTACGGATCGAGCGCCACGTCGCCGATCAGTCCCAGTTCCGGATACTTGGCCTTGAGCGCACGCGTGGCGCGCTGCATCAGGCTGTCGCGGTTCCACGCTTCGCGCGCGTCTTCGGTTTTCACCGCAGCACCCGGCGAGGGGAACAGCGCCAGCGCCGGTATCCCCAATCGCACGCATTCACCGGCAAGCTTGAGCAGTTCGTCGATGGACAGGCGCTCCACGCCCGGCATGGACGGCACCGGTTCGCGCTGCCCTTCACCTTCGATGATGAAGGCGACCATGATCAGGTCGGAGGCAAGCAGGGTGTGCTCGCGCATCAGCGCGCGCGAGAAAGCATCGCGGCGCATGCGGCGCATGCGGACAGCGGGATAGCTCATGAGTGAACTCTCGGGCAGGACATCGGCCCATTTTAGCGCTTGTTGGAGGGTTCGCCGGCAACGGCAGGTTGACGCGGTCGACAAGGCGACCAAACCGCACCATGCATGAACGCGCCGCCGCGCAAACACTCCGCTGCAACATTTGAAAGTGCAGTCTCTCTGCCCGCCGCCCGCAGGAGTCCGACCATGAGCACGCCCGCCGCCCCGCGCCCGCACTGGCCGCTTGCCAGCGAAGCCCGTTATCTGGGGCCGCATGAAGGTGCGGATCCCATCGACGTCACGGTGGTGATGCGACGCCGCGGCGACCATCCGGCGCCCGCCGCGTGGCCACATCAGGCCGCCGTGCGACGCGAGGATTTCGGCGCGCAATGGGGTGCCGATCCGGCGGATGCGGAGACGATTCGTAATTTCGCACGCGGGCACGGACTGACCGAAACCAGTTGCGAACTGCATCGTCGCGTGATGCATCTGCGCGGCACGCCGCAGGCGCTGGAGCAGGCGTTCGGTGCGCAGCTGGGACGTTACCAGATGCCCGATGGCGGCCCGGAGCTGATGGGCTGCAAGCTGCCGCCGTCGCTGCCCAGCGATATTTCCTCCCGCGTCATCGCCGTGCTCGGCCTGGACAAGCGGCCCGTTGCGCGTCCGCATTTTCGCCGTCCCGCCGCGACGCCGGCAAAAACCTATACGCCGGTGCAATTGGGCACGCTCTACCAGTTTCCCGCCAAGCTCGACGGCACGGGCCAGAACGTGGCGGTGATCGAACTTGGCGGCGGCTTCACGCGCAGCGACTTCACCCAGTACATGCAGTCGCTGGGCATCAAGCCGCCCACCGTCAACGTGGTGTCGGTGCAGGGGGGCACCAGCCAGCCCGGCGGCGATGCCGACGGCGAGGTCATGCTCGATGTGGAAGTGATCGGCGCGCTCGCCCCCGGTGCGAACATCGACGTGTACTTCGCACCGAATACCGACCAGGGTTTCTACGAAGCGATTTCGCAGGCAGCTCACGACGCCACCCACCAGCCGTCGGTGATCTCGATCAGCTGGGGCGGCCCGGAAGACAGCTGGTCCGCCTCATCGCTCAATGCCATGGAAAGCGCACTGCAGGATGCGGCTGCGCTGGGCGTCACGGTCACCGTCGCCTGTGGCGACAGCGGCTTTACCGATGGCGAGAGCGATGACAAGCCGCATGTCGACTTTCCCGCATCCAGCCCTTATGCGCTCGCCTGCGGTGGCACCAAGCTGGTGGCCAGCGCCACGGCGATCACCAGCGAAACGGTGTGGAACGAACTGGCCACCAACGAAGGCGCCACCGGCGGCGGCGTCAGCGCCAGCTTTGCGTTGCCGACGTGGCAGAAGTCGATGAAGGTTCCCAAGGGCGCCAACGGCTTTGCCGGACGCGGCAGCCCCGACGTCGCCGGCAACGCCGATCCCAATACGGGCTATCAAGTGCGGGTGGACGGACAAAACGAAGTGATCGGCGGCACCAGTGCGGTCGCGCCGCTGTGGGCAGCGCTCATCGCGCGATTCAACCAGCAACTGGGGCAGAACATCGGCGACCCGCACGAGGCGTTCTACAGCATCGGACTGACCGCGTTCCATGACATCACCCAGGGCAGCAACGGCAAGTTCAAGGCCGCCAAAGGGTGGGATGCATGCACGGGCCTGGGGACGCCCAAGGGGCAGACCTTGCTCGATGCCCTGGTCAAGCTGAAGGCGGGCAGCGGGAAGGCGCCGGCCAAGTAAAGCCGTCGATCACGCCTCGTCGGCGACGACGTTGCGCAACGTGCCGATGCGTTCGATCGAAACCTCGCAGACGTCGCCGGCTTTCATGTACACCGGCGGCTTGCGTCCGTAACCCACGCCGGAGGGCGTGCCCATCACGATCACGTCGCCCGCATCCAGGGTCATGGCGATGCTGATGATGCTGATGGTCTGCGCCACGCCGAAGATCATGTCGGTGGTGGATGCCTGCTGCATCACCTGGCCGTTGAGGCGCGTCTCCAGCATGAGGCCGCCCGCGCCAGGTGGCAGTTCATCGGCGGTGACCACCCAGGGGCCGAACGCACCGGTACCGTCGAAATTCTTGCCTACCGTCCACTGCGGTGTGCGCAGCTGGAAATCGCGCAGCGAGCCGTCGTTGAACACGCTGTAGCCGAACACGTGGTCCAGCGCCTGCTCCTGCGCGATATGCCGCCCGCCGCGGCCCAGGATCACCACCAGTTCGCCTTCATAGTCGAACTGCGTCGACACACGCGGACGCATCAGCGGCTGGCCATCGCCGATCAGGCTGGAGGCAAAGCGCGCGAACAGCGTGGGATACGACGGCGGCGGCGAATCGAATTCGCGCGCATGATCGCGGTAGTTGAGTCCCAGGCAAATGATCTTGCCCGGATGCGCGCTGGGCGGCAGCCGCGTCACCGCATCCGCATCGAGTGCGAAGCCGCCAAGCAGGTGTTGCGTGTATGCCGATCGCGCGTCCGCTGTGCTGGCGGCGATGGCGCTCACATCCGCGGGCATGCCGGCTTCGTCGACAAAACGCGCACGCCATCCGTCACCGTGGTTTGCGGCCAGGCCGATTCGTCCGTCCTGCTCAAAACGCATGAAACGCATGTCCCGGCTCCGGTATTTGATCGGCTAGGGTTTGACCGCTACTCCGGGCCCGTTGCGCTCCATCGTGACGATGGCGTCGCTGTTGCAGGCGGCCGGCATGTTGCGCGAGCCCAGCGGCGGGCAAAGCCGTTCGGCGGTCGCCGGCTCCGGCACGGACATATCGGGGCGATAAGGCTGCGTAGGCGCCGATGCCGGGGGCGGGTAGCTGCCCTGCTTTTCCGACGCCGCGGAGACCGCGGTGAGGGCCGCAAACGTCATCGCATTGTGCGACACGCGCTGGGCCGTGGTGGGCTGCACCGAAAAGGTCGGCAACGACGCGCGCGAGTTTGCTGCGGGCGCCGAGGGCGTCTGTGTTCTCACCGCGGCGCTCAGAGGCTCGCGGTAGGGAGCCTGCGGCTGCGCCGGCGTGTCCTGCTGCGCCCATGCCGGCGCGATCAACACGCCAGCCCACAAGCCCATCGCCATCATCGTTCGCTGTCTCATCGCCCTGCTCCTCTCCATGGTCTGACCGATGTGCTGCTGCCGATACCCGTCGGCCGCCCGATCATAGCCAGCTGAATGTGAAGCGAGCCAGTAACGCTTTCCCGCTACCGCATCCCCGGTGGCCATGCGACATTGCAGGCGTCCCGCCGCGGAGCACGGATGTCTTGGATAGCCGATGGTCGACGCCTGGTTTCCTGCCGCTGCGCGGCCATCGGCTGGCCTATCGCGCGTGCGGCGATGCGGGTGGCGAGCCGGTCGTGCTGATCCACGCCTTTGCCAGCCAGTCCGGCAGCTGGGACCACACCGCGCAAGCGCTGGCGCGACAGGGATTCCGGGTCGTCGCACCCGACCTGCGCGGACATGGCCGCAGCCAGTGGACGTCCACGTATTCGCTGATCGATTTCGAAGAAGACTTGAGCGCCCTGCTCGACGCGCTGGGGCTGGGCGCGGTCAACCTGATCGGCCACTCGCTGGGTGGGCATCTGGCCCTCAAGCTGGCCACGCGCCAGCCCGAACGGATCCGTCGGCTGATCATCGAAGCCGCCCCGGTACCGCCCCGCGATGTGGCGGATGCGGCCGCCCTGGCCGCCGCCCGGGCCGGCCCCGCGTGGGCGCGCTCGCTGCACCTGCTGGGCGGCGGCCGGCTGTTGCGCCTGATGCTGTTGCGCCAGTTCGACGTGCGCGCAGCCCGTACGGTGTTGCCGGAACTGCGCACGCCGATGCCGGCCTGGTGGGCGCGCCTGGCCGGCGTGAGGGCGCCGTGCCTGCTGCTGGCCAGCCATGACGACGGCCTGGTCAGCGCACGGCTACCCCTGCTGGCCGCCCAGATCCCGTACGCCATCACCCGCCAGTTGGGCAGCGGACATCGCCTGCATGGCGAGCATACGGACGCCTTCCTGGCCGAAGTGATGTCCTTCGTGGGGAATGCCGCGTACGCGGATTGACACAATCGGGCACTAGGCTGCTGGTTGACCCGGTGCCGGAGCACGTCGCCCGAGTACGCCCACTGCCGTTGGCCTGGGCTGTCCCAATATCGAAGCCAAACCAGGCATGCGATCGAATCGATCCAAGTGGATCGCCGATCTCACGCGGGCGGATACCGTTGTCATCTCCTGCGCAGATCGCATCGAAGTCGATCAGCGATCCCAAGCCGACCGGCCGCTCCCGACGCCCGGCCGGCACACGCCCGATGCTGTCTTCGGCTTGCACATTTCCGGCAAAAAACAGCGCTATCATCACCAATCGCGCCGAGCCAGAGGCAAAATCGAATCGGCCTGTCGCGTGGGGATATCGGGGAAAACGAGCCAGACCGCGTTGACGCTTATGCCGTCGAGGATAAAGCGCAGCGTCGCCGTTCACGCGCAAGACGCAAGGAAGTTGTGGACGTAGTATCAACCGCCAGGGGGAAAAACCGCATGTCCAACGTGATCGAGTTTCTGGAAAAGCTAGGCAGCGACGCGCGTCTGTTTCAGGGCGCCAAGGACGAAATCGCACTGGCCCTTGCCGATGCGAAGATCGAAGCCACCGCCGGTGAAGCCATCCTGGCGCGCAACGTGGAAGAGCTGCATGCGTTGCTGAAGGTCGTGCCCCTGTGCTGCTTCCAGACCGTGCCGCGCCGCCCGGACGAGGAAGAGGAAGAAGAAGAGCAGGAAGGCGAGGAAGGCGAAGAGAGCGAGACCGACGCGCCACCGTCCAAGCCCAGCAAGAAAGCATGACGATGTTCCGCGCCGGCCACTTCAGGCGGGCGATCATCCTGGCAGTGCTGCTGTCAGGTTGGCAGGTAGGTGCGGCCATCGCGGCCGTACCTACACCTGCACCTGTACATGCATCTGCGCAAGACCCTGTGCAGATGCTGGCGCAGGCGGACAAGCTCAAGACCGCCGATCACGCGGAGTTTCTGCGCCTGCTCGGTGAACTGGACCAACGCAGGGCCGAGCTGTCCTCCGGCCAGCAATGGCACCTGCGCTATCTCGATGCCTGGCAATTGGCGTTCGAAGGCCGCTACGACGTGGCTGGGCCGGCGCTGCACGACATCGTCACGCACTCAGGTGAGCCTACGCTGCAGGTACGCGCGCTGGCCACGCTGGTGAACATCCTCGGTTTCAGTCGGCACTACGAGGAAGCGTTTACCCAACTGAGCGCGCTGATGGATCTGATGCAGACGGCGAAAGATCCGGAAGCCCGCTACCAGGCACTCGGTGAAGGCGCGCAGTTCCTCGCTGCGGCGGGGCAGTACGACCTGGCGTCGAGCTATGCGCAGCGCATTTTGGATGACCCCGAACTGCGCGACCACGCCTGCCAGGGCATGGCGTTCAAGCTGCGCGTGCTGTTCCGCGCCGGCAAGGTGCGCGGCACCGACCCCGAATACGATCGCGGCATCGATACCTGCATCAAGGCCAATCAAGCCTTGTATGCCAACTCGCTGCGCAATGACCAGGCCAAGTACGCCATCGACCAGGGCCGTCCCAAGGACGCCATCGCCCTGCTGCAGGCGCACTACGACGAATTTGTCTCCTACCACTATCGCGTGCTGATGAACGCGGTCAACGTGACGCTGGCGCAGGCGTACTGGCAGCTGGGCGACGCCACCGCGGCGCGCAAATACGCCGGCGAAGCCGTGGCCGAGGCCATCAAGGACAAGTACTCCGATACCTTGGGGCCGGCCTACCAGGTGCTGTACCAGGTGGAGGAACGCGAGGGCAATACGCGTGCCGCGCTGGACCTGCACAAGCTCTACATGGATGCGGACAAGGGTTATCTCACCGACGTGAGCGCCCGCGCGATCGCCTACCAGACGGTCAGGCAGCAATTGCTGGCCAACAAGGTGCAGGTCGATTCGCTCAACAAGCAGAACGAGATCCTGCAGCTGCAGCGCAAGCTCGATCACAAGGACATGGAAACCAGCCGGCTGTACATCGCCCTGCTGCTCACCGTGGTGGCCTCGATCGCGCTGTGGCTGCTGCGCATCAAGCGTTCGCAGATGCGCTTCAGGCGCCTGGCGACGCGTGACAGCCTCACCGGCATCCACAGCCGCCAGCACTTTGTCGACGAGACCGAACTGGCCTTGCGCGCCGCGGCCAAGGCCACGCGCACCTCGTGCCTGATCCTGCTGGACCTGGATCACTTCAAGGACGTAAACGATACGCACGGTCACGTCATCGGCGACCTGGTGCTCAAGCGCGCCGTCGCCGCCTGCCAGCACCACCTGCACCGCCGCGACATCTTCGGACGTCTTGGCGGCGAAGAGTTCGCGCTATACCTGCCCGACTGCAGCGCGTCGCAGGCGCGCGAACGCGCCGAGCGCATCCGCCAGGCGATTGCCGCCACACCGCTGTGGGGCGAGACGCGCAGCGTGGTGATCACCTCGAGCTTTGGCGTGGCGTCCACCGATCGCAGCGGCTACGAGTTGCGCCAGCTGATGATCGATGCCGACAACTCGCTGTACAAGGCCAAGCGCGAAGGCCGCAACCGCGTGATCTACGGCGAGCATGCCGAGGTCATCGTGCCCACGACGGTGCCGGCAGCGGAACCGGCCAACGATCATCCCATCGAAGGCATCGCCGGCCTGCCGGGCTAAGCGGCGGCCGGCGGAGTCGACGCTCATCGCGGCCGCGTATGGCCTGCCACCACGCCGATCAGGGTCGGCATCACCAGCAACACCAGCGGATACTGCAGGGCGAGCCCCGCAATGATCGCGATCGCCAGCGGCTGCTGGATGCCCGCGCCCTGCCCCCAGGCCAGCGCCAGCGGCAACAACGTGAGGATGGCCGCCAGCGTGGTCATGGTGATCGGACGCAGGCGATCGCGGCTGGCCAGGCGCAAAGCCTGCAGCGGCGGCAGTTCGCGCGATAGGGTGACGTATTCGGACACGTAGAAGATCGCCATCTCCGTGCCCATGCCGATGATCATCGTCATGCCCATCATCGCGGTGATGTTGAGGTCCACGCCGCACAGCCACAGCGCAATGAATACCGCCGTGGCCGAAAACAGCGAGCAGCCCATCACCACCAGGGCGAGCCCCGCCCGGCCGTAGAGAAACAGCAGCAGCACGAATTCCGCGACCAGCGCCATCAGGAACACTTTGCCCAGGCCGAGGAAGGCAATCTGCTGTTGCTGGTAGAGACCGCCCAGCTCGTAGCGCGTATCGGCGTCGAGCATGCCCGGCTGCGCGAGCAGCTTCTTCACGTCAGCCACGGCCGCGCCCATGCCGCGACCGTCGATGCGCGCCGTCACCGCCGTCATCTGCTGCAGGTTTTCGCGCGAAATCTGCGGCTGTCCGTTTTCGGTCGCGATGCTGGCGACGCGACTCAACGGAAACACATGTCCGTCGGGTGCGCGTACCGGCAACGCGAGGAGCTGCGGCAGCCGCCACTGCATCGAGTCCGGCATGCGGATGCGCACGCCTACGCTCTTGGTCGCCTGCGGCAGCTGAGTGGCGACGACGCCGGTCAGCGCGTTGTTGATCGCCTGCGTCACCGCCGCCACCGTCATGCCCTCCAGCGTGGCGCGATCGGGATCGATGCGCACGTTCAAGGCATCGCCAGCCAACTGCAGGCCGTCCTTGATTTCCACCACGCCGGGAATGTCCGCCAGCGCCTTGGCCACGCGCCGCGCCTGCGGCGTCAGGGTATTCGGATCGGCGGAATACAGCTTGATCTCGATCGGTTGCGGCACGGCGGTGAGATCGCCGATCAGATCTTCCATCAGCTGCGCCAGCTCCACTTCCACGCCGGGCACCTCGTGCTCCACGTGTTCGCGCACGTCGCTCATCACCTCCTCGGTGGCACGCGCGTGATCGGGTTTCAACCGTACGAAGAAGTCGCCGTGATAGGACTGCCCCAGATCGCCGCCCAACCCGGTGCCGAGCCGGCGGGAGAACGTGGCCACCTCGGGCATGGAGCGCAGGATGGCTTCGACCTGCGCCACCTGCCGCGCCGTTTCGGGCAAGGAGGTGCCCGGCTTGGTGTAGTAATCCATCACGAAGCCGCTTTCATCCACCGCGGGCATGAAGCCGGTGGTCACGTGCGTGTAGGCCACGCCGCCGATCACCAGCAGCGGCACGACGAAGGCGAGCAGCCACGCCGGGCGGCGCGCGAAGGCGTCGTACAGGCGTGCATGCGAACGCGACAGCCAGCTTTCGTGATCGAGACCTGGATCATGCCAGTGACGGAAATCGATCCAGCGCCGCAACAACGGCGGCACCACGAAGGCAGTCACCAGCCACGACACGGCCAGTGCACTGGCCATGGTGATCGAAAGTGCCTTGGAGAACGCGCCGGTGACGCCGCTGAGCAAACCCAGCGGCACGAACACGATCAGCGTGGCCAGGCTTGATCCGGTGAGCGGCGCCAGGAATTCCCGCGCCGCAGGCAGCACAACGGCTTCGCCACCGCCTTCCAGCGTGCCTGCCCGTCGCGCGACGTGTTCCACCATCACGATCACATCGTCGATCACCAGACCCACGGCAGCCGCAATGCCACCGAGCGTCATGATGTTGAAGCTCATGCCGAACACCTGCAGCAGCAACACCGTGACGGCCAGCGTCACCGGCACCACCAGCGTGGCAATCAAGGTCACCCGCAGATTGCGCAGGAACACCAGCAGCACCGCCGCGGCGAGCAGCAGGCCGATCAGCACCGCATCGCGCACGCTATGGGCGGACTCCACCACCAGCTCGCTCTGGTCGTACCAGGGTTTGAGCGTCACGCCCTTGGGCAGCCGGTAGGACGCCAGCCGCGCGCGCACTTCGCTGGCGATCTGCACCGCATTGCCGTCGGGCTGCTCGAACACGTTGAACAGCACGGCGGGCTTGCCGTCTTCGCTCACCTTAATCCATTGCGGCACATAGCCATCGCGCACCGTGGCCACGTCCGACAGCCGGACCCAACCGTGCGGATCGTTCTTCACGATGATGTTGCGGATCGCGTCGATGTGTTGCAGCGAATGGTCGGCGACCACCAGGTAGAGCTGGTTGCGA
The DNA here is from genome assembly GCF_001010355.1 of Dyella japonica DSM 16301. Taxonomy (GTDB): domain Bacteria; phylum Pseudomonadota; class Gammaproteobacteria; order Xanthomonadales; family Rhodanobacteraceae; genus Dyella; species Dyella japonica. Next base: position 64,039 of record NZ_JPLA01000023.1, on the reverse strand, counting down.
TCCTGCAGGCGGCCGACCGCCTCCAGCTGATTGGCGCCGCTCACGGCGGTGGCCAGGTCATCCAGGCTCAGGCCGTACTGCGCGAGCTTGCGCGGATCGGCTTCCACCTGCACTTCGGCGGTTTCGCCGCCTTGCACATCGACGCGCGCGAGTCCCTCCACCGACGCGAGCAGCGGCACGATCTGGTACTGCGCCAGATCGCGCAAGGCAACCGGCGACATGCTGTCCGACTGCAGCGCATAGGAGATGATGGGGAAAACCGTGGGATCCATGCGGCGCACGTTGTAGCTGGCGCCCGCAGGCAAGCTGGGCAGCACGCGCGCAATCGCCGAGTCCACCTGCAGCGTGGAGGCGATCATGTCGCGCCCCCAGCCGAAGTCCACCGAGATCTGCGCCGAGCCGCGCGTGGTTTCCGAACGCAGACCGGCCACGCCCGGCACCGTGCGGATCGCCTCTTCCACCGGACGCGTCAGCAGCAGCGCCGTCTGGTCGGCCGGCCGGTCGCCCGCATCCAGATCGATCACCACGCGCGGAAACGACACCTGCGGGAACAGACCCACCGGCAGGGTGAACGAGCTGGCCAGCCCCGCCAGCGCGAGCGCGAAGGCCACGATGACGATGGCACGCGCGTGCCGTGCCAAGAGTGTCGGCAAGCTCATGGCTTGGCCTGTTCCGTCGGCACGCGCACGGCCATGCCGTCGTCCAGTTGCATGGCGCCTTCGGTCACCAGCGGCAGCTTGGCATCGAGTGCGCCGGTGGCGACGGTGATGCTGTCCGACTCGCCCAGCACTTTCACCGGCACGCTCACGGCCTTGTGGTTGGCCACCTGGAACACATGGCGATCCGCGTCATCGCCCAGCACCGCATCGCGCGGCAACAACCAGCCTTGTCGTTGACCCACGATGATGTCGGCGCGGAAACCCTCGCCGTTGACCAGCGCACCGTCAGGCACGATCTCCACATTGAGTTGATGCGTGTGCGGATCCAGCGCGTGCGCCACACGGCGCACCGTGCCCTGCATGGCGACGCCACCATCGATGGGCAGCAGCCCGGCCTTGGCGCCGACGTGGACGCGCGTCATCGCATCGCGCTCGACACCGACGGTGACGACCAGGCCGTCGCCACGTTGCAGGGTGAGCAATGCGGCGCCTGCCTGCAGGTTGTCGCCCTGGGGCGCGTCGACCGTCACCACGGTGCCATCGAACGGCGCGGTGACATCGATCGTTGCGCTGCGGCCTTGCTGCTGCACCAGCGCATCCAGATTGGACTGGGCATCGCGCAAGGCCTTGTCGGCCTGGTCGAGTTGATCGCGGGTGGCGAGCTGTTGCGACAGCAGTTGTGCCACATGGGCGCGCTGCGCCTGCGCCAGGGTTTGCGCCGTCACTGCCTGCTGATACGCCGCCACCGACGACGGCGCCAGCGCGAAGCCAAGCAGGGACTGCCCGCGCTTGACCGCCTCGCCGGCCGTGACGTTCCAGCGCGTCACGCGCCCCGCGGACTGCACGCTGATGACTTGCGCGGCATCGGCGGCCGGGCCTGCGCTGCCGTAGGCGGTGACGGTATCGGCCAGGCTGCCCTGCTTCAGCGGCACGGTAGTAACGGCGGCGCTCACGGCCGTCTCGTCCGGTGCCTCGCTGCCGGAGCAGGCGGCCAATGCCAACGCGGCCAGCGCCGCGGCGATCCATGGCTGTCGGTAACTCATGGGGCCATCACATCCTGTTCGAGAGAGGTCGGCATGCCGCGTCCCACCAGCAATTCCAGCGCCGCCTGTTGCTCGAGCATGGCCTGCTCGGTCGCCAGTTGTGCCAGTTGCCGGTTGAGTGCGGCCACACGAAGGTCGGTCACGTTGCGCAGGTCGATCAAACCCGCCTGCGCCGCCTGACCAGCCTGTGCCGCGCCGTGGACGGCGTCGTCGGTGGCCGGTTTGAGCGCTTGTTGCTGCCCATCGAGCTGCGCGTATTGCGCCAGCAGCGCTTCGACGTCGTCGTGCGAAGTCGCCAGGCGCGTGGTGTATTCCTGGTGCAGCTGCTCGCGGGTGGCGCGGGCAATGGCCACGTTGTGCTGGTTGTGATCGAAGATCGGCAGCGTGAAGTTCACCGCCGGGCCGCCGTTGCGCACGCGGCTATTGTCCTGCGAGGCGTCGTAGCCGATCGCCAGCGGCGGAAACTGCGCCAGCACCGCGGCGCGCAGGCTCGCTTCCTGCGCCTGATAGCCCAGCTGCAAGGCCACCAGGTCCGGTCGGCGGCGACTCACGCTGTCGAACTGCGTGCGGATCGCCGACGCATCCATCTGGGCGGGTGGCAGACTCGTCGCCAACGGCACCACAACCCCGGGCTGCAGACCCAGCAGTGCATTGAGCTGCTGCTGTTGATCGAGCTGCCGGCGCTGCATGTCGCTGAGCGCGCTGCGTGCGTCGGCGGCGGCGGCCAGATCGGAGGCCACCGCCACGCGCTCCAGGTTGCCATCGCGGACAGCGTTGACGATGCGCGTCTCGCGTTGCGCCTGGGCCTGCAGCGCCTGTGTCTGCAGCGCGATCTGGCGCTGGCCTTCGACCAGGTCGATCACCAGCAGGCGCGCCTTGCCCAGGGTCTGCCATTGCTCCCACAGCAGGCCGGCGTCGATGGCATCGGCATTCGCTTTGGCGGCTTCACGGCGCGGACGCAGCGTGATCAGCGAGGCGATGTCCTGGCTTATCGATGCCGTCCAGGCCGTCGCGTCGCCCGGACCCGAGAGCAGATAACCCACGCTGCCGCCGAGGGTGGGATTGGGTAGCACGCCATCCTGCAGCCGCTGCGCCTGCGCGGCCTGGTGACGGGCGTGCTGGGTCTTGAGGTCGGGATTGTTGAGCAGCACCAGACGCTCGACCGCAGCCATGTCCAGCGGCAACGCGGTGGCGTCATAACCCTGCAGTTGCGACAGCGAAGACGCGGACGCGGCCTGCTCCGGCAGCGGCTTGGGCTGGGAAGTGGCGCAGCCCGCCGCGCCGATGGCCAAGGCCATGGCCGCCAACGTGCGCATCGACGAAGCCCAGCTGGTGTGATGCTTGGCAGACAGGGAGGGCACCAATGGTCCAGACAAGAGTGGGGAGTCCATACCCTAGCGAAGATGGCTTAGTGTTCACTTTGTAAGCGGGCAAGATCTCGCGATATCAGCCGCGCTGATCGCTCAGCGGCAGGCGCACGCACACGCGCAGGCCGCGGCCATAGGGCGAATCGAGCAGCTCGATCGTCGCATCGTGCAATTGCGCTGCCCGCTGCACGATGGAAAGCCCCAGCCCGTAACCGTCGCCGCGACCGCCGGCCTCGCGGTGAAAGCGCGCGAATACCGCCGCGCGCCGCTCCGGCGGAATGCCCTCGCCGTTGTCGATCACGTCGATCACGGCCTGATCGTGTTCGCGCTGGATGTCGAGCTTCACCTGCCCCCCGAGCGGCACATGGCGCAGCGCGTTTTCCAGCAGATTGCGCAGCAGCGCCGCCAGCGCCACCTCGTGGCCGCGCACGATCAGCGCGCCATCGGCCAGCGCCACATCCAGTTCCACATCCGAGTCGCCGATCAGCGGCGACAACTCTTCGATGACAGTGCGGGCGACCGCCAGCAAGTCGATATCGGCGTACTGCTCGGCGCGCGAGCTCGCCTCAAGGCGCGCCAGCGACAGCAGCTGCTCCACCCGGCGCGCGAGTGCGGCGAGGCTTTCGCGTGCACCGGCCAGGGCCACGTCCGCTTCGCGCGTGTCGCGGCTGGCCTCGGCGTTCTCCAGGTTGATCATGGTCGAGGCCAGCGGCGTGCGCAGTTCGTGTGCCACATCGGCGCTGAAGCGGCGCTCGCGTTCCAGCGCTTCCTCGAGTTGGGTGAACTGGCTGTTGAGTGCAGCGAGCACCGGCTCCAGTTCGCGCGGCGCATCGGCCACCTCGAGCGTGTCGCGGCTGCCCGGTTTGCGCGCGGCCAGTTTTTCCGCGAGCGCATCGAGCGGACGCAGGCCGCGCCTCACCGCCCAGCCCACCAGCAAGGCCAGCACGGGGAGCGCGATCAGCGGCGGCAGGCCATGCTCGATCCATAGCGCGGTGCGGATGTCGCGGCGGCTGTCGTAGCGCTCGGCGGCACGCACCACCACGCCATCGGCCGTCGGCGGCAGGGTGAACAGGCGCCAGCGATAGTTGCCGTAACGCAGGTTCCTGAAACCCGGCTGCGCGGTATCGGGCGGCGGCATGGCGGTGAGATTGCCGGTGACCAGCAGCGGGCGATGGTCGCGGTCGAACACCTGGAAGCCCACTTCGGACTCGTAGGTGTGGCCGTGCAGCACCAGCTCCTGGGTGGAGCGGGCCGTGATCGGCACCACCACGCCCGCTTCGACGTTGTGCCGCTGCAGGGCCGGCAGACCGATCTGGCTGATCAAGGTCTGCAGCGTGCGCGCCGATTGCGCGAGCCGCCCGTCGGAAAGCTCGTTCACTTCGTTGGTGGTGCGACGCAGGCTGTAGATCGCCAATGGCACCAGCACCAGCGCGAGCACGCCGAGGATCAACCAGAGCAAACGCCCGCGCAGACTGCTGCGGCTCACTTGGGATCCTGCGGAATCATGTAGCCGAAACCGCGTACGTTGCGCACCGTCTCGAAGCTCAGCTTGCGACGCAGCGAATGCACCAGCACTTCGAGTGCGTTGTTGCCCACCACGTGATCCAGCCCGTACAGCGAATTCTCCAGGCTTTCGCGCCGCACCAGGCGACCGGCGCTTTCCATCAGCGCCTGCAGCAGCGCGAACTCGCGACGCGTGAGGTCCACCGGCTCGCCGCGGAAGGTCACCTCCGAGGTGCCCACGTCCAGGCTCAGCGCACCCACTTCGATACGGTTCACCGACAGGCCGCGCATGCGGCGGGTAAGCGAGCGGATGCGTGCGGCGAGTTCTTCCACATGGAAGGGCTTGGTCAGGTAGTCATCGGCGCCGGCGTCCAGGCCATCGACGCGCGAGGACAGCCCGTCGCGTGCCGTCATCACCAGGACAGGCGTCTCCACATGGGCGCGGCGCGCTTCCACCAGCACCTCGATGCCGTCGCGCCCGGGCAGGCCCAGGTCGAGCAGGACCAGGTCGGCGGTGCGATCGCGCATGGCGTTGAGCGCCGAACGGCCATCGCGCAGCCACGACACCGTATAGCTCAGCCGTTCGAGGGCGCGCTGGATCGCCGCTCCCAGCTGCGCGTCGTCTTCGACCAGAAGAATGTGCACGACCTGACGCTCCTTCGCCCTGCTGGCGATGTACGCCGGGATTATCGGTCATGTGCCTTAGGAAACACTTAAGCGTTTGTCTTTCCTGATTTTTTCCTGGCGGAGTCAGACACCGTGAGGGCTCTCTAAGACAACGCTAAGGAAAGGGCTGCGCCGCGTAGCGAAGCTGTCATGGGACTTAAGCAATGCGATCGCAACACTTGCGGGCTTACGCCACAGGGGGCCCCCATGAAGAAGAAGCTGCTCGTCGCCGGAATCCTGCTCGCGCTGGTCGATAGCGCCCACGCCGCCACGTTCGAGATCACGCCGGGACAGACGTCCAATACCGCGCAGACGCTCGCCGCGGGCCAGACCGGCACCATCGACGCCACCGGCACGCTGTCGATCGGCGGCAGCACCGCCGTTGCGGTCACCGTGACCGGCAGCAGCACGATCACCAACAACGGCACGCTGATCGACACGACCACCGGCCGCGCCATCCGCGACAACACCGGCAATCTCACGCTCACCGTCACCAATGGTGTGGGTGCGCTGATGCAGACGGCGGACAACGACGTGATCCAGATGAACAAGGCGAGCAGCAACGTCGTGTTCTACAACTACGGCCGGCTGTATTCGGCCAACGCGTCGCTAGGCGGCGCCCAGGCGATCGACTTCAATGCGATCACCACCGGCAGCAGCGCGTTGTACAACTACGCTACCGGCGATATCGAGGCGTACGAAGCGGACGCCGTGCGTCCGGGCGTGAACGGCTTCGTCTACAACGACGGTCTGATCAAGTCGACCAACGCGGCAGGCAGCACCGACGGCAGCGATGGCATCGATGCGCAGAGCAATAGCGGCATCACCATCGTCAACGCCACCACCGGGTCGGCCAGCGTGGCCGGCACCGGCACCATCGAAGGCGCGCGCCACGGCATCACGGGCGGCAACACCGACGTGACCACCAGCGGCGCGTTTACCTTGTCGGTGACCAACAACCTCGGCGGCACCATCCAGGGCGACAACGGCTCGGGCATCAATATTGACGGCTTCAACGCCAACGAAGTGGTGACCGTGGTCAACCACGGCACCATCACCGGCAACGGCGTGAACGGCGATGGCGACGGCGTCGACGTGGATGGCCTGGTGAACATCACCAATACCGGCACGATCAAGTCGCTGCATGCGTACAACGACACCAGCGAGGGCGTCACCGTCGGCGGCGGCACCATCGTCAACTCCGGCACCATCGAAGGCGACAACTCGGCGACCAATGGCGACGGCACCGTCAACACCGGCACCGGCCGCGGCATCACGCTGGCCGGCCTGGACAAGGACCCGACCACCGACGCGCCGATTCCGGTCCAGGGCATCTACGGCAATACCACGGTCACCAATAGCGGGCTGATCCGCGGCCAGAGCGATTCGGCCATCGCCGTCACCGGCGCCGCCAACGCCTTCACCGTCACCATCACCAACCTTGCCGGCGGCACGCTGGAAGGCGGCGGCACGACGGCGGCGGCGGTGTACACCGGCGGCAACAGCGCCACCGTGATCAACTACGGCACCATCACGGCCGACAGCAGCAACCTCGCGGTGGATCTGGGCAGCGGCAACAGCAGCCTGCAGATCCTCGGCGGCTCGGCCGTGGTCAACGGAAATATCAACGGCGGCACCGGCAGCAGCACGCTGACCATCGCGCCCGGCGCCGGCAACAGCTTCAGCTATGCCGGCTCCATCGCAAACTTCGCCAGCGTGCTGATCGGCGCCGGCACCACCACGCTCAATGGCGCCAGCACGTACAACGGCAACACCACCGTCAGCGGCGGCACCCTGGTGCTAGGCAACAGCAGCGCGATCGGCAGCGGTACGCTCGTGGCCGCCGCGCCGACGCTGGTCTATCGCAATGGCATCAACCTCGCCAATGCGATCAGCCTGCAGGGCGCAACGACGCTCGAGGTGGACGGCAGCGATGCCGCCACGCAGTCGGGCGTCCTCAGCGGCAGCTTCGGCCTCAGCAAGACCGGCAGCGGCACGCTCACGCTGACCGGCGCGAACAGCTACAGCGGCGGCACCACCATCAGCGCAGGCATGCTGCTGGGCAACACTGCCAGCCTGCAGGGCAATATCACCAACAACGCCGCGCTGGTGTTCGACCAGGCCAGCGACGGCATCTACAGCGGCGTGCTCGGCGGCACGGGCTCGCTCACCAAGACCGGCACCGGCATGCTGGTGCTGGACGGCAAGAACAGTTTCGCCGGCACCACCACGGTGCAGAGCGGCACGTTGGAAGTGGGCGATGCGGCCAATGCGTCCGCCACGCTCGGAGGCAACGTGCAGGTGGCCTCGGGTGGCACCTTGCGTGGTCACGGCACCATCGTGGGCAATGTGATGAACAACGGCGCGCTGCAGCCGGGCGGTTCGATCGGCACGCTCACGATCAACGGCAATTACACGCAGGCCGCCAACGGTGCGCTGGTGATCGATGCGGCGCCCACCGGCCAGGCCGACCTGCTCACCGTCAACGGCAAGGCCAGCATCGCCGGCAGCACAGTGGTGCTGGGCACCACGGGTAACTGGGCGCCGCGCACCGACTACACCATCCTCACCGCGACGCAGGGCGTCACCGGCCAGTTCGCCTCGGCCAGCAGCAACCTGGCCTTCCTCACGCCCACGCTCGCCTATACGGCCAACAACGTGACGCTGTCGCTGGAACGCAACGATGTGAGCTTCGCTGGTGTTGCACAGACGCCGAACGAACGCGCCACGGCCACGGCGGTGGAAGCGCTGGGCTGGAATAGCGCGCTGTACAACGCCGTGGTGATGGCCGATGCAGCGGCGGCGCGCCATGCCTACGATCAGCTCTCCGGCGAAATCTACGCCAGCACGCGCACCGCACTGATGGACGACAGCCGCTACGTGCGCGACGCGATCAACGATCACCTGCTCGGCCTCAACAACGGCGCCACCGGCACCAGCGCCACCGGCGACAACGGCGTCTCCGCCTGGACTGCCGGCTGGGGCCATTGGGGCAATCATGACGGCGACGGCAATGCCGCGCGCCTGCAAGCGAACGGCAGCGGCCTGCTGGTCGGTGCGGACATGTTGCTGGGTTCGCAGGCACGCATCGGTGCGGTGGCGGGATTTGGCCAGAACAGCGCAAACGTCGATGCACTGGGCTCGTCGTCGCATACCACCGGTACGCATCTGGGTGTGTATGGCGGCTTGCATGCCGATGCCTTCCAGTTGCAGGGCGCCGTGGCCTATAGCTGGCAGACGGTGGACAGCCATCGCACGGTGGCCTTCGACACCTTCAACGAGCGCTACAACAGCGAGTACGACGGCAACACCGGGCAGGCTTATATCGACGCGAGCTACGCGTTCGGCACGCCGGCCGCGACGTTCTCGCCGTTCCTCAATGTGGCTTACGTGCGTCTGCACACGGACGCCGCCAGCGAAGGCGACGGCGCCGCGGCGCTTGATGCGAATGCGCAGACGGACTCGTCCACCTACGCCACGCTGGGCCTGCGCAGCGTGTTCGCGCTGGATGCCAGCGGCGGGCTGCGCGCGCACTTCAGCCTGGGTTGGCAGCACGCCTGGGGCGATACCGCCACCAGCAGCGCGTTGCGCTTCGCCAATGGCAATCTCGCCTACACCGTCGATGGCGTGCCGGTGGCGCGCAACGCCGCGGCCTTCAATGGCGGCCTGAGTTTCGCCGTATCGCCCAGCGTCACGGTGGATGCCAGCTACAACGGCCAGTTCGCCAGCCATGCCAACGACCAGGCGGCCCGCATGAGCCTCACCTGGATGTTCTAAGCCGCGCCAGACCGGGCCGTCTCAGGGATTGAGACGGCCTGCGGGTGCAATGCCGTCCCCGGATGGAGCGCACCGATGAACGCCTTGCCCAACCCCATGGCCCAACGCGCGGTGCGCGGCGACGGTGCGTTGGCCGCGCCGGTCTCCGGTGGCGACCAGCTCGCCCGGCGGCTCGCCAAACGCTACGGCGACCGCGTCACCGGTTCGTTCGTGCTGCCGGGGCGCGAGGGCCAGTTCGCCCCGCTGCCCGGCGATATGCCGCCGGCACTCGCCGATGCGCTGCGTGCGCGCGGCATCCATCAGCTCTATGCCCATCAGGCGCAGGCGTGGAACGCCACCGCCGCCGGCCAGCATGTGGTGATCGCCACGCCCACCGCATCCGGCAAATCGCTGTGCTACACCTTGCCGGTGATCAGTGCGGCGATTCGCCAGCGCGCCAAGGCGCTGTTCCTGTTCCCGACCAAGGCGCTGGCGCAGGACCAGGTGGCCGAGCTGCTGGAACTCAACCAGGCCGGCGATCTCGGCGTCAAAGCCTTCACCTTCGACGGCGACACGCCGGGCGATGCGCGGCAGGCGATCCGCCTGCATGGCGACATCGTGGTGAGCAATCCGGACATGCTGCACCAGGCGATCCTGCCGCATCACACCAAGTGGGCGCAGTTCTTCGAAAACCTGCGCTACATCGTGATCGATGAAGTGCATACCTACCGCGGCGTGTTCGGCTCACACGTGGCCAATGTGCTGCGCCGCCTGCAGCGTGTATGTGCGTTCTACGGGGTGACGCCGCAGTTCATCCTGTGCTCGGCGACCATTGGCAATCCTGCGGAGCATGCCAGCGCGCTGATCGAGCAGCCGGTCACCGCAATCACCGAAAGCGGCGCACCGGTGGGTGAGAAACATGTGCTGCTGTGGAACCCGCCGGTGGTCAATGCGGATCTGGGCCTGCGCGCCTCGGCGCGTTCGCAATCGAACCGCATCGCGCGCACGGCGATCCGCTCGGGGCTGAAGACGCTGGTGTTCGCGCAGTCACGGCTGATGGTCGAAGTGCTTACCAAATACCTCAAGGACGTGTTCGACAGCGACCCGCGCAAGGCGCCGCGCATCCGCGCCTATCGCGGCGGCTATCTGCCCACCGAGCGGCGTGCGGCGGAACGCGAGATGCGGGCAGGACAGGTAGACGGCATCGTCAGCACCTCGGCGCTGGAGCTGGGCGTGGATATCGGTGCGCTCGACGTGGTGGTGCTCAACGGCTATCCGGGCAGCGTCGCCGCCACCTGGCAGCGCTTCGGCCGCGCGGGTCGGCGCCAGCAGGCCTCGCTTGGCGTGCTGGTGGCGAGCAGCGATCCGCTCGATCAGTACCTGGTGCGTCATCCGGAATTCTTCCAGGAGGCCACCCCGGAACACGCGCGCATCGCCGCCGACCAGCCGCTGATCCTGCTCGACCATATCCGTTGCGCCGCGTTCGAACTGCCGTTCCGCGACGGCGAACTGTTCGGCCCGCAGGACGCCACGCCGTGGCTGCAGGTGCTCGCCGAAGAAGGCGTGCTGCATCAGGAAGGCGAACGCTTTGAGTGGATTGCCGATAGCTATCCGGCCAATGCGGTATCGCTGCGCTCGGTGGCGGACGGCAACTTCGTGGTGGTCGATCGTACCGACGGTCGCCAGACCATCGTGGCCGAGGTCGACTTCAGCGCAGCCTCGCTCACCTTGTACGAAGGCGCCATCCATATGATCCAGTCGGTGCCCTACCAGGTGGAACGGCTGGACTGGAACGGCCGCAAGGCCTTCGTCACGCGCACCAACGTCGACTACTACACCGACGCCATCGACTACACCAAGCTCAAGGTGCTGGAGGCGTTCGACGGCTCGCCCGCCGGCAATGGCAGCGCGCATCACGGCGAAGTGCATGTGGCGCGCCGCGTGGCCGGCTACAAGAAGATCCGTTATTACACGCATGAAAACATCGGCTACGGCCCGGTGAATCTGCCCGATCTCGAACTGCATACGACCGCTGTGTGGTGGCAGTTGCCGCAGCGCGCGCTGGAGCAGGCGTTCGATCATCGCCAGGATGCGCTCGACGGTTTCCTCGCAGCGGCGCATGCCTTGCACATCGTGGCGACGGTGGCAGTAATGGCCGAAGCACGCGATCTGCAGAAGGCCGTAGGCAGCGGTGACGGCGCATGGTTCGCCACGCCGGACGCCAACGGTCGCGCGCAGCTGCGCTCCGGCTTCGGCGAGGGCGAGCCATCGATGAGCGGACCGTTTGTACCCACGCTGTTTCTCTACGATGCGTTCCCCGGCGGCGTGGGGTTGAGCGCTCCGTTGTACGAGCGGCGCGAAGACCTGGTACGCCTCGCCCGCGAGTTGGTGCGCCGCTGCGATTGCCGCGGCGGCTGCCCGGCCTGTGTCGGGCCGGTGCTGGCCGCGGACGAGCAGAACGCACGCTCGCTGAAGTCGCTCGCCACGCGCGTGCTCGACCTGATCATTGCCCTATGAGTGCGCTGGCCGACAAATTGCGCGGCCTGCGTCGCCAGGCCGGTGTCGTGCCGCCCGCACCAGCAGCGGTGGCCATGCCGGCGAAGCCGCGTCCCGCACTGCCCGACAATATTGCGCAGCTGCTCGGCATCCGCCAGCGCGTGCAAGGCGCATCGGCCAAGCCTCGACGCACGGCAAGCGTGGAACCCTCGTCGCTGCCCGGGCAGACCATCGCACCCGGCCTGCAGTTGTGCGAAACGAGCAGCGCATGGCCGCCCGAACCGCCCGCCTTCCACGCGGCGTTTGCGCGCGTCGACCAGATGATCGCGGCGGAACGTCTGGTGCTGTTCGACACGGAAACCACCGGACTGGCCGGCGGCACCGGCACGCGCGCCTTCATGATCGGCGTGGGCGACTGGCATGAGGGTCGTTTCCGCGAACGCCAATTGCTGATCACCACGCTGGCGGGCGAAGCGGCGATGCTCGACTGCTTCGCGTCATGGCTGCGTCCGGATGCGGTGCTGGTGAGCTACAACGGCAAGTCGTATGACTCGCCCCTGCTTAAGACGCGCTTTCGACTTCACCAGCGTTCGTGCCCGCTCGAAGGCCTGGCGCATATCGACCTGTTGCATCCCGTACGCCGCCGCTGGCGTGGCGCCTGGGAGAACTGCCGCCTGGCCACCGCCGAGCGCCAGCTGCTGCAGGTGGTGCGCGATGACGACCTGCCCGGCTCCGAAGCGCCCGCCGCCTGGCTGAGCTATCTGCGCGGCGGCTCGGCGCAGGCGTTGCATCGCGTGGCGCGGCACAACAGCCAGGATCTGCGCAGCCTCGGCGGCATTCTTCACCGCTTCGCGACATGTGACGAGGCAAACACGCAGATCTGAGAGACGCGATCGGCGGGACGACTTGCTGGGCCTTCCTGCCGGAAGCCAGCGGCCCGGCCCACTGCAAGCCTGCATCCGGAGCTGCAAGCATGCTGAGAGATTTCACCCAGACCGCCCTGCTGCTCATCACGGGCCTGTTCCCCGTGATCAACCCGATCGGCTCGGCCTTCATCGTGCTCAGCATGGTGCCGAACACCACGGCCGCCGAGCGCACCGAGCTGGCCTGGCGCATCACCACCAACAGCTTTGCCATCCTGCTGGTGTCGCTGCTGATGGGCGCCTACGTGCTCACCTTTTTTGGCATCTCCATTCCGGTGCTGCGCGTGGCCGGCGGCATGATCATCGCGGTGGCCGGCTGGAACCTGCTGCAAAAGCCCGACGATGACGCCGCCGCCAACGAGAAGGCGCAGGAGGTGAACCCCTCTTCGCATACCGGATCGCTGGCCGCCAAGACCTTCTATCCGTTGACCCTGCCCTTGATGGTCGGCCCGGGCTCCATCTCGGTGGCCATCGCGCTGGGCACCAGCTCGCCACGGGCAGGATTGTCGGCCATCCATTTCCTGGGCGTCGCCGCCGCGCTGGTGGTGCTGTGCGCCAGCATCTATGTCTGCATGCGCTTTGCCGACACGCTGGAACGGTGGCTGGGTTCCGGCGGCACCAAGATCGTGATGCGCCTGTTTGCGCTGGTCACCTTCTGCATCGGCATGCAGCTGCTATGGGTGGGCTTGTCCGACCTGCTGGCATCGGTGAAGTGGCGCTAGCAACCTCCGGTGTGAGGTCGTCAGTCGATCACGGGGATGGCCATGCGCGCTGACGGTGCCGTCTCCGATGTCGTGCGTATCCCCAGCGCCCGCGCCAGCAGGGTGTCGAGGCTGGCTCTGCCCGGGCCGCTGATCAGCAGCCAGAAGAAGATCAGGCTGTAGACGATCTCGTCCGCTTCGACGTAGTCGTCCAGGCCCGTGAGGTTGGCCGATACGACCAGCACCACGGCCACCGCCATGTTGATGAGCATGGGGATGCACACCAGGCGGGTGCACAGGCCGAGCATGATCAGCAGGCCGCCGAGCAATTCCGTCCACGCCGACAGTCCCGCGCTGAACGCAGGGAAGGGAATGCCCCAGCCAACGAAGCGCTGGGTGAAGCCGTCGAGGTTGTGCACCTTGGCGATGCCGGTTTCCAGCCAGAAGTAGCCGAACACCACGCGCACCACCAAGGGTCCGAACCATTCGATGCGCTGCAGCCATTGCAGCAGCTGGGTGGCCTTGTCGGCGATGAAGTGGCGCATGACGGCGGGTTCCGCGTATCGAGGTGCGGGCATCATGCGAAGCGCACGCGATCGCCGCCATGGCTGGTCGTCCATGCTTTCTTGCCCGCCGTCCGGTCCTGCCCGGCGCGGCCATCGCCGGACGATCGGGCACAAAAGGGAGACGCGGGGGGACAGCCCACGGGCACCCGTCTGTCGAGAATGCTCAGGTCGGCAGTGCTTGGCCATGGTGTCCGGGCCCGACGTTGTCTATCCACGCCGCCAGCGGGCGGCCGTCTACCTGACAGGAGTGTTTCCATGAAGACCCACAAGCTCAACGGCGCCGCCATGGCGATGATGGTTGCCGGTCTGTTCGCCGTCACCACGATGTCCGCTTCGGCGGCCGAGAAGACCGACGCCGGCAAGTCGGCCGATACCGCCAGCGTGAAGTGCATGAACTCCTCGTCCTGCAAGGGCCACGGCGCCTGCAAGCAGGCCAGCAATGCCTGCAAGGGCCAGAACGCCTGCAAGGGCCAGGGCTTCACCATGCAGAAGAGCCAGCAGGAATGTGACGCCGCCCAGGCTGCCGCCAAGGCCTCCTGAGCTTGATCGCGGGGCTTTCGGCACGCTCGAAAGCCCCGCACTTTTTGCATCGAGTAGCGCCATGTCCACTTCACGCCAGCTGCCCTATCTCGGCTTCGGTCTCGGCCTGCGCGTCGATCACTACGAAACACTGATCGACGAACCAGGCAACGTGCAGTGGCTCGAGATCGTTTCGGAAAACTATCTGGTCCCCGGCGGCCGGCCGCTGCGCTGGCTGGAGGGTTTTCGCGAACGCTTTCCGCTGGTGATGCACGGCGTGTCGATGTCCATCGGCGGCACCGATCCGCTCGACATGGCTTATCTCGATCAGCTCGCCGCCCTCGCGCGACACGTCGAGCCGGCGTGGATTTCCGATCATCTGTGCTGGACCGGCGTGCAAGGCGTCAACCTGCACGACCTGATGCCGCTGCCGTATACCGAAGAGGCCTTGCAGCATGTGGTGGACCGCGTGCGCCGCGTGCAGGACAGGCTGGGCCGGCGCATCCTGCTGGAGAACGTGTCGAGCTACATCAGCTTCGCGCAGTCGCAGCTGACCGAGTGGGAGTTCCTCGCCGCCGTCGCCGAGCGCGCCGATTGCCTCATCCTGCTCGACATCAACAACGTGCACGTGAGTGCACACAACCATGGCTTTGCCGCGCTCGACTATCTCGATGGCCTGCCGGCATCACGCGTGCAGCAATTCCATCTGGCCGGCCACGAGCGGGGCGGCGAGCTGTTGATCGACACGCATGATGCGCCGGTGGTCGATGCCGTGTGGGACCTCTATGTGGAGGCCGTGCGTCGCTACGGCCGGGTCTCCACCATGATCGAGCGCGACGACCACATTCCTCCGCTTGCCGAACTGCTGGCGGAACTCGAGCATGCCCGCTCGCTGGCCGACGCGCTGCTGCAGGAAGCGGCATGAGCGATCTGCGCGACCTGCAGCTGCAGCTGGCGGATGCCATGCTGGCGGGCGGCACGCCCTTGTCCGGTGCGCTGCGCGGTGACGCCAAGGCCGACGCGTCGAATCGCCTCGCCATCTACCAGCATGGCTATCGCATACGCCTGCGCGAGGCGCTGGCAACCGAGTTTCCCGGGCTGGCCCTGCTGGCCGGACGGCGCTTTGCTCGGCTGCTGGACGACTACGTGGCCGCGCATCCGTCCACGCACTTCAATATCCGCTGGCACGGTGATGGACTCGCCGGGTTCCTCATGCGCACCGCGCCGTGGCGCGACCGGCCCGAACTGGCCGAAATGGCTCAACTGGACTGGGCGATATCCACCGCGTTCGACGCGGCGGACCAAGCCACGGTAAGCGCCGCCGACCTTGCCGGCCTGGCGCCGGACGCGTGGGCGGCATTGCGGCTGCATCCGCTGCCGCACGCACGGCTGCTTCGCTGCACCAGCAATGTCGACGCGTTCCGGCGCGCGGCCGACCGCGGCGAGCCTCGTCCGGCCTTGCGCCGTTGGCGCCGCGCACGCCATCTGCTGGTCTGGCGGCCGGCGCTGGATGTGCGCTATCGGCAGGTCACCGTGGCGGAACTGCCCGCGCTGCTGGGCGCGTTGAATGGCGACAGCTTCGCCCAACTGTGCGAACGCCTGGCCCAGCGTCATGGCGTCGCCGCCCTGCCCCGCATGGCGGCACTGCTCGCGCAATGGCTGGACGAACGGCTGATCGGCCGGCTGACCCTGCCGGGAGCAACCACCATGTAACCGGCAGCCGACCGGTGGCGAAGGTCTTGATGAGACATCCACCGGAAGGAAGGCCATGTACATCGAACCGAATCCGTCGCTGCCCGCCGGCCCGCGCCCGCGGCTGGTGGAGCCGGCGCTGGAAGCCCTGCTCAGCCGGTCGATGCTGCAGGTGCAGGTGGTCGCCGAATTGCATCGCTGCGGTTCGTGGTACGCGGACGCGCCGCGCTACGAGTGCGGCCTGTTTCATCTGGTGGGCGCCGGGCGCTGCCAGGTGGAGAGCGAGGAGCTGGGCGGCGCGGTGACCCTGGAGGCCGGCGACCTGGTGATCTTTCCGCACGGCGCGCCGCATCGGCTGAGCGGCACCGGGGAACACGACATGCTGCAGACGAGCCTGATCTGCGGCGAATTCCGTTTCACCGGCAGCTCGCAGCATCCGCTCAAGCTTGCCCTGCCCGCCTGCATGGTGATCCATGCCGCCGACGCCAGCGCGCCGTTTCGCCAGCTGGCCTCGACCATGGCGCAGGTCGTGCATGCCGACTGCGCCGGCCGCCATGTGCTGCTCAACAAGCTGGCCGATGCGCTGTTCACGCTGGCGATCTGCGACTACTCCCGCACGACCGAGCAACGCCAGGGACTGTTCGCCTCGCTGGCCGACCCGCGCATTGCCCGCGTGCTGCAGGCGGTGCATGACCATCCGGGCAAGGCGTGGACCATGCAATCGATGGCCGCGCTGGCCTGCATGTCGCGTTCCGCGTTTGCCGAGCGCTTCACCCAGCTGATGCGCCAGCCGCCGATCCAATACGTCACGCAATGGCGCGTGAGCGTGGCCGAGCAGTTGTTGCGCGATCGCCAACAATCGGTGGCCGGGATCGCGCAGCAGCTGGGCTATAGCAGCGAAGCGGCCTTCCGCCGCCTGTTCAAGCGTGTGAGCGGCCGCTGTCCCGGCCGTGTCCGCGGCGAAGGCATGCGCGCTGCCGTATTGAACTGAGGCGACTCAGCGCGCCGGCTGCGACTGCCGACGTTCGCGCTTGACCTCGTACATGGCGGCATCGGCCTGGGCAAGCAGTGTCTCCGGTTCCACTTCGCCCGACATCGACACGATGCTGCCGATGCTGGGCCCGGCATAGTCGAGGACCAGCTCGCCCAGGTGGAAGCGACCGGTGGTCGCTTCCTGCAGCCGCCTGCGCAGCGCATCGACCACAACCAGGGCGTCGTGGTGCGCGGGGCTGGACAGCACCACGAATTCATCGCCACCCAGGCGCGCGACGAAATCATCCGAGCGCACCGCGCCCTGCATGCGCCCGCCGATGGCCGCGAGAAAACGATCGCCGGCGTCATGGCCGTGGGTGTCGTTGATCGCCTTGAACTGGTCCAGATCGACGAAGGCCACCACCAGCGCGCGGCCATCCGGGCCGTGACCGTCGAGGCGGCGGCGCAGCTCTTCCATCAACGCACGGCGATTGGGCAGCCGGGTGGTGGCGTCGGTCAGCGCGCTCACCGCGAGCGTGTCGTTGGCGCGCTGCAAGGCCTGCAACATGCGCTCGCGCTCGATCTGCTGGCCGATCAGGCGCGAGAACATCTGCAACACCTGATCCGCGCCATCCGCCAGGGGCTTGCGATCGCCGCTGGCCGCGCACAGCGTGCCGTAGAGCGTGCCGTCTTCCAGTTGCACCGGCGTGCTGGCATAGGTGGCGATGCCCAGCTCGCGGGCGGGACCGGAGTCGGCCCAGCAATTGGCCACGTCATCGGTATAAGGCCGGCCTTCTTCCAGTGCGCGCTTGCACAGCGTGCCCTCCCACGGCACCGAGAGACCCTCCGGTATGTCCAGCCGGCTGGTGTTCTTCGAATACAGGATGTACTGGTAGCCGGCCGCCGTGTCGATGGTGGTGAGGTAGGTCGATTCCAACCCCGTCACCGTCTGCAGCAGTTCGAGCAGGGGCCGCACCAGTTCTTCGAGCGTGCGTGCTTTGGCAACAGACTCCGCCAGGCGGCCGACGAAATCTGATGGGTGAATCGGCGACATGAGCTTCCTTCGGTGCATTCGAGACGCAAAGCAGGACCAGGCGCCTGCCAACGCAATCGCCATTAAATGATGGCCGGCCGAACGGATGCAATCACGGCCCAAAGGCCGCATTGCGCACTGGCTTCGCGTCGCAACCTGTGTAGACTCCCCCGGACCACCCGTGTCACCGACCATGTCGCGCCGGGCCGCCGTTCCGGTGCGTGACAACAGAGCGTTCCCCTCGCTGCGAGGTACCTCCATGTTGATGCGTTGCGTTGCGTTTGTCGGGCTGTTCGCACTGGCCGCTGCTACGCTGGCAGGCCCCGCGCCTTCACCTGCTGCACCGGCCGCGGGCGCGGCGGTGAAGGCCGATACGGCCAAGACCACATCTGCCGGCACGCAATTCATGCTGCCCTCCGACTGGACGCTGCGCGCCAGCGGCAACAAGGTGACCTTAAGTCCGCCCGAGGCCGGTTCGCAGGCCGTGCTGGTCGACGTGAAGGCCGGTACGCCCGATGACGCCGTGGCGCAGGCCTGGAAAGCCTATGCCCCCGCCAAGACCTGGCCGCTGCAGGTGGCCACCGATGTGGCTCCGCGCGACAACTGGGAGCAGATCCGCATCTACAACTACGAGACGTCCGCCAACGACAAGCGCGGCGTCACTGCCATCGCCTACCGTCATGGCGAGCAGTACACCGTGCTGATCTACGACGTGGCCAATGCGGTGGGCGAAAAGCGCGCCTCGCAATTGCGCGCGATCTCCGACCGGCTGCTGCCCAAGGGCTACCAGCGCGAGAGTTTCGCCGGCAAGAAGGCGCATGCGCTCGATGCGGCGCGGATCGAAACGCTCAAGAGCTTTGTGGACGACGCGCGCAAGGCATACGACGTGCCGGGCGTCGCCATCGGCCTGATCGATCACGGCAAGGTGGTGTTCGCCGGCGGCCTGGGCGTGCGCGAGATCAACAAGCCCGAGCCGATCGACGCCGACACGCTGTTCATGATCGCCTCCAACACCAAGGCGCTGACCACGCTGATGCTGGCGCGCGAGGTCGATCAAAAGAAATTCACCTGGAACACGCCCGTCGTGCAGGTGATGCCCACGTTCAAGCTGGGCGATGCCGCGACCACCAAGCAGGTGCTGATCAAGCACCTGATCTGCGCCTGCACCGGCATGCCGCGACAGGACATGGAGTGGCTGCTCAACAGCCGCGACGCCACGCCGGAGACCGTATTGAAGGCGCTGTCGGGCATGCAGCCCACCAGCAAGTTCGGCGAGCTGTTCCAGTACTCCAACCTGATGGCCGCAGCCGCGGGTTATATCGGCGGCCATGTGCTGTATCCGGATATGGAACTGGGCGCCGCCTACGACCTGGCCATGCAGCAGCAGGTGTTCGATCCGCTGCAGATGAAGCTCACCACCTTCGACTACGACCGCGCCCTGCTCGGCGACCACGCCACGCCGCACGGCATGGATGTGGACGGCCATACGGCGGTGGCCGGCATGGGCATCAACGATTCCATCCGAGCCGCGCGTCCTGCCGGCGCCGCGTGGAGCGCGGTGAGCGACATGCTGCGCTACGTGCAGATGGAGCTGGCCGACGGCGTACTGCCGGACGGCAAGCGCTACGTATCCAAAGAGGCCTTGCTGGAACGCCGCAAGCCGAACGTGGCGCTGGGCACCACGGCAACCTATGGCATGGGCCTGATGGTGGATCACACCTGGGGCGTGCCGGTGGTGCATCACGGCGGCGACCTGGCCGGATTCCATTCGGACATGCTGTGGCTGCCCGAGCAGGGCGTGGGCGCGGTGATCCTCACCAATGCCGACGCCGGCGTGTTCATCCGAGGTCCGTTCCAGCGCCGCCTGCTCGAACTGCTGTTTGACGGCAAGCCGCTGGCGCAGGGCGACATCGATGCCGGCGTGAAGCGGCTGAAGGCGGAGATCGCCGCCCAGCGCAAGCGCCTGACCGTGCCCGCCGATCCCGCCCAGGCGGCCAAGCTGGCGGATCGTTATCGCAATCCGGCGGTGGGCAGCATCCAGGTGGATCGCAGCGGCAAGCACCTCGTGTTCAACTTTGGCGCGTGGCATAGCGACGTGGCCTCGCGCAAGAACGACGACGGCTCGCTGTCCTTCGTGACCATTTCCCCGGGCTCCGACGGCTTTGAGTTCGTCGTCTCCGGCACGGCGGACAATCGCAAGCTGATCCTCCGCGACGATCAGCACGAATACGTCTACGACGAGGTGAAGTGAGTCATGAACGCCTTGCATCGCAACGCCATGCGCGTCGTGTTCGGCGCAGCGGTCTCGGTGGCCGCTGCCACGGCGCTGGCCGACACGCTGAACGTGCCGGAGATTCCGGTGGACGCGACCTTGCAGCGCAACTACCAGTGTCAGTCCGGCCAGTCGCTCAAGGTGACGTACTACAACAGCCATGGCGGCCAGAGCTTTGCGCTGCTGTTGGTGAAGGACAAAGCCATGCTGTTCGTCGACACCCTGGCCGGCTCCGGTGTGAAGTACGTGGCCGGTCCGTATACCTGGTGGACCAAGGGCAATCACGGCGACCTGTATGACATGACCGCCGGTCCGAACGCTGCGCCCATCATCGCCGGCTGCACCTCTTCGCTCGGCACGTAGACGACGGTCTGCTCACCTCGCTGAACCGGGGAGCGCGTTTCCTTCAGCACCATGAACGAACTTGCTGCGTCGCATGATGACAGCAGCAAATTCTCTCGCTCATGCTCCTCGTCCACGCAGAAACCTACCGCCCACGGTCTGGCCGCAAGAAGTTGCCGGACAGACCGAAGTGCGTTTCTGCGTGCTGCACCGAGGGGGTGCAGTCATCGAATCAGTCATGGGGAAGGGAATGAACGGTCGCCGCTCGCAGGTTTTCGTCGCAGGATCCATCGGGGCCAAGCGCCCGCTCACCATCGCATGTGCCACTGCCCTGCTCGCCCTGGCAGCGGTGCAACCGGCCTTGGCGCAACAGACACAGGATGCATCCGCAACACCGCAGACCACCCAACCCACGCCGACGGCAAAGCCTGCGAAGACTGATCAAAACGCCTTGCCCAAATCGGAAGACCGCGCCGCCACGCTCGATGCCATCACCGTCACCGGCATCGCTGGCAGCATCGAGAATTCGATCAAGGCCAAGATGAATTCGGACAACATCATCGAGGCCATCTCCGCCGAGGACATCGGCAAGCTGCCCGATGCGAGCATCGCCGAAAGCCTGGCCCGCCTGCCCGGCCTGGCCACCCAACGCGTGGACGGCCGTGCCAACCAGATCTCCATCCGCGGCCTGGCGCCCGACTTTGCCGGCACCACCTTGAACGGGCGCGAGCAGGCCACCGTCGGCGAAAACCGCGGCGTGGAATACGACCAGTACCCGGCCGAACTCATCAGCGGCGCCGCCGTGTACAAGACGCCTGATGCGAGCCTGATCGGCCAGGGCCTGTCCGGCACGGTCGACCTGCACACCCTCAAGCCGCTGGACCTGTCCAGCCGCGCCATCGTGGCCAATCTGCGCGGTGAGTACACCACCAACGGCAAAAACAATCCGGGTTCGGGCGTGGGCGACCTGGGCCATCGCGCCAGCTTCTCCTACGTCGACCAGTTCCTGGATCACACGCTGGGCCTGGCGGTCGGCTTCGCCCAACTCGATTCGCCGATCCAGGAAAAGCAGTACCAGGCCTGGTGGTGGAGCCTCAACAACGGCCCGGGCAGCATCGAGGACGCCTGGGGCGGTCCGCACTCGCCCGGCCTGCCCGACGGCGTGCTCTCGCAGGAAGGCATGCAGTTGCGCGCACAGTCGGAGAACCAGCTGCGCAATGGCCTGATGGCCGTGCTCGAGTGGGCGCCGAACGACTGGTACCACTCCACGCTCGATACCTATTACTCCACCTTCAACGAAAAGAAGACCACCAACGGCGTGCAGTGGGCCAGCGGCCCGTACGACAACGCCGGCCCGGCGGTGTACAGCAACGTGGGCGTGGTGCCCTCGCAGCCCTATCCGGTGGTGACCACCGGCACCATGGACGGCATCCGGCCGATCCTGCAGAACGAGTACACCAAGGAACACGACAAGCTGTTCTCGGCCGGCTGGAACAACCAGTTTGAATTCGGCGGCGGTTGGCAGGGCGTGGCGGATCTGTCCTATTCCAGCGCGAAGAAGGATCTGCACGACGCTTACCTGTTTAGCGGCATCCCCGGCCAGGGCACCACCAGCGTGCAGTTCGCCACGCCGCTCAACTACGGTTTCCCGGACTTCAGCGCCGGCGTGAACCTGGCCGATCCGTCGGCCATCCAGTTCACCGATCCCGATGGCTACGGCTACAACGGCCGCCAGGAGTTCGACCACCAGAACGATGTGATCAAGGCAATCCGCCTGCAGGTCTCCCATCCGGTGGGCTGGATCTTCAGCACGGTGGACGTCGGCGTGAACTACTCCGACCGCAAGAAGACCAAGTCGGCCGACGTGCAATTCGCGTGGCTCAACGGCAACGGTTCCACCGGCAGCACCTATCAGCCAGGCTACTCGGTGCCGGTCAACCCGGCCTTCCTCTATGGACCCACCTCGATCAATTACGGCGGGATCGGGCCGATTCTCAACTACAACGTGCTGGCGGCGCTGAACAGCCAGTTCTATCTCACCGACGGCAACGGCCAGGGCGACTGGGCGCGCAATTACAGCGTCGAGGAGAAAGTCCCGGTCGCGTACGTGAAGTTCAATATCGACACCATGCTGGGCAGTGTTCCGTTGCGCGGCAATATGGGCGTGCAGTTCGTACACACCGACCAGTCGTCAACCGCGCTGCAGACCAACGGCAACACCCTGGTGGGCAATATCAGCGGCGGCACCACCTACAACAACGTGCTGCCCAGCCTGAACCTGGCCGCCGAGATTGCCGACCAGCAATACCTCCGCTTCGGTTTCGCCAAGACCATGACGCGCGGACGCATCGACGATGAAAAGGTCGCCACCTCGGCCGGCGTCTACCAGGTCACCGATGGCCCGGCGGCCGGCCAGGTGTTGTGGACCGGCAGCGGCGGCAATCCGCAGCTCAAGCCCTATGTGGCGGTGGGCACCGACCTGTCGTGGGAGAAGTATTTCGGCAAGGCCAGCTACGTCGCCGCCGCGGTGTTCAACAAGAACCTGTTGAACTACATCTATGACCAGACGGTGCTCAACTACGACTTCTCCAAGTACATCAACAACGATCCCACCCTGGTGCCGACCAGCAATATCGGCTCGTTCACCACGCCACAGAACGGCACCGGTGGGCGCATGGAAGGCCTGGAGCTGTCCGGTGCGCTCGAAGGCGCGCTGATCGCCCGTCCGCTCGACGGCTTCGGCGTGCAGGGCAACTTCTCGCTCACCAACAGCACCGTGCCGGTGAGTTCGATCACCTCGATTCCTGGCGCGCCATCCACCCTGCCCGGCCTCTCGCGCAAGGTGGCGAACCTGGCGTTCTACTACGAGAAGTACGGCTGGTCGGTGCGCATCTCCGAACGTTATCGCTCCTCTTATACCGGCGAAGCGATCGCCCTGTTCGACCAGCTGGGCTACAAGAAAGTGCTGGCCGACAAGCAGACCGATTTCCAGGCCGGCTACAACTTCTCCCAGGGCTACTGGAACGGCCTGTCGGTACTGCTGCAGGTCTACAACCTCACCAACTCGGCAGAGAAGACCGCGCAGATCTCCGCCTTGCCCAATGGCGTGGAAGTCGGACGCCCGCTCGACTACAACACCTGGGGCCGCACGGTGATGTTTGGCATCAACTACAAGCTCTGATCGAGCTGCGGTCCGCCGCGGCATGAAGGAGCTTGCCGGTTGGATCGCCTTGGCGCTGACCATCGTCTGCACGATGGCCAGCGCTGGTGATTCGCCCGCCAGATCGCCGTAGCCTTCCACACTGTAGGAGCGCACCCTGTGTGCGACTGCCCCACGAGAATGGGGACGGCTATGCTGGGGCAAGCACCTCAACGGAGAACCCCCGTGCGCGACCTATACCCCGAGATCGAACCCTATCGCACCCATCGCCTGCGCGTGGACGACATCCACGAACTGCATATCGAGGAATGCGGCAATCCCGATGGCCTGCCCGTGGTGTTCCTGCATGGTGGCCCGGGTGCGGGGGTGTCGCCGTATCACCGCCGCTTCTTCGATCCGGCGCGCTACCGCATCGTGCTGTTCGATCAGCGCGGTGCGGGCAAGTCGACGCCGCATGCGGAGCTGCGCGACAACACGACCTGGCATCTGGTCAGCGATATCGAAGCCGTGCGTGAGCATTTCGGCATCGAACGCTGGGTGGTGTTCGGTGGCTCGTGGGGTTCGACGCTGGCGCTCGCTTATGCACAGACGCATCCGGAGCGTGTGCTTGGACTGGTGCTGCGCGGCATCTTCCTCGGCCGGCCGGGCGAACTGCGCTGGTTCAACGAACTCGATGGCGGCGCCCGCTGGATCTTTCCCGAGCGCTGGGAACGCTACCTCGCGCATATCCCCGAAGCCGAACGCCATGACATGGTGGAGGCGTATTGGCGTCGCCTCGATAGCGACGACGAGGCCGTGCGCATCGCCGCGGCGATCGCGTGGGGCAACTGGGAAGGCGGCAGCACCACGCTGATCCACGATCCGGATGAACCCGGCAACTTCGAAGACCCGCACGCCGCGGTAAGCGTGGCGCGCGCCGAAGCGCACTACTTCCGCCACCGCGTGTTTCTTGAGCCGGATCAGCTGCTGCGCGATGTCGACCGCCTGCGCCATATCCCCGCCACCATCGTGCATGGCCGCTACGACATCATCTGCCCGGTGAAGAGCGCCTGCGATCTCGCCAACGCGTGGCCGGAAGCGGCATTCCATATCGTGCTGGCAGGTCACAGCGCGGCCGATCCGGCCATCGTGGATGTCCTGGTCAGCGCGACGGATGCGTTGGCCGATCGATACGTGTGAAGCCGCGCAGTCGCGCGCACCGCTGATGGCCACGCATGCACGGGAAGCGTGCAACGCGTGGCCGATATCTCCCCCTTGTCACCGGCGATTGACTGGGGTTTGATGCAGCCATCTGGCGACGACGTCCCCCTTTGTTGCGTCGCCTGAATTCAGAAGGATGGACGCGATGCTCTGGCATTCGCGACTCTGACCGGATCGAACGGATCCGTCCGGAGGGATGTGCCTGGCTTCAGGGATCGTTGTACTGCCACGCCAATGAGGGACTGACATGCGCGCACGCAAAGCTGGCCACATGCTTGGTTTTCTCGCCGTCGTTCTGCTGCTGGGAGGCGCCGTCCAGGCGGCGCCGTCGCCCGATGTGGCCCGGACGACTCCGACGCTGGATTTCGTCGCTTCGCCCTATGCGGACTTTCTGTTCTATCTGCTGCACCGGGACAACGCGAACTTCCCCGACCTGCGCGCGTCCGTGCCGCTGGACGACGTCAAAGAGCTGAACACGGGTGCCTTTCTCCCTGGATACGCCTTGGTGTCGGATATCCGCAGCTATGCCGACCTCTACCGGCTTGCCTACACCTACGACAACAGCGCCGCCCTGGTCGCAGCGCTGAAGCAGGGTGAGGCGCACTTCCCCGCATTCATGGCTTACTGGAAGCGGGAGGTGGAACCCAAGGAGCAGGAGACCATTGCCGCATGGAAGGCCGAAGAGGCGAAGGCACGCAACGTCGAGCGGCTTGAAGGCCTCACGCGCCTGCGCTTCCCCTATTCCACGGTGAAAGTCGCGGTGATCGCGCTCGGCCCGCTCGGCGGCAATCTGCAGAATCCACCGATCATGTTTGCCACCATGAAGGATGCGAGCCTGCCCGCGGTGGTGGGCTACGACGGCACGCACATGATGCTCAGCGGCCACGCCGACGACTGGAAGAAGCGCAAGAAGGCGGCGCAAGCGATCAACCTGATCTATGCGCACGGCGGTACGTCCTACGACATCGAGGAGGCGCTGTGCCTGCTCATGCAGGCGAAGCTGCCCGCAACTTATGGGATGGGCGCCGATCGCTCTGCGGCCGACGCCGGCGACACGCCGCGGCGCGTGCTGCTGCGCGCGATGGAGCGGGACTGGGATCGCTATCGCGGTAACGCATCGATCAATGCCGTGGATTTCGCCATCGACGAAACCATCCGCACGTTCGGCACGACCGGCGTCGCCACGCTGCCCTGAGCGCGTCTCGCGCAACGCCAACCGCCGGCTAAACGCAGGTTCTTCAAGCAAGGCCTGCGCAAGCGGCGCCACTGAATAATGCGGCCACTTTCATACCCGAGGGGGCCGCATGAAGTTGCTGTACAAGCGCATGATGTTGACGACCAGCCTGGCCGTGTTGTTGCCGTTGGCTGCCCACGCCGATATGCCGGGTCGTCACCCCGCTTACCTGCACGCGCTGTCCGATTTGCGCGCGGCGCGCTGGATGCTCTCCCATCGTCCGGGCGATGCCGCGGTGAGCAGCCAGGAAGATATCGCCATCTCGGAAATTGACCGCGCGATGGGCGAGATCAAACACGCGGCGTATGACGACGGCAAGAATCTCGACGATCACCCGCCGGTGGATGTCGGCGCGGATCAACCGGGCCGCCTGCATCAGGCGGCGCAACTGTTGTCCAAGGTGCACAACGATATCGATCGCGAAGAGGACGATCCGCAGACGCGCGAACTCAAGCATCGCGCCCTGATGCACGTGGACCAGGCCCAGGCGGCCGTGGATCACGCTATCGGCGACATTCACTACGGGCGATAACCGCCACACGCCAGCGCTTCACCGAGGCGCTGGCGTGATCGCCTTGATTTAGACGAGCGCAGCCTCGATGCCAGCACGTTCGCGATACTCCTTGCACATCTGCTCCACCAGGGCGCGGTGATCGGGCAGGTCGTGCAATGCTTGTGACGCGGCCAGTTGGATGTTGCGAAACTCCTGCCGCGCCTCGTCGACACGCGGATATAGGTTGCGCATAGGCGAGAGATCCGTCTTGAACTCCATGCCGTAGAGCACGTACTGCCAGCTCGAGACGAGGAACATCTCCAGGTCGCTGACAAAGTCCAGCCGATGCGGCGGCCGATGCTTCCACTGCGCCAGCTTGTCCTGCAGTGACTGCGGAATGCTGACCGGATCGGCGTTGTCGATCCAGAACTTGGAGTCGCGGCGCTGGCTCAGGCAGTAGTGCATTTTGATGAAATCGATGATGCGGTCGTAGCGCGCAATCATCATCTCGTTGAAGTGGCGCGCAGCCTGCTCCATCGTGTCGGTATCGTTGGGCAACAGGTGCGTGAGCAGATAGGTCGCCAGTTCGATCAGCGCGATGCCGGTGGATTCCAGCGGCTCGACGAAGCCGCCGGCCAGGCCCACCGCCACGCAATTCTTGCGCCAGTGTTCCGGCCGGTAGCCGGTTTCGAATTTGATATGGAAGGCCTTGAGGCCGTCGGCGACCGGACCAAGGTAGTTGCGGAACACCGCTTCCGCGCGCTCTACATCGGTGTGCCGCGAGGAATACACATAGCCTGCGCCGCGCCGCTTCTGCAGGCCGATATCCCAGATCCAGCCTGCTTCCTGCGCGGTGGAAATCGTGTACGACGGAATCGGTGAGTCGGGCTGCGCATAAGGCACCTGGATGGCCACCGCGCGGTCAGCGAACAGCACGTCGGCGCGGCTGCGGAACGGCGACTGCATGACGTTGCCGATCAACATGCCCTTGAGGCCGGTGCAATCCACGTAGAGATCGGCGGTGAGTTCGCCCAGCTCCTTGGTCACGATGCGCGCGATGGCGCCGTGTTCGTCAAGCTCCGCGCGCTCCACCGTGGCCACGTGGCGCTGCACGCCCAGCGTTTCCTGTCCGTGTTCGGCCAGCACGCGCGCGAAGCACGCCGCATCGAAATGGAACGCGTGGTTCAAGGGCCCCTGGTAATCAGGATCCTTGTAGCGCTTGGGGCCCTTGCTGTGATCGACCAGGGTGCTCTGCATCGACACCGCATCGGCGAAGGGCATGCCTTCAGGCGCGGCGCCAAGCAACCAGTACGGCAACAGCTCCGGGCCACCGGGACGCTGGCTCGGTGCATTGAAGGGATGGAAAAAGTGATCCGCACCCGGCGTGCCCGGTGGGCGCACCCAGTGGCGATAGTGGATGCCTTGCTTGTAGGTCGCCGTGGCGCCGACCAGGAAGCGACGCTCGTCCAGGCCGATCGCGGCAAGCGTGCCGCGAATCGACGGAAAGGTCGCCTCGCCCACGCCGAGCAGGCCGATATCCGGCGATTCCACCAGATGCACCTGCACGCTGTTGGGATCGGCCGCATTCACCGCCTTGGCGAGATAGCACGCAGCCAGCCAGCCGGCGGTGCCACCACCGACGATCAGCACTTTCTTCAGACGAGCCATGTGAACTCCCGGCCGGCGGGAACGCCAGCGCGTTGCGGCAATGCATCCGCAGACGATAACAAGAAAGAACTGCCGGGCCGCCCCACGCGGGCCCGGCAAAAACGCCATTCAAGGGGAGAGGCGGCGATGCTCCCCGGAGCATCGCCTATAGAACGGCAAACCAGCGGCGGCGCGACAGTCATGGGGCCGCCCCGAACATCCTTAGAACCACACGCCCAGCTGCACACCGTAGGTGCGCGGCGCCAGGTACTGCGATACGTACTGCAGCGAACCATCAGACATCAGGAAGCGACCGGCGCTGGTGCGGATCTTTCCGTCGGAGATGTTCTGCACGTACGCGTTGACCCACCACTTGTCGCCCGGCTCGGTGTAGCGCAGCGAGAGGTCACCACGCGTATACGCCTTCTGCTGGTCGCCAGAACCGAGGTTGAAGTAGCTCAGCCACTGCGTGCTCTGGTACTGCGCGCTGACGCGCGGCGTGAGCCGGCCACCGTTGCCCAGATGGAAGTCATGCTCGTAGATCGCGGTGAGCGAGACATTCGGCGCATGCGGCAGATCGTTGCCGGTGACGTTGGCGCAGTTGGCCAGGTTGGACGCCGGCGGACAGGCGGGCAGGCCCTGGTAGTCGTTGCTGCCCGCGTAGATCAGCGTGCCGAGCTCCTTCTTCGGGATGGCCGAGAAGATCAGGTTGGCGCGATCGTCCTTGGTCTGGTACGCCAGCTCCGATTCGATGCCGAACACCTTGGTGCTGCCGGCCACGTTGGAGAAGCCCAGGCCATGGTTGCCATCCGGATACACGATGGGCGCGGACAGCTGGAAGTTCTTGAAGTCTTCGTAATAGACCGCCGAGTTCCAGGTCATGCGGCCATCGAGGAAGCTGAACTTGCTGCCGATTTCATAGTTGGTCAGCGTCTCGGGCTTGTACAGCGTGCCCGCGTCCTGCGTACCGCCAGACTTGTAGCCGGTGGAGACGCTGGCGTACAGCAGGCCGTTGGCGCCGACGTCGGTGTCCACGCGCACCAGCCAGGTCGGCTTGCTCTTGCTGTACTTGGCCGTATTGCGCTGCGAGATGCTGAAGCCGTTGGACGGATCCGGATACACGCCCGGCGAGATCGGCAACTGCGGCACGGTCGGATCGTAGTTCCAGCCCCAGTTGATGCCGCCCTTGTTTTCCTTGTCGTCATGCGACCAGCGCGCACCGCCGGTGAGGCGCCAGTGATCGGTCATATGCCACGTGGCCTGGCCGAACAAGGCGTACGACTCCACCGTTTCCTTCGGCTGGATGAAGGAGCCCTGCCAGTTCACGGAACCGTACTTGGTGCCGTTCATGATCGGGATGTCGAAGCGGATGTTGTTGTCTTCGTAGCCGTAGTACGCGCCGACGATCCAGTCCACGGTCTGCGGGCCGGTCGACTTCAGGTCCACTTCCTGGCTCCAGCTTTCATAGTTGGAGTAGTTGGTGCGGTCGTCCTGGTACACGCCATTGGTGGTGAAGCTGGTGGGCACGCTGACGCCGACGTCCTGGTCGAAGTCGCTCTTGCCCGAGTAGCGGTTGTAGCCGGCGATATAGCTCAGCTCCATGCCGTCGTTGATGTTCCAGTCCATGCGGCTGCGCACCGTCTTGGACGTGCGGTCCAGGTACGGCGCCGTGTCGATCAGCGCGGACCAGAACTCCTGACCCTGGCGCGGCGTCTGCATCAGGCTCATATCAGGCGTGCCGCGATCGAGGAAGTACTCGTACGACAGGTTCCACTTGAACGAATCGCTGGGCTGCCACAACGCGCTCACGCGTGCGGCGGACTGATCCTGCGAGTTGTACTTCGGACCGCCCTGCACGTACTGGCTCGGGTCGATCGGCTTGAAGTTGGCCAGCGTTCCGCCCGAAGCGGGCGAAGCCAGATACGCCTGCTGCTGCTGCGCGACGCTGGGCAGTTCGGTCGACGGGTTCTGGTAATCGACATAACCGTCGTGCTGCTCGTGCACCACCGCCACGCGCATGGCAAACGTGCTGCTGATCGGCAGGTTGAACGCGGCGCGCGCACCCAACTGGTTGTAGTTGCCCGCTTCCATCTGCGCATTGCCGTAGAAGCCCGCACTGATATCGGGTTTGGCCGTCTGGAAGCTGATCGCGCCGGCAGTGGAGTTGCGGCCCCACAGCGTGCCCTGCGGGCCGCGCAGCACTTCGACGCCATCCATGTCCAGCAGCAGGCCGGAGGCCGCTTCGGCACGCGGCGCGTACACGCCATCGACGAAGGTGGCCACTTCCGGATCGGCGTATTCGGTTTTCGCGCTGTCGTTGCCGATACCGCGCAAGGTCAGCGTGACCACGCCGTGGTCGCCCTGGCTGGTGCCCTGCAGGCCCGGCACGAGCTTGGTCAGATCCTGCACGGTCATCACGCGCTCTTTGTCGAGCGTGTCGGGCGTGATGGCGCTGACGGCGACGGGCGTTTTCTGGAGCAGCGTCTCGCTCTTGGTCGCGCTCACCGAAATCGCATCGAGCTGCTTCACCTTGCGCTCGCCTGGCGGCGCGGCATTTTGCGAAGACGCGCTCTGCGGCGCTGCATCCTGATCCGCCGCCAGCACCGCGCCAGGCGCGAGTACCAGGGACATGGCGATGTACAACGCCGAATAGCGCAACTTCATTTGGCTTCCCCTCAGTTCAATTCGGATTGTTGTTCGTCACCGCCCTCGACGGCGACTGGTTTGATGTCATCCCCGATGACAGCGCTGTCATTTAGATTGATGACAGCGCTGTCATGTGGATCATAGACCGGTTCCCCGGCAGAAGCTTGACGCGCGGCAGCAAGTGGGAAATCCCCCCGGAACCCTTGCTACAGCTCATTCTTGTCGATCAAGCGAACCGCCGAGACGCAGGTTTTGATGCAAGAGCAAATCGCCTTTCAGCCATCCATGGCCCGTTATCACTGACGCGTCCCTTCCTTTGGACGCTTTTCGGGAGGGCTTTGGCCGACCTCGCAAACTCCAGCCGGCCGGCCGATCGCCCTGCTTTCATTGCTTGACGCAATCGACCACCTGATCCACATCCGTACCGAGCGCCACGCGGGAAATCGCCACGTCGGTGCCCTTGCCGGCGCCCCACGCAAACGGCTGGTCGATGTGGTGCATGTCGGCGCCCGCTGCGCGGAAACACTTCAACGGCACGCCCACGCGTATCCACTGACCCGGCGGCAACGTCGCCAGCGTCTTGGCGAGCGGCACATGGCCCTTGCCCATGCCGACCCACACGTTCTGCGTGGGCATGGCGTCGACACGCAAGGTCGTCACCAGCAGCACATCGCCATTGGTCTCGCGATCCAGATCCAGCGGCGTGCGCGCGTGGATCGCCAGCTGGGCGTTGTCGCCGATCCAGCTGAAGCGGCGTGCATCCTCCTGCGCCTTGTAGTCGAGCGCGGCCATGTGCAGCGCGCCGTCCGGCGTGGTGGCCGGCGATACGTCGCCGGTCATCGATGCACCGTGCGTATCCACCAGCGTAAAGCTGTAACCATGCACGGCCTTGCCGCGATCGAGATAGTTGCCGATCGGGATCTGCTCGCCGCTGATGCCCGACACCTCCGATAGCTTGGGCACCGACCTGTGGTCGGCATAGCTGAGCCCATAGCCCAGCGCGAATTGCGGCTTGCCCTGCCCCACCACCGCCGTGCTCGGCCACGCATAGGCCAGCTTGCCGTGGAAGTCGTTGGCGATGCTGCCGTCGCGCTTGCGCAGCAGCACATCGGCGACGCCGCCACCCTCGCTGCCCGGCAACCATGCGGCGACAAAGGCGTCGGCCGCGTTGATTTCGCGATTGACCCACAGCGTACGGCCACTCAGGAACACGGCCACCACCGGTATGTGCTGCGCGCGCAGCTGGCGGATCAGTTCCAGCTCGTGATCGTCGCCGGGATGGAACATCAGGTTCGGGATATCGCCCTGGAACTCGGCGTAGGGATCCTCGCCGAACACCACCACGGCCACATCGGGCCTGGTCTTGAAATGGCCGTCCGTTTCGATTTCCACCGAACCGCCCGCCGCCGACACCTGCTCCGCGAAGCCTGCACCGATCGACTGCGCACCGGGGAAGTTGTCGTTCTTCAGCCCGGTGCCCTGCCAGTTGAGCGTCCAGCCGCCGCTCTGGCGCGAGATGTTGTCGGCACCGTCGCCTGCGATAAGGATGTGCTTGCGTGGATCGAGCGGCAGCAGGCCGCCGTTGTTCTTCAGCAGCACCATGGATTCGCGCACGGCACGGCGCGCGATGGCGCGATGGGCCGGGCTGCCCACGATTTCCGCGGCTTTCTGCACCACCGGCTGCGTTGACGGCGCGCCGGCCTCGAACAGGCCCGCGCGGAACTTCACGCGCAGGATGCGCGCCACCGCGTCGTCGAGCCGCGCCTGCGGAATCACGCCGGATTTCACTTCGGCCAGCGTGTGTTCGACCAGGCCGCGCCAGCTGTCCGGCGCCATCAGCATGTCCAGGCCGGCGTTGAACGAGGCCGGGCAATCGTCGTTCGCGCAACCGGGCACCTGGCCATGCGAATTCCAGTCGCCGACCACCAGGCCCTGGAAATCCATGCGCTGCTTGAGCACGTCGGTGATCAACGCCTTGTTGCCGGACATCTTGGTGCCGTTCCAGCTCGAGAACGAGGCCATCACGGTCTGCACGCCCGCATCGATGGCGGGCGGATAGCCGGCGGCATGAAGATCGCGCAGCGTCGCTTCGCTGATCTGCGCGTCGCCCTGATCCTTGCCGTTCCTGGTGCCGCCGTCGCCGACGAAATGCTTGGCCGAGGCGAGCACATGCATGCCATCGAGGAACTGCGGCGTACCGACCTTGCCCTGCAGGCCTTCCACCATCGCGGTGGCGTATTGCGCGACAAGCTTGGGGTCCTGCGAATAGCCTTCGTAGGCGCGGCCCCAGCGCACATCCTGCGGCACGGCGAGGGTCGGCGCGAAGCTCCAGTTGATGCCGGTGGCGCGCACTTCGGCCGCCGTGGCCTCGCCGATCTGACGGATCAGTTCCGGATCATGCGCATTGCCCAGCGCGGAGTTCTGCGGGAACAGCGTGGCACCAACGACGTTGTTGTGGCCGTGCACGGCATCGATGCCGAACAGCAGCGGGATCGACGGATGCGCACTGCCGTTGGGTTCCATCGATGCGCGATAGAACGCTTCGGACAAGGCCTGCCACTGCGCCACCGTGGCAGTGAGCTGCGCATTGGGCTTGGAATTTCCGCCGGCGAGGATCGCGCCGAGGTGGTACTTGCGCACGTCGTCCGGCGTCACGCTGAGGATATCGGCCTGAACCAGCTGACCGACTTTTTCCTCCACCGTCATCTTCGCCATCAAGGCGGCTACGCGCTGTTCCAGCGCCGCGTCCTTGGCAAACGGCCAGCTGGCGCGCGGCCAGCTGTCGGGATGCACGGTGGACGCGTCGTCGGCGGAAGCGACACTCATGGCGCAGGCCAGGGCCACGGCAAGAACGGTCGGTACACAACGCAATCGACGAACGGAAGCCCGCACGGCTCTCTCCAGCAGACAGGGGGGATGGCTCCCCCTCGGAGCCAGTCGGCACGGAGACTGACAGAAATGACAGCGCTGTCAATTTGCGATGCAGCACGCCGTGGACGGGGCGGCAGAGACCTCTCCTTGCCGACATTTTCTTTTTAAATCAGGTCATTATGCGAAGTCGAGGCGTTTGCTTCGCAAAATGATCCGTTGAGGGAGGCCCGTCGCGCACAGGGTGCGCTCCCACAAGGGATAGGCAGGCTCTCCCTGTGGGAGCGCACCCTGTGCGCGACTCGGGCCTGCCTCGGACCAAGGCCGGAGCGGCGGTACGCCTACCCGAAGTCCCTAAGGCGCCTTGGAGGTCGATTCGCGCAGCTGGAGCGCGTACGGCACCTGCACCAGCAGGCCGTCGCCGCGTCCACGCAACACTTCCATCAACTGCAGCGCAGCCAGCTTGCCCATCTCGCGGCTGGGCTGGCGCACGGTGGTCAGCGGCGGCCACAGCTGGGTGGCCAGCGGGGTGTCATCGAAGCCGCAGACGGAAAGATCGCGCGGCACTTTCAATCCACGCTCATTGGCCGCCCACATGACGCCCGCAGCCATGTCGTCGTTCGCGGCAAAAATCGCCGTGGGCTGCTCGGGCAAGGCAAACAGCTCGCGTGCGGCCAGCACGCCCGAACCGAACGAGAACTCACCTTGCACCACGTATTGCGGATCGAACGGCAAGCCTGCGGTCGCGAGCGCTTCCTTGTAGCCGGCCATGCGCCAGCGGCTGGCACCGTGATTGGCGATGCCCACGATATGCGCGATGCGCCTGTGACCCAGTTCCACCAGGTGCATCACCAGGGCCTTGGCTGCCTGCTGCTCGTCCATGCACACGCCGATGGACGCTTCGCGATGCACCGGCGAAATGCTCGAATGCGGCACGCCGTGTTCCTTCAGGCGCTGCAGCAGCGGCGCGTAGTCGGTGAGCGGCGGCGTCATGATCACGCCTTCGATATGGTGATCGAACACCAGCGCATCGACACGACGGATGAAGTCCTGCCCGCGCATGCGCAGCGGGCAGGCCATCATGCTGTAGCGGTGGGCGTCGCAGGCATCGAGCACGCCGTCCTGCACCTCGGCCAGATAGGTCGAGGCTGGGTTGTCGTTGTTGTCATAAAGCATCGCCACCAGGAACGAGCGGCTGCCCGCCAGACCACGCGCCGCCGGGCTGGGGCGGTAGTTCATCGACTCCATCGCCGCCAGCACCTTCTGGCGGGTGGATTCCTTCACCGAGGATTCTTCGTTGAGAACGCGGGAAACCGTTTTTGGCGAGACACCCGTTGCGCGTGCTACATCTTCGAGGCGGACCCGCATGACTTCTCCCAACGGCGAACTGCTGCTGCCCGACCAATATGCCCTTTGCGCCCGGCGGTTTACAAGAACTGGCGCGCCACCGGGCCGCTGTCACCTGCGTTTCACAACACGCCCCTCCGGTTATACCCACAGACGGATTGAGGCCAGGCCGGCGACGGGCGCATAGTGGGCAGCGGGCGGCCAGGGGACCGTCCGAGCAACCAAACGCAACGCAACAGCTTATGGCGGCATCGCGATGCATCGCCCCTGCGCGAGCCGTGCCCACGTTTGTTTCCGCGACACCACCACGGAGCGCCTTGATGAATACACCACTGGGTTGGCTTACCGCTTTCCACACGCTGATCAGTCTCGTCGCGACCATCGTCGGCCTCTGGGCCATACGCGACCTGATGGTCGGCCGCTATCGCTCGGGCGCCATCACGAGCTTCCTCTGGACGGCAGTCATCACCAGCGTCACCGGGTTCTTCTTTCCGTTCCATGGCGTCACGCCGGCCATCGTGGTGGGCGTGATCGCCCTGATCGTGCTGGCCTGGACAGTGATGGCAAGGCGCTCGATTGGCCGCTCCGGCTTCTGGACCGCGCAGTTTCCCATCGGCATCGTGATCAGCGAGTACTTCCTGATGTTCGTCCTGGTCGCGCAGATTTTCGCGAAGTTGCCGGTGTTGAACGCGCTGGCGCCGGATCTGAAGCAGAAGCTGTTTGGTGCCACCGAACTGGTGGTGTTGATTGTCTTCATCGTGGTTGCCGTGCGCGCCACCAAATCCTTCAGGGTGCGCGCCGTCGCCTGAGGCCACGTCATCCTGCAGGGTCTGCCACGTCGCCCGCTGGTACGGGGGCGACACATCTTCGGAGTACGTCATGGGCGAGTACCACACGCTTTCAACGGCCGACGGCAGCTTTCGGCTCTACATCGACTATCCCGACCACACCCCTGCGCCAGCCGTGGTGGTGCTGCAGGAAATCTTCGGCATCAACAACGACCTGCGGCAGTCCTGCCGCGAACTGGCGGAACAAGGCTTCATCGCGATCTGCCCGGACCTGTTCTGGCGACAGGAGCCTGGCCTGGATTTGAACGAGTGGTCGGAACAGGACTGGAAAAAAGGCCTCGCGCTGTATGCGGCGTACGACTTCGACGCCGGTGAGCGCGACGTCGAAGCGGTGGTCGCAGCCGCACGCAAGCTGGAAGGCGCCAATGGCAAGGTCGGCGTGATGGGCTATTGCCTCGGCGGCCTGATGACCTACCTCACCGCCGCGCGCTCAAGCATCGACGCGGGCGTGGAGTACTACGGCGGCGGCACCGAGAAATACCTGGCCGAAGCGCCCGCCATCGATGAGCCGTTGATGATGCACCTGGGCGAGGAAGACGAGTTCATTTCCAAGGATGCACAGGCGAAGATCAAGGCCGCGTTCGCCAACAAGGGCAACGTGACGATCTACAGCTATCCCGGTTGCAGCCACGCCTTTGCCCGGCATACCGGCACGCATTACGACGCGAACGCTGCCACGCTGGCGAACGGGCGCACCTATGAATTCCTGCACCAGCATCTCGCCTGAAGCGTAGCGCGCGAGGGAGCGCTCACAGCTCCTTCGCCGCGTCCGCGAGCACATGCTCCAGCGCCTGCGCCGCCTGCGAGATCGATGGCTGCCGGTCGATCACGTAATCGAGCACGCCCAGCGGCGGAAGATCCTCGGCCAGCGGCACGATGCCTTCGGGCATGGCATAGCCGGTGAATGCGGCCACGCCCAGGCCGGCCATCACCGCGGCCTGGATCACCATGATGCTGCTGCTCACGACGGCGACGCGGTACGAACGGTTGGCCGCCTTCAAGGTCTCGAACATGCGCGAACGCGTGATGCTCGGTTCGGGATGGACGGCCAAAGGCAGCACGGCCTCATCGCCACGCACCGGCGATGACGCGCCGGTGCACCAGTGCAGCGGCTCGCTCTTCACCACATAGCCGCGTTGGCTGCCGCTGAGGCGCTTGGCAAACACGAGGTCGTGCTTGTTCTCGTCGAGTTCGCGAAACAGATCGCCGCTGAGCCCCGTGCGTATCACCAGCTCCACCTCCGGATTGCGCCGCACGAAACTGCCCAGCGCACCGGCCAGGCGCGAGGAGGCGAAGTCCTCCGGCAGGCCCAGGTGCACCGTGCCGTTCAACGGCGGTCCGCACACGGTGGTCATCGCCTCGTCCATCAGATCGAGAATTCGCACGGCATAACGATGCAGCGACTCGCCCTGGTGCGACATGCGCACGTTGCGCGTATCGCGTTCGAACAGGGGCACGCCCACCAGATCCTCCAAGCGCCGGATGTGCTGGCTGACGGTCGATTGCGACAGGCACAGCTGCTCGGACGCCGCGGTAAAGCTCGCGGTCTGCGCCACGACGACAAAGCTGCGAAGGAGTTCGGTGGGTAACGGTCTCATCGCAAAACCCTCTCAATCGGCGCTGGATTCTTCATAAATCGACGCATCCGGCTGGGCTAGGCTGTGTCCATCCGGGAAACATGCCGTTCGTACCCGGCCATGACTGCAAAGCCTTCGATGGCGCAGGGACGCCATCACCCCACTCCCCTGTCGAGAGGTTATCCCCGTGAACAAGCGTTCCTTCCACTTCAACGTCCTGGCTGCCGCACTGCTGCTCGGCACCGTCGCTGCCGGTCCCGTGCTGGCCGCCGAGCCCGTGCACAACATCGTCCTCGTGCATGGCGCATGGGTCAACGGCAATGGCTGGAAACCCGTCTATGACATCCTGGTGAAGGACGGCTACCACGTCTCCGTTGCCGAGCATCCGCTCACATCATTCAACGACGATGTGACAGCCGTGAAACGCATCGTGGACATGCAGGACGGTCCCACCATCCTCGTGGGTCATAGTTACGGCGGTGCCTTGGTCACCGATGTGGGCAACGATTCGAAAGTCGTGGGCCTGGTGTATATCGCCGCGCATGCGCTCGACCAGGGCGAAACCGAAGTGGCGAACGGGAAGAAATTCCCCAGCGCCACCAGTCAAACGACCGACATCAAGAAGACGGCCGACGGCTTCCTCTATCTCGACCCGGCGCATTACCCGGCCGACTTCGCCGCGGACCTGCCGCCGCAGCAGGCACAGTTCGAAGCGAACGCTCAGGAACTGACGGCCGCTTCCGTCTTCGCCGCGCCGGCCGGCCATCCCGCGTGGAAGGACAAGCCCAGCTGGTACGCCGTGGCCACGGCCGATCGCATCATCAATCCGGACCTGGAGCGCATGTACGCCAAGCGCGCCGGCAGCCATACCATCGAAGTCAAGGGCGCCAGCCACTCGGTCTACGAGTCGCATCCGAAGGAAGTGGCGGCGCTGATCGAGGATGCCGCCAAGCACGCCGGCACCTGAATCGTTGGAGAAGTCACCGAGGCGTCGTGCGCGCAACGCACGACGCCTCGTTCGTGTCCGCGGCTCAGCGATCGCGGGTCACTTCCGCCGGTGCCGCATCACCCACCTTCTGCGCCAGCGGCAGTGCATCGCTCACCAGGTGCACGAGGAAGCGGCCGGGCTGCTCCTGCATCATCATGTGCGCGGAGTCGGCGAAGATCACCAGGTGCTTGGACGGCGCCTTGAGATCGCCAAACCATTTTTCGGCGGTTTCGTGCGGCGTGGTGTAGTCATGCGCACCTGCGTACACGATCACCGGCAGCTTGAAGTCGGTGACCTGATCGAAGTTCACGTCCAGCAGCGGATCGAGCAGATGGGTGAGCGAGAACAGGCTGCCCTTGTCGATCGCATCGAGGTCTGCGCGGTTGTAATCGGGCGAGAGTTCTTCGGCGTCCACGTCGAACTGGAAATCCTTGCGGCCCCAGGCCAGGCCGCCGTAGTACATCTCCCACTTGCCGCGCACACCGATGCGCTCGAAGGTGAGCTTGGTGTCGCCCGGATACGGCCCGATGGATTCCAGTTCCGCGATGGCCTTGGTGTTGTTCTCGGCCTTGGCCCGACCCAGCGCGTAGTTGTAGCCGATCGCTTCGTTGCGACGGCCGTTCACCACCTGGCCCACCGAGATATACGCGTAGAACCAGTCCGGATGCAGCTGGGCGAGATGCACGCCGAGCACGGTGCCCCAGGAATGGCCGAGCAGGAAGATCTTCTGCTTGTGGTAGTGCTCGCGCAGGTATTGGGCGACCTGGGCAGCATCGTCAGTCATGCCATCCACCGTCATGCCCGGCGCCATCGCCGCTTCGGTGTTCGCGCGATAGGTCTTGCCGGAGCCGCGCTGGTCCCACTGCACGACAGTGAAGTAATCCTCCCACGGCGTCTGGAAGGTGTAGCCCTCGGGCATGGCCGGCGAGGCCGGGCCGCCGTGCAGGAACAGCAGGATGGGGTTGCGGCGATCCTTGCCGCGCACCGAGATCCATTGGTCGATGCCGTTGATGTGCAGCTTGATCTTTTCGTCGATGCCCTGCGGCGTCAAGATCATGCGATTGCTGTCGAGGATGCGGCGCACTTCGTCGCGCGAAATCATCGATGGGTCCGCCTTGGTCGCGGATGCCGCGGGCTTGGCCGGTGCATCGTCGGCGCGGACGCGATCGACGGGCGCGCCGATCGCGAGCAACAAGGTGGCGAACAGGGATGCGCGCAAGATATTCAAGTCAGCTCTCCTGGCTGGTGTGTTTGGCTTACCGCCGAGCCCCTCGCCCGGTCGGATGCGGTTGGCCTGCCTGGGCAAGCCGTCACGGGCATATCAGCAAACGGCGTGCCAAGCCGTGAAACACCGCGGATCAGCGACTTACGCACGCCGCGTCGAGCTGCGGCCGCGTCCGCGGACAAACGCGCGGACGTCCGGCGGTGTCCGCCCCCTGCGCGCGCGATGCCAGTGCCGCCTTACTTCCTCTTCACTCGCGAGACATCCGCCTTGAAGCACACTTGCCGACCTCTGTCGCAGGATCAGCCGCGTGCCAGTCGTTCAAGTTCAACGCCATGCCGGCGCTCGCCGTCACCGTACGCTCTATGTGGCCAGCACCTTGCTGGCGAGCCTTATCGCGGTCCAGGCGCATGGCGAGTCTCCTTCACGCGGTGGATCGCAGAGTTCGGGCAGTGAGCAACTCGCCGTGCAGGTCAACGATGACCGCATGACGATCTCGGTGGCCAAGGTGCCACAGATCTATCTGTATGGAACGATCGATGCGGGCGCGGCGCAACGCGTGCAGGCGATGATCCAGTCGCGCCGGATTCCGCCGAACAGCGATATCTATCTCAACTCGCCCGGCGGCGACGTGGCTGCAGGCATCGCGCTGGGCCGGCTGTTTCGCGCCGGCAATATGACCACGCATCTGGGTTCGCCGCGCAAGACGGCGCGCCAGCCCATCGTGCCGAAATCGTCGCAATGCGTGAACGCCTGTGCGTATGCCTATGCCGGTGGACTCTTCCGTTGGGCGCCCACCGGCAGCGATCGCTTTGGCGCGCAGCCGCTGCCGGGCACGGCCACGCCCAGCACCGACGCCGCGGCCTACCTCAAGGACATGGGCGTGGATCCCCAGGTGTTCGGCGCCGCAACCAGCGGCGAAGTCACTTGGCTCAACGCCGATCAAATGCTGGCGAACGGCCTCTCGAACAACGGGCGCCTGCTGCCCACGGCGGTCAACAGTCCCGTGAGCAATGTCGCCTCGATCTCGCTCACGCAGGTGACGCGCGAAGGCGAGCATCGCATCACCCTGCAATGTCGCCCTGATGGCCTCACCATCACGGCGTATTACGCCATCGGCGCCGACCGTGCCCGCCAGATGGTGGCGCGCGCCACGCATTCGTACTTCGAGATCAACGACCAGCCCGTCACCAGCGGCGATCGCGTCAGCGCATCGGCGGTCGACCAGTCGGTGGTGGTCAGCCAGCCGCTGGCCCTCACGCAGCTCAACCAGTTGCTGTCCGCCCACCTGATGGCCGCATGGCTGGCCGATCGGGGCGGCGCGGTGCGCTACGGTTTCTGGATGTCGCTCGATCCGGTGCGCAAGGACCTGCGCACGTACGGCAACAATTGCGAGTATCTCGCCAAGCAGGCGGGCGCGAAGAAGGGCTGAGCACATGCATGGGCGGACGTCCGCCCTGCGTCCGCGGACAGTGCTGCCGTGTCGATCCCTCCGTCGCGATGACGGTGCCAGGCCATGTGCGAGCCGCATGAACCGTGGCACGCTTGTTGCGACACCACCTGGCAGCAGGACGATGTCCTGCCCCAATCCCGCGGAAACGAAGAGGTGAGTCATGTGGAAAACGATGGCAACGCTGTCGCTCGCGCTGGCCTGCGCGCTGCCGGCGCTCGCGGCGGAACCGGAGCGGACGGTGAGCGGCAGCACCGTCACTTCGACGCACGATCCGAAGATACGCGTCGATTTGCCGGCCACGGCGACCTACGTGGGCTCGGATCGCTGGATGCTGCTGGGCTTTGACGATTGCGAGATGCACGTCTTCGTCGACGCCGGGCCGGACAAGCGCATCCAGCGGCTGTACTGGGTGCAATTCGAGGCTTACATACCCGAACGTCCTGAGCTGCACCACGACTACTCGGGCTCGCGCCACATCACCATCAACGGCCTGGACTTCTATCTCGACACCTGGGTGCAGGACGCCGGGCAACCGGCCGAGAAGGATTCCGATGGCGATCACCAGCGTCGCCTGCTCGCCGCCAAGGGTTATCAACGGCCGGCCAATGCGATGTACGTGCGGCTCGTGTATCTGCCCGATGCACAGAAGCGCAAGGAACTGATGGTGATCTACGGCGAGGATCTCGCCCCGACCGGCTTCACTGCCGCGCAACTGGGCGAACACGGCACGGCGCACGATCGCTGGCCGGCGATCGAGAAGGCGCTGATTGACCGCGCGCAGCAACGTGTGTCGTTCAAGCCGTAAACGAAAACACCCCGGCGCGCCGGGGTGTTTTCATGACCAATGTACCGCCCGATTACGGTGATTTCTCGCTGCCCGGATGCGACACGAAGCGCGGCGGCGTGGCTTCGTTGGCGAACTGCCAGGTGCTCAGGTAGGCCAGCTTGAGGATCTTGGCCATCTTCGGATAGTCGATCTTCTCGGCCGTATCGCTGGGGTGGTGATAGTCCGGATGGAAGCCGGTGAACCACCAGAACGCCGGCACATTGTGCAGCACGAACGGGAACTGGTCGGAGCGGAAGAATACGTTCAAGGCGTATTCGTGATCGAAACGATCATCGAGCACCAGGCCCACCTCGCCATTGGCCTTGGCCACCGTGCGCTGGTAGTCCGGGCTGTACGCGGCGCCGATCAGATTCAGGCGATTGCTGGTATCGGCCGGAATCTCGATCAGGCCATCGGTCTGCGGGCTGGGCTTCTCGTCGCGGCCGATCATGTCGAAGTTGATCATGGCGCGCGTGGTGTCGAGCGGGCGCAGCGGATGCGCGGCCAGATAGTACGCACCCAGCAAGCCGCGCTCTTCAGCGGCAAACACGGCGAACAGGATCGAACGCTTGGGCTTGGTTGGGTTGGCGCCGAAGGCACGAGCGAGCGTGACCACGCCCACGGTACCGGATGCATTGTCATCGGCGCCGTGCCAGATCTTGTCGCCGGCCTGGCCGTCGTGATCGTGATGCGCACTGATGATGATGGTCTCGGGCGCCAGCTTCGGATCGCTGCCCTCGATCAGGCCCACTGCATTCCAGGTGGTGGCTTCGCGGCGCGAGCTGTTCTTCAGGTGCAGGCTGATGGTGGTATCGGGCAGGGCCTGCGAGCGCGGCTTGAGGTCGCCATCGATGCCGGCCTGCAGCGCCTTGGCGGTGCTGCCGCTGGTGCCCAGCAACGCGTCTTCCACTTCGGCCGAGATCACCATGCTCGGTATGTGCACCGGGCTATCCGCCAATGCCTGGGCGGGAATCGGGTTCGCGGCGTGCTCGGCCTGGTGACCGATGCGCTTGCGCACCTCCAGCTGCGAGGGATGATTGTGCGACGGCTCGGGCGCCAGCAGCACCGCCACCGCACCGTGCTCCTGCGCGTTCAACACCTTCACGTAACCGGTCGCGTAGCGCGTATTGCCGGTGCCATTGAAGATCGACTTCGGATCGGTCTCCTGCGGCTCGTGATCGAATACCACCACCACCTTGCCCTTCACATCGAGGCCGGCGTAATCGTCATAGCCCAACTCCGGCGCGGTGATGCCGTAGCCGGCAAACACCACCGGTGCGGACACGTCCTGATCGGTGGGGAAGGCGCCAGAGACTTCCGGATCCTTCCATTCGATGTCCTTGCCGCCACGCTTGAGCGTCAGGCGCGTGGCCTTGCCATCAGGGCGGTACTCGATCAACGGCACGGCCTGCAGGAAACTCGGCTGCCCCTGTGCATCGGTGGCCGCGGGCTTCAATCCGGCCTTGGCGAATTCCGAGGCGATCCACTGCACCGACGCATCGTCGCCCGGCTGCAGCGAGAGACGCCCTTGCAGGGCATCCGATGCGAGAAACGTGATGTCCGCACGCAAGTCGCCCTGGCGAATCTGCGCTAGGCCCGGCTGCTCGGTAGCGGGAACCGCGGCCAGCGCGGTGGTGGTCAGGCTCGCGGCTAGCGCGAAGGCGAGAAACGTGCGGGACATGGACGCTCCAGTGGCGCGGACGGCATCATCCGGGGGATGTGGACTGGGAGGGTGCCACGCCCGCCGGGATCGATCAAACCAGACCAACGTCGATTGCGCCCTGCCCCGCACGGTGGAACTCAGGTGCCGCCTTCGCCCATGAAGTCCGGCTCGCCATTGGCCTTCCAGTGGAACGGCATGATGTAGGGCGCGCGGCGCGAGGTGCACTTCCAGTCCGGACCACCGTTGGCGTGGAAGATGATCCAGTCCTGCTTGCCGTCGGGCGACTTGAAGAAGCCATTGTGTCCCGGCGCGTAGAAGCCACGTGCCGGCGAACTGGCGAGGGCCTGCGTGGGCGCTTTGCGCCATGACGCGGGATCGAGCAGGTTGGCCCCTGACGCTGCACTCAGCAGGCCCAGCGAGTAGCCATCGGACCAGCACGCGCTGGCGGAATAGGTGAGGAACACCTGCCCGTTCGGTCCCTGGAGAAACTCCGGCGCCTCCAGGATCTTGCGGCCACCCTGCATCTCCCACGCATAGGTGGGATGCGCGATGTCCACCTGCGGCTCGCCCAGCGTCCACGGATTGCTCATCGGCGCGATGATCAGATCGCTGTGATCGTCGACATAGGCGGAATAGACGAAGTAGCGCTTGCCCGCATGATCGAACACCGTGCCGTCAATGCCGGTGAGGTGGGTCTTGAGCATGCCCTTGTCGATCCACTCGCCCTGCGTCGGATCGCTCGAGGCGTTCTCCAGCACCCACACGTGGCGATGCGCATCGTCGTCATGCGCCTTGTCGGAGGCGGAGTAGTACAGGTACCACTTGCCGTCGAGGTAATGCAGCTCGGGCGCCCAGATCGAATGGGAGTTGGGACCTTCGGCCGGTGGACGCCACACCACCACCGGCGTGGCATCGGCCAGATGCGCCATGTCGGTGGTCTTGCGCAGCGAGATGCGGTTGCCTTCGGTACTGGTGTAGTAATAGACACCATCGCGCTGCGCCACCCACGGATCAGGCCCGGACGGCAGCAGCGCATGCATGGTGGCCGGCGGCTGCGCGTGCGAGGCCGCGACCAACAGCACGCCGG
The DNA here is from genome assembly GCF_001010355.1 of Dyella japonica DSM 16301. Taxonomy (GTDB): domain Bacteria; phylum Pseudomonadota; class Gammaproteobacteria; order Xanthomonadales; family Rhodanobacteraceae; genus Dyella; species Dyella japonica. The sequence goes on along the minus strand of NZ_JPLA01000023.1, from coordinate 19,270 downwards.
CCAGGGCGGCGAGCACACGCATCACGGTTTGCCCGCCGTCGCGGCATCGCCATCCATCTGCAGGTAGTCGACGTCGACCACATGCGCGCCGCCATCCACGTCGATGGTGTTGAATCCGGGCAGCAGGGTCGCGGAGATGTTCTCGAGCAGCCAGCCGTCGTCGGTCTTGGTGATATTGGCGTTGGCAAGACGTGCACCGTTGACGACGATCGCCGGCTGCGCCGCCAGCCCAAGATCGGCATAGCGCAGATGCAGCGCGTGTTCGCCGCCCGTGCTGTTCACCACGAAGCGCAGACGTCCCTCAGGACCTGCACCCAGGCGCGCCTTGCGGAAACTGGAAGCCTTGCGATCCGGCACCGAGACGGCGCCCGTGAACTGCGCGTCTTCGGCTTCATAGCGGTTGAAATTCAACGCCACCGAGTTGTACAGAATTTCGTTGTGCTTGACGCTGGTCGGCGCCTCCGGCGACGACGAGGTGGTGACGTGCAGCATGCGGCCGTCATCGCGCAGCAGCAGTGCCTGCGTCCAACCGGCGTGGATATTGCCGGTGCGCTTTTGTACCGGCGCACGCACTTCCCACCACGGGCCGCGACCGGAGGCGTTGTTCCAGTACAGCGAGCGGCCACCTTCATCCGCGCCACCACCGCCGCGCTCGGCGGACACCACGATCACACCTTCAGGGCCGCCCAACGGGAACCATTGCACCACGGGACACGCGGCCGGCCAGAAGCCGGACAGCGTCATCACCGGTTCGCCGTGACGTTGCGGATCGCCCCAGTCGAGTCCGTCGCGACTGAACTTGATGAACACCTGGCCGTTCTTGGGCCCATCGATGTTCTCGTATGTCATCGCGTAGCGCTTGTCGCCCAGTCGCGTGACGATGGCCATACCCGGGCGCTCCACGCCACCGGGTATCGCCACATCCAGCACTTCCTTGCCCCAGTGCTTGCCACCGTCCTCGGACACCTTGTGCGCCAAGGCCTGGTTGTAGCCCTCGGCCTTGTGCTGCTCGGTGGAGTAATAGGCCACCATGCGGCCGTCGTCGAGCACGTGGATATTGGATTCCCACACGCCCTTGTTGTCCTTGTCCTCCGGACGCCCGCCACCCTTGATGATGGAGCTGCGGTAATGCCAGGACTTGCCGGCATCGGTGGAGGTATACATCTGCAGGTCTTCTTCGTTCACCCGGCCTTGCGCATCGTTGCCGGTGGCATTGGCCGAGAGCACCAGCGCGCCTGCGGGCAGATCGCCGCTCGCGCGCTGCAATTCGGTGATATGCGGCTGCCAGCGCAGCTGCCAATTCTTGTCCTTGCTGTGCGTCTGGTCGGCGACGTTCATCAGGAAGCGCCAGTGATCGCCGCCATCGCGGCTCTCCCATAGCGGAATGCCATCCATGCCGTCCTGTTCGAACGCCATCAGCAGGCGTCCCTTGTCTTGCGGCGAACCGTGCTCGATGCGGGTGATCGATACATAGCCCGAAGCGTCCGTCAGATGCGTGCCCACCGCGGGTTCAGGAGCATCCTGCGCTGCCGCGTGGGTGGATAACAACGTAGCGATGCAGACAGCCAGCGTGGACAAACCGAACGTCAAGCGAGTCATGCTCTGAAATCCCTGTTCACGCCTGCAACGGCGCGCGATGAGTGAACCTCCCAAAAAAATGGCGGGGGCGGCATGTCACCGCCGTTCCCGCCGAGTGGGAGAGGATTACATCTTGAAGCGCACGCCCAGGCCGTAGGTGCGGTCCTGGTAGCGGATATCACGCGGACGGGTGTCGCCATCGCCCCAGTACTGGTGCAGGTTCGCGCCAAGGATATTGGTCGCGTTGAACACCACGGTGAAGTACTTGTTGATGTCGTAGCCGAGCGAGAAGTCGACCTGGTTGGCCGGCTTGATCTCGTCGTTCACGCCGGCCACGGTGGGCTGGTTGAAGCCATCGATGAAGCGGCTGCGGTAGTTGTAGGCAAGTCGCGCCGACCAGCCGAACTTTTCATACATCAGCACGGCATTGCCGTTGTTCTTGGACACGTTCTGCAGCGGCGAGGTGACCACCGGTCCGCCGATGAACTGCGGCGAACGCGTGGAACCTTCGATATAGGTGTAGTTGAGCTGCATGCCGAGGCCGTTGAACGGTTCGGGCAGGAAGTCGAAGAACTGCTGGTACGCCACTTCCGCACCGTCGAGGTGACCCGAACCCGCACTCTGCGGCGAATTGAGCTGGAACGGCTGGCCACCAATGGTCACATCCGTCACGTAGTTCTGGATGTAGCCGTTGATATCGCGGTAGAACACGCTGCCGCTCACGTAGCTGGCCGGACCGAAGTAGTACTCCAGCGCCGCGTCGTAGTTGTTCGAGCGGATCGGCTTCAGGTCCGGATTGCCGCTGCTGGCCACACCGGCGCGATTGATCGTGCCCGGGTTGAGCGACAGCGACGGGTTGAGCTGGCCGAAGTCGGGATAGGTCAGCGTCTTGGCCGCCACCAGGCGCAACTGCAGGTTGTCCTTGATGTGCAGGTTGAAGCTGAGGTTGGGCAGGTAGACCGGCGAATCGGTCGAATCGGACAGCGGCGAATACACATTGGTCGAAGCGTCATACGAGAACGCATCGAGGTTGCGCTTCACGCGTTCGATGCGCATGCCCATCAGGCCATCGAACGGCATGCCCCACAGCTCGTTGCCGTAACCGAACTGGAAGTAGCCCGCATAGGACTTCTCGTCGATGTGATAGAAGCGGCCCGGATTCTCGGCAGCGAGACCGGTCGGCACGCCGTACAGTGTGCGGATCGCATCGGCGTTGTTGGTCAGGTAGTTGAAGCAACCGCTGAGCCACGGCTGCGGAATCGCATTGGTGGTCGGCTGGCTGCAGAAGTAACCGCTGGGGAAGCGCGCGATCACCTGGTTGGCGGGATTGGGATTGAGCGAGATATCGCCCGTACCACCCGGCGGCGGCGTGGATACTTCGATGCTGCCGTTGTACTGCGCCTTGTGATCGGAATAGCGTAGGCCGAAATCGACGTACTGGAAGAAGCTGCCGTTGATGTCGTAGTTGCCGTCGCCACGCCACGCGGTCTGCTTGCCGCGCTGGTTGTTCCAGGTCTGGAACAAGCCATTGAGGTAGTAATTGGACGGATCGTTGGCCGGGTTGCCAGCGAGCTGCCAGTTCTGCGCACCGTTCCAGATCGTGGTGATCGGCGCCTTCAGGAACGTATCGACAATGAACGTCTGCTCATGGAACGAGGACGAGTTGAACGACAGGTCGGTCGACAGGTTCAGGCGATCGCCATGCCACTTCGCACCGATCGAGTTCTGGATGTCGTGGCCCCACTCCTGGTGCGCCTGGGTGCTGGTGGCCGCATAGGTGTTGCCGGTCCAGCTGCCGCTGGCCGCGTCGCAGATGGTCTGGCCGTAATAGGTCGAACCGGTCAGCTGGTTCGCGTAGCAGTTGTTGGTGACCTTGATGTTCTGCGGATCGACCGAGCCCACCGGGAAGCTGAAGAAGAACGGCTGGTTGTAGTCGTCCGAGTCCCAGTCGTACAGGCCTTCGACGTAGATCTCGGTGCTGTCGTTGGGCTTCCACTGCAACGCGTAGTTGAATTCCTGGCGGGTGCGGTCGCCGATGTTGTAGTCGGCGCCGAAGCCGTTCGGCGCGGAAATCAGATTGCCGCTGGACGTGCGCACGGGTGCGCCAGAGCCATCGGTGAGCACCTTCGGGAAGTCGTCCCACACGGCGTTATAGGCGTAGTGCTGGCGGTCGTAGCCCACATTCATCAAGGCGCCGAATTCGCCCAGATCCGTCTTCCAGCGATCGCTGAGCAACACGCTGCCGGACGGATCGGTGTGGTCGCCGTACTTGCTGTGCGTCTCGTTGACCGTCGCGGCCACCTTGCTGCCGTCGAAATCGAACGGACGGAACAGCTGCATGTCCACCATGCCGGCGATGCCGCCGTCGGGCAGGCTCGCCTCGCTGGTCTTGTAGACCTGCACGGTCTTCACCGCCGTCGCCGGCAGGTTCTGGAACGCGAACGCACGGCCGACGCCACTGAAGATTTCGCGGCCATTGAGCGTGGTGATCACGTTGGGCAGGCCGCGGATCACCACCGAACTGGTCTCGCCCTGGAAGCCTTGCGCCACCTGCACGCCGGTAATGCGCTGCAGTGCGTCGGCCACGCTGTTGTCCGGCAGCTTGCCGATGTCTTCGGCCACGATGGAGTCGGTGATCATGCGCGAGTCCTGCTTGAGCGTCTGCGCGCTCTGCAAGCTTTCACGCAGCGGGGTCACCACCACGCCCGACAGGTTCACCGCGTCTTTCTGCTGCGCATCGGAGGCGGTGGCCGCCTTCTTGGGTGCATTGGCCGGTGGCGTGGTGGTGTCCGTCGACTGTTGCGGATCGGCCGGCGCGGTCGGTGCATCGGCCGCATGCGCGACGCTGAACGATGCGGCGATGGCGGCTGCCAACAAGGTTCTCTGGATATGTATGCGTATCATGGAAAGCCTCCCCTCAGAGGTCATGGCCCGCCAGCTTCGCCGGCGGCATGGTTATTCAGGACGCCGTCGTTCTCCGCGACGGCGCTAGAAGTTGGAAAGACGGGCGCCGCCTCAGCGGCCGGCACCCGCCGCTTGCATCGGAAACGTCAGTGCATCCGCCGGGACCGTGCCGCGCGGCGCGTGCGACAGCGAACGAAGGATGTCGATCTCGCGCTGGCGATACGGCTTGCCATCGGCATGGAAAAGGTCGTGGAACCACAAGGTGGGCGGCGCCATGGTGTACGGGCGCTGCCACGAGTCCCACGGCATATTGGTCTGCGACTTGCCGAGCACGAAGCCCCAGTTGACCATGCCCACGTCGGCCTTCTTGGCGATCGGCAGCACGCCATCGATGGTCGAACCATTGCCGCGCGCCATGTACTCGGTGCAGATCAATGGACGTCCATACGTCTGAAGCTGTTTCACGCGTCCGGCAAAGGTTTCCGGCCAGCTGTAGTCGTGGAAGCTGATCACGTCGGACTGCTCGAGCTGGGTGCGCTCGACCGCATTGAGCTTGGCCGGATCAGTCCAGTCGTCGTCATGCCACAGGCCGCTGGTGAGCGGCTGCACGGGCGCAGCGCTGCGCGCCCACTTAAACACCTGCGGCAGCAGGGTGGCCACGTGGCTGATCTTGTCCTTGGGCTCCCTGGCGTCGTAGTTGCCGCCGCCCGGGTTGTCCGGTTCGTTCCACACGTCCCAGGCCAGGATGCGCTTGTCCTTGGCGAAGCTGCCCACGATGTCCTTCACGTATTGCTCCAGACGCGGGTACTGGCTGGGATCGGTCATCGCCACGCCCGGGCTCTGTACCCAGCCGGAGTTGTGCACGCCGGGAATCGGCGGATGCTGCGGACCGAGCTTGGGCTCCGGATCCCAGCAGGAATCGAACAGCACGAAGATCGGCTTGATGCCGTGCTTGTCGGCAATGGCGAGGAAGGTGTCGATGCGCTGCTTGAAGCCCGCCGCATCCTGTTGCCACAGCAGGTCGTGCAGGAACACGCGCATGGTGGTCATGCCGGCCTGCTGCGCCCAGCCGAACTCCTGGTCGATGCGCGACGGATCGAACGTGTCGGCCTGCCACATCTCCAGCTGGTTGATCGCGTCGGACGGCAGATAGTTGCTGCCCAGCGGCCACTGCTGCTTGGCATACCAGGCCTTGGCTTCGGCCGGCGTCCAGCGTTGCGACGCATCGCGCGCATGGGACGGCGCGGCGATCGTTGCCGCCAGGCCCAAAGCCACTGCCAAAAGTGCGTACTTCATCAGCTCTCCCTCGATGCCGCCGCGCATGACACCGCGACGTAGTGGTTGCGCATGGCCGCCTTGTGCAGAGACAAAGCGACCCTACGAGCGCCCTCGCGGGCGCCCTTGTCTCGAATGCTCGTTGGGTCAGTGCGCTCCGCGCGCCGACTCGGTGGTGAACTCGTACACGATCAGGTTGCGGTACTCATGGCCCGGCTCCAGCCGTGCCGAACCGAACGACGCCTGGTTGGGCGTGTCCGGGTAGAGCTGCGGTTCCAGCACGAAGGCGTCGCCCTGGCGATAGACGTGGCCGCCCGTGCCCACCGTGGTGCCATCCAGGAAATTGCCCGAGTAGAACTGCAGGCCAGGCTTGCTCGACTTCAGCGTCAGCACGCGTCCGGACGCCGGGTCTTCCACGCGGGCGACCATGCGCAGCGCCGGTGCTTCGTCCTTGCTGATCACCCAGTTGTGGTCGTAGCCATGGCCCTTCAGCAACTGGTCGTCGTTGCTGCGGATATCGCGGCCAATCGGCTTGGCCTGGCGGAAATCGAACGGCGTGCCGGCGACCTTGCGGATCTCGCCGGTGGGAATGGAACCCGCGTCCACCGGCAGGTACGCATCGCCGGCGATGGTGAGGCGATGGTCCATCACGCTGCCCGAGCCTTCGCCCGAGAGATTCCAATAGGCGTGGTTGCTGAGGTTGACGATGGTGGTCTTGTCGGTGCTGGCGCGGTAATCGATGGAGAGGCGGTTCTCTTCATCGAGCGTGTAAGTCACCGTGGCGGTGAGCTTGCCCGGATAGCCCATGTCGCCATCGGGACTCACGTAGCTGAGCGTCACGCTGGCCTTGCCGGCGTCGTGCTTGACCTCGCCCACCGTCCACAGCACCTTGTCGAAACCCTTGCTGCCGCCGTGCAGCGAATTGACGCCGTTGTTGACCGGCACGCTATAGGCGTGACCGTCCAGGGTGAATTTGCCCTTGGCGATGCGATTGGCATAGCGCCCCACGGTGGCGCCGAAATACTGGGGATTGCCGAGGTAATCGGCGAGCGAGGCATAACCCAGCGCGATGTTCGCGCTCTTGCCGTTGCGGTCGGGCGTGGCCAGCGACTGGATGCTCGCACCGAGCGCGATGATGCGCGCCTGCATGCCGTGTCCGTTGCTCAGCACCACCGCATCCACCTTGCTGCCGTCGGGCATGCTGCCGAAGGTCTCGCGCCTGGCGTCAGCCGCATGCGCGGCCATCGACATAGTCGCCAGGCCAAGAATCGAAGCCATCAAACCTGCGCGCTGCATGTCCCTGGTGTCCCCTTCGCCGTATCACGATGGACCGCATGCAATCACATTGTATGATTATCGTGCAAGTGTTCATCGGCACCGAATTTTTTCTTGGTGCGATGCGGCATTAGGTGAAGTGGCATGCTCGGGAAAACGGAAAGTGGCGCTTTGATGCGATGTTCGAAGGCGACCACGGCGATGCGGGCGGCGTCATGCGGATGAGAACTTTCTGCATTGCGTCATCGCACGTTCCTGCCAGCGCGGACCCAGCCAGCACCGATGCGCGAAAAAAACGCCGCGAACACCTTGGCATTGACCAAGCAAGTTGCTTATAGTCCGTTTGTATGACAATCGAATCGGGCGCTATCTATATGCCCGCAGCTGCACGGATCGCTCATCGTCAGGGCCAGGGGTCAGAGGATTTCATGAAGAAGCCGATCGCAGTTCGCAGCCTGTACGGGCATGTCATGCACGAGATCGGGTTGCGCATCGTCAGCGGCAAGGTGAAGCCCGGCGAGATCCTGCCGCGCGAGGAAACCCTCGCCGAGAGCCTGCAGGTGAGCCGCACGGCGTTGCGCGAGGCGTTGAAGGTGCTGTCGGCCAAAGGCCTGATCGAATCGCGCACCGGCGTCGGCGCCCGCGTGCTGGAAGAGCGCTACTGGAATCAGCTCGATGCCGACGTGCTGGCCTGGCGCTGCGCCTCCATGCCCACCGACGACTTCGTGGACAAGCTGGTGGAGATGCGCGAGATCATCGAGCCGGCCGCGGCCGCTGCCGCTGCGCGTCGACGCACCGCGGCGCAGCTGGCGCATATCGAAGAGGCGTACAACGCCATGGACGCTGCGCAGACGCTGGACGAATGGTCCACTGCCGACCTGATGTTCCATGACGCCGTGCTGCATGCCACCGGCAACGAATTGATGCAGTCGCTGTTCTCGGTGATCGAAACGGCGCTGGGCACGTTCTTCACCCTGTCGGCGCGCAGCGCCAGCGATTTCAAGTATTCGCTGCCGTATCACCAGAAGGTGCTCGAAGCGATCAAGCGCAAGCAGCCTGAAGTGGCGCGCAAGACCATGCTGTCGATGATCGCCGACTCACAGACCAACCTGCATCGCAGCCGTGGCAAGGCGCGCAAGAAGGCCAGCGCGTGAACAGCGGTCTTATCGGCCTGGACTGGGGTAGCACGCAGCTGCGCGCCTATCTCTATGACGGTCAGGGCCAGGTGCTGGAGAAGCGCACGTTTTCGCATGGCATCCGCCATCTCCCCGAGGGCGGCTTTGCGGCGGCTTTTGCGCAGGCCGTCGAACACTGGCCCGACGTTCCGGTGCTGGCCTGCGGCATGGTGGGCAGTCGCAACGGCTGGCTGGAAGTGCCTTATCTCGATACGCCTACCAGCGTCGATCGGCTCGCCGGTGCACTGAGCATCCTGGTGGCCAACGGCCGCACACTGCATCTCGTACCGGGCCTGCGCGATCCCGCGCGCCCCGATGTGATGCGTGGCGAGGAAACCCAGGTCGTCGGCGTGGTGGCGCAATCGCCTGAAGTGGCGCGTCATGGCTGCCTGTTGCTGCCCGGTACGCACAGCAAGTGGGTATCGCTGCGCGAAGGTGTGGTTGCCGGATTTGCAACGGTGATGACGGGCGAGCTGTTTGGCCTGCTGACGCAGCAGTCGATCCTGGGCGCGCAACTGCCGCCTGCCGTCGACGACGACCACGCGTTCCGCCGCGGCGTTTCGATGGCGCGCGACAGCGGCGCGGCCGGCGCGCTCTCGTGCGTGTTTTCGGCGCGCACATTGATGCTCGACGGCGTGCTTGCACCTAGCTCGGTATCCGACTACCTGTCCGGCCTGCTGATCGGCGACGAAATGCGCATCGCCATCGCCGCCGGCTGGGCCGATGCATCGTCCAGCGTGCACATGGTGGGCGAAGGCGCACTGTGCGATCGCTACCTCAAGGCGGCGGAGATGTTTGGACTCACCGTCCACAAGGCACCCGATGCCACCACCTCGCACGGCCTTTGGCGCATCGCCGATGCCGCCGGCCTGATCACCACGCAAGCAACGGCATAAACGCATGAAGTCATGGCTTGATCCCCTCCCCCTCGTCGCCATCCTGCGCGGCCTGACGCCCGACGAATCGGTCGAGATCGGCCGCGCGCTGGTCGATGCCGGCTTTCGCATGCTGGAAGTGCCGCTCAATTCGCCGCAGCCGTTCGAGAGCATCCGCCGCCTGGTCGACGCACTCGGTGACGACTATCTGGTGGGCGCCGGCACGGTGCTCGATCCCGCCGACGTCAGGAAGGTCGCCGATGCTGGTGGACGTCTGATCGTGATGCCGCATGCCGACGTCAACGTGATCCGCGCCGCCAAGCAGGCGGGTCTCTATTGCGTGCCTGGCGTCGCCACGCCGACGGAGGCGTTCGCTGCGCTCGCCGCCGGTGCCGACGCACTGAAGCTGTTCCCCGCCGAACAGGCCAGCCCCGCCGTGCTCAAGGCATGGCGCGCGGTGCTGCCCAAGGATCTGGCGGTGCTGCCGGTCGGCGGCATCGCGCCCGACAACATGGGACCGTGGCTCGCCGCCGGCGCCGGCGGCTTCGGCATCGGCTCCTCTCTCTACGCTCCCGGCCGCCCGGCCAGCGATGTCGCGACGCGCGCACGTGCGTTCGCCGACGCCTGGCGCAGCCACTCTGATGCCAAAGGATCGCATGCATGAAGATCACCCGCCTGACCACCTTCCTGGTTCCCCCGCGCTGGCTGTTCCTGCGCATCGACACCGATGCGGGCATCGTCGGCTGGGGTGAGCCCATCGTCGAAGGGCGCGCGCATACCGTCGCGGCGGCCGTGGATGAGCTGTCCGATTACCTGATCGGCAAGGATCCGCGCCATATCGAAGACCTGTGGAATGTGATGTATCGCGGCGGCTTCTACCGCGGCGGCCCGGTGCTGATGAGCGCGATCGCCGGCATTGACCAGGCGCTGTGGGATATCAAGGGCAAGGACCTGAACCAGCCCGTGCATCAGCTGCTCGGCGGCCCCGTGCGCGACCGCATCCGCGTGTACTCGTGGATCGGCGGCGACCGCCCGGCCGACACGGCGCGTGCCGCCAAGGAAGCCGTGGCGCGCGGCTTCACCGCGGTGAAGATGAATGCGACGGAAGAACTGCAATACGTCGACACCTACGACAAGGTCGAGCTGGTGATCGAAAACGTGCAGGCGATCCGCGATGCGGTGGGCCCGCATGTCGGCATCGGCCTGGATTTCCATGGCCGCGTGCACAAGCCGATGGCCAAGGTGCTGATGCGCGAGCTGGCGCCGTTCAAGCTGATGTTCATCGAGGAGCCGGTGCTGTCCGATCACCTGGAGGCGCTGCCGGAATTGGCCGCGATTTCCCCGGCGCCGATCGCACTGGGCGAGCGCCTGTACACGCGCTACGACTTCAAGCGCGTGCTGCAGATGGGCGGCGTGGACATCATCCAGCCTGATCCCTCGCACTCCGGCGGCATCACCGAAACGCGCAAAATCGCGGCGATGGCCGAAGCGTACGACGTGGCGCTCGCGCTGCACTGCCCGCTGGGCCCGATCGCGCTCGCGGCGAACCTGCAGCTCGACGCGGTGTGCCACAACGCCTTCATCCAGGAGCAGAGCCTGGGCATCCACTACAACGCCGGCAACGATCTGCTCGACTACGTGAAGGATCGCAGCGTGTTTGCCTACGAGGATGGCTTCGTCGCCATGCCCAACGGACCGGGCCTGGGCATCGAGGTCAACGAAGCCTATGTGGCCGAGCGCGCCGCCGTGGGTCACCGCTGGCGCAATCCGATCTGGCGCCACGCCGACGGCAGCGTGGCGGAGTGGTGAGCATGACGTTCGCGAGCTATCCCAGCCTGATCGACCGCCACGTGTTCATCTCGGGCGGCGCCACCGGCATCGGCGCGGCCTTCGTGGAGCATTTCGCCAGGCAGGGCGCGCGGGTGTCGTTTATCGATATCGATCAGGAGAACGGCGAGCAGCTCGCGGAGAGTCTCGCCGCCTGCGCGCATCGTCCGCTGTTCGTGCGTTGCGATGTCACGCAACTCGACGCACTGGCAGACGCCATCGCCACCGCGCGTGAAGTGCACGGACCGATTGGCGTGCTGGTCAACAACGCGGCCAACGACGTGCGCCACGATTTCGGCAGCACCACAGCGGCCGAGTTCGAGCAGAACATGGCGATCAATCTGCGCCACCAGTATTTCGCCACCCAGGCCGTGCGCGAGGACATGCGCTCGCTCGGCGGCGGTTCGGTGATCTGCCTGGGCTCCACCGGCTGGATGAAGAAGAACGCGGGCTATCCGATGTACGCGATGGCGAAGTCCGCCGTGCACGGCCTGGTCAATGGCCTCGCGCGCGAGCTGGGCCGCGACCGCATCCGCATCAATGTGCTGGTGCCCGGCTGGGTGATCACCGAGAAGCAGCGTCGCCTGTGGCTCGATGCCGAGGGCGAAGCCGAGATTGCCCGCGTGCAGTGTCTGCCCGGTTATCTGATGGCGGACGATCTGGCGCGCGCTGCGCTGTTCCTCGCCGCCGACGACAGCCGCATGTGCACCGGCCAGGACTTCATCGTCGACGGTGGCTGGGTATGAACCTGCGCGCCGCAGTCGCCATGCAGGTGCACAACACGTTGGGCGAAGGGGTCACCTGGTGTGACCGCGGCCAGGTGCTGTACTGGACCGATATCCACGCCAGCACGCTGTGGCGCTATCGCCCGCATGACGGCGCCTTGCATCAGTGGAGCCTGCCCGAGCGCCTTGGCAGCTTTGCCTTGTGCGAAGCGGATGGTTGGCTGCTGCTGGGCCTCGCCTCGCGTCTGGCCTTCTTCCATCCATCCACACACACATTGGTTGCCGTCACCGACGTGGAAGCGGACCTGCCGACCCGCATCAACGATGGCGCCTGCGATCGCCAGGGCCGCTTCGTGTTCGGCACGCTGCATGAGCCGGCCAGCGGTCCCAAGCAGGCGGTGGGCGGGTTCTATCGGTTGAATCATGATCTGTCGCTGGAACGCCTGCCCTTGCCGGGTGTGGCGATCAGCAACAGCATCGCCTTCAGCCCGGATGGCGGCAGCATGTATTTCTGCGATTCGCCCTCGCGCATCATCCAGTGCTGCGATTACGGCGATCAGCTATCCAACGTGCGCAGCTTCGTGACGCTGGACGACGCACGCGGCGAACCCGACGGTTCGGCCGTCGATCGCGACGGCGGCCTGTGGAATGCCCAATGGGGATTGGGCCGCGTGGTGCGCTACACGCCGACGGGCCAACTGGACCGCATCATTGACGTGCCCGCCTCGCAGCCGACCAAACCTGCTTTCGGCGGCACGGATTACTCGACGCTCTACATCACCAGTGCGCGCGACGGCCTAGACGAGGCGGCGCTCGCATCCCAACCCTATGCCGGCGCGCTGTTCGTCGCCGATGCAGGTTTTCGTGGCTTGCCGGAACCGCGTTTCGCCGGACCGCCGCCACACGTCATCGCTGCCGCCTAGGGACCGCGGCTCAAGCACACCAGCCCATTAGAGGCACCACTATCGCCAGCGGGGGAGTTTCACCATGAATGCCCAAGTCATCTCGCCAGCCTCGGCGCAAGCCAAGGTCACCATCATCTTCACCTGTGTGCTCGCCGCGTTGGCGGGCCTCATGTTCGGCCTGGACATCGGCGTGATTTCCGGCGCCACCCAATTTATCCAGGCCGAATACAAAGTCAGCGACCACATGATCGAATGGATCGTGAGCTCGATGATGTTCGGCGCGGCCGTCGGCGCGGTGGGCGCCGGCTGGTTGTCAGCCACGCTGGGCCGCAAGCGCTCGCTGATCCTCGGTGCCGTGTTGTTTATCCTGGGTTCGCTGCTGTCGGGCGGCGCGTGGTCGCCGGAAACGCTGATCGCCGCGCGTGTGGTGCTCGGCCTTGCCATTGGCTTGGCCACGTTCACGGCGCCGCTCTATCTGGCTGAAGTGGCGCCGGAACGCATCCGCGGCGCGATGATCTCCACTTATCAGCTGATGATCACCATCGGCATCCTGGTGGCATTCCTCTCCGACACCGCGTTGAGCTACAACGGCGCGTGGCGCTGGATGCTCGGCATCATCGCGATTCCCGGCGTGCTGTTCCTGCTCGGCGTGCTGTTTCTGCCCGACAGCCCGCGCTGGCTGATGATGCGCGGCCGTCGCGACGAGGCGATCGAAGTGCTGATGCGCCTGCGCGGCGACGCGGACGTGGTGAAGCGCGAAGCAGCCGACATCGAGGAACAGCTCAAGACGCCGCAACGCGGCTGGCATCTGTTCAAGGACAACCGCAACTTCCGCCGCTCGGTGTGGCTGGGTGTGCTGCTGCAGCTGATGCAGCAGTTCACCGGCATGAACGTGGTGATGTATTACGCGCCGCGCATCTTCAAGGAAATGGGTTACGACACCTCGGCGCAGATGTGGTTTACCGCGCTGGTGGGCCTCACCAATGTGCTGGCCACCTTCATCGCCATCGCGCTGATCGACCGCTGGGGCCGCAAGCCCATCCTGTACACCGGCTTTGCCGTGATGGCGGTTGGCCTGGGCGTGGTGGGCACGATGATGAACAACGGCATCCACGACCATGGCGCACAGATCTTCACAGTGACCATGCTGCTGATCTTCATCGTGGGTTTCGCCATGTCCGCCGGCCCGCTGGTGTGGACGCTGTGCTCGGAGATCCAGCCGCTCAAGGGCCGCGACTTCGGCATCGCCTGCTCCACCTTCACCAACTGGATCTGCAACATGATCGTGGGCTTCACCTTCCTGAGCCTGCTCAACGGCATCGGCAACGCGCACACGTTCTGGTTGTATGCCGCGCTCAATGCAGTGTTTATCCTGGTGACCTTCTGGCTGGTGCCAGAGACCAAGGGCGTGACGTTGGAGCAGATCGAGCGCAATCTTATGAGCGGCAAGCGGCTGCGCGAGATCGGTCGCTGATTCACCGCCGGTATCTGCAATAACGAGGGCTGCCGCACCGAAAGGTCGGCAGCCTTTTTTCTTATGTGCCGCGCGGCTTAGCCCGGTGCGTCGGCGCCGCCGTCCACGGATCATCCGGCCAGGGATGACGCGGGTAGCGTCCCTTCAATTCCTTCTTCACCTCAGGGTAGGTGCGCTCCCAGAAGCCCTTGAGGTCCTGCGTAACCTGGATCGGTCGGCCCGCCGGCGAGAGCAAGTGCAAAGTGACGGGAATGCGCCCGTTCGCCACGCGCGGGGTATCGGCCAGTCCGAACAATTCCTGCAGTTTCACCGCCAGCACCGGCGCCTCGCCTTCAGCATATTCCAGCCGTCGCGTCATGCCGCTGGGCACGGTGAGGCTTTCGGGAACCTGCGCATCCAGTTGGCGGCGCTGTTCGTAGTCGAACAGGGAGCCCAGGGCCTGCGAGAGCTCTTCCGCGCTCAAGGCGTCGAGGCGGCGCTTGCCGTTGAGATAGGGGGCGAGCCAGTCTTCGAGCGTGTCTATCAGTGCTGCGTCGGATATATCGGGAAGTCCGAGCTCGGGCATCCAGCCACGCAAGGCTTGCATACGTGCGCGCAAGCGCCGGGCGTTTTCGCTCCACGGCAACGCATCGATGCCTTTTGCACGCACGGCGGCGAGCAAGGCGGGCAGCGCGTCTTCGGGCTTCACCGGCACGCTGCGACGTTCGAGCACGATGCCGGCGTAACGATGTTCGTCGAACGCTTCGACGGCATTGCGTTCGTCGTTCCAGCGTAAGGCGCGTTCGCGCTTGAATTGCGCGGGATAGTCGCGTTCCAGCACGCGGAAGTCGATCGGCGCGGCGGCAAGGATCAAGCTGTCGCGAGCCTCGAAGCGCAGGTCCAGCGCCACCAGCCATGGTTCGCCATGCAGCGCGGTGCTCTCATGCAGGCGCGCACCGCGGCCGTTGGCGAGCGTGTAGCGCAGCGGGTTGCTGTCGTCGCGTCGCGCCACGCGATCCGGAAACGCATGCAGCAGCAGATCGCCCACGGCGTGGCTGTCCGGCACGCCGCTCGCCGCCGAGCGCATGTCCAGACGACGGCGCCAGCCTTTGCTCGCCTGCTCGATGGCGGCCAGCGCACCGGCATCCGCGCCACCGCGCGCGCCAGCGGTGTGCCGATCGCGCCACACATGCAGCGCGGTTACGCGTGCACGAAAATCGTCGCTGCGCGCCTGCTCGCCGCGCAGGGGCGAGCGGGCTTCCATCAGCGCAAGCAGATCGGCGACGAGCGCGCGCAATTCCGGCTCCGCTCGCAAGGCCGCTGCACCCAGCCGCGGCGTAGCGCCGAGTTCGAGCATCTGGCGACCGAGCGCCGTGATGCGCCCATCTGCCGTCAGCGCAGCCAACTGCACGAGCAGCTCACGCGCCTGCGCCAACGCGCCTGAGGGCGGTGCGTCGAGCCACGGCAGCGTGTTGCCGCTATGCGCGGTGATGCCCCACGCGGCGAGCTCCAGGGCGAGGCCCGACAACTCCGCTTGCGCCATTTCGGCGGTGCGCGACGGATCCAGTCGCTTGCTCTGCGGCCACAGGCGATAGGCCGCACCTTCGGCGACGCGACCCGCGCGACCGGCGCGCTGATCGGCCGAAGCCTGCGAGATGTTCACCGTTTCCAACCGCGTGAAACCGGAGTTCGGATCGAAGCGCGGCTCGCGTGCGAGGCCGCTGTCCACCACCGCACGGATGCCCGGAAGCGTGACGCTGGATTCGGCAACATTGGTCGCCAGCACGACGCGCCGCGTGCCGGGTTCCGCCGGACTCAACGCGGCCTGCTGTTCGGCCATCGACAATTCGCCATGCAGGGCGACGATGTCGATGTTCTCGTCCAGCGACGATGCCAGCATGGCTTGCGTGCGTGCGATCTCGCGCCGTCCCGGCAGAAACGCCAGTACGTCACCTTCGTTTTCTTCCAGCGCCTGGCGCACGACGCGCGCAAGCTGATGTTCCGTCGTCTCCTGCGCTCGCGCCGCGGGATATTCCACACGCACCGGGAAACTGCGCCCGGGACTGCTGATCCGCGGCGCATCGAACCACTGCGCGATGCGCTCACCATCGAGCGTCGCCGACATCACCACCAGGCGCAGCTCCGGACGCAAGGTGCCCTGGATATCGAGCGCGAGCGCCGCACCAAGATCGCCAGCAAGATGGCGCTCATGGAATTCGTCGAACAGGATCGCGCCGATGCCGGTGAGTTCGGGATCATCCTGGATCAGGCGCGTGAGGATGCCTTCCGTCACCACTTCGATGCGCGTCGCCGCGCTGACCTTCGCCTCGAAACGGATGCGATAACCCACCGTCTGCCCCACCTCCTCACCCAACTGCTTCGCCATGAACTGCGCCGCCGCACGCGCTGCGATGCGTCGCGGTTCGAGCACAAGGATCTTGCTGCCGGCAAGCCACGGCTGATCAAGCAGCGCCAGCGGCACCTGGGTGGTCTTGCCGGCGCCGGGAGGCGCTTCGAGTACGAGGCGTGGGTGCGACGCGAGAGAGCTTGTGATCTCGGGCAGCAGTGGCGTGATGGGGAAGGATGGGACCGAGTTCATCGGGAGATGATAGCGGGGCTGGGATGGGGGCCGCGTGTGCAGCCCCAGTTCGTCCGCTGGGCGCAGCCACCCGATCACGGCGCACCCTCTCATCTGTAGGAGCGCACCCTGTGCGCGACCGCAGCGCCGGGAAGTACTGCTCCGTCAGGTGGTCGCGCACAGGGTGCGCTCCTACAACAGACAAACGCCGTGCGGCGGGCTCTTGATGTGGCCATTGGCCCGGGGCCCCAACCTGGCTGCCCCAAGGCAGCCCAGGCCGCCGTTACGGATGCGCCGCGGTGTTCGCCGCTCCCGTCGCAGAACCAGTAGCTGCGCCACCCGCGGTCGCACCCGTCGCCCGCAACGGCGCCAGCGATTCAAACTTGCGCTGGTATTCGTCCGTCACCTGCTTCGCCTCTTCGCTGCTGGTAATCACCCGCGGCGTGATCAGCACGATCAGCTCAGTGCGGTTGCGGTTGTGGTTGGTGGTGCCGAACAGCCGGCCGAGGACCGGGATGCGGTTGAGACCGGGAATGCCGGTATCCGTGCTGTTTTCGTTCTGTTGGATCAGGCCGCCGAGCAGCACGGTCTGGCCGCTCTGCACCGCAATCTGGGTACCCACCGCTCGCTGCTGGATGGTGAAGTTGCCCTGCGAATTGGCAGCACCGGTCGTGTTGCTTACCTGCTGCTGCACATTCAGATACACCAACCCGCCCGGATTCACGCGCGGCTGCACATCGAGAATGACGCCCGTCGGAATATAGCTGACGCTGCTCGCCGTCGACCCGGTGGTATTGAGGCCAGTGACGATGGACGTCTGATTGATCGGCACCTGATCGCCGACCTGGATGTGCGCGACTTGATTGTTGAGCACCACCAGCGACGGTGCCGACAAGGTCTTGGTGTTGCCATTGGTTTCCAGTGCGCGAATAGCCACCTGAAACTTGCCGTTGGTGCTGAGGAAGGAATAGAAGAGCGGTTCGCCTGCGTACTGGTTGCCACCCGAACCCAGCGATATCTGACGATGCGCGCCCGGAGGGATGTTCGTCGCGCCGTTGACGTTGCCGTTGCTGTCGTAGCTGGGCGTACTGCCGGCCAAGCCCTGCAGATACCACTGCACGCCAAACTCCAATTGCCCCGTCAGATCCACCTCCAAGATGCGCATCTCGATCTGCACCTGCAGCGGCACATTGTCGAGTCGCTTGATGGCCTCCTCGATCTCCTTCCACTGCGAGGGTCGCGCACGTACCAACAGCTGGTTGTTGGAGTCGACCGAGCCGATGCGGATGGATCCATCCTCGGACACGTATTGCTGCCCGGTGCTGTTGTTGCCGTTGGCGTTGTTGCCGCTGCCGAACGACGACATGCCACCGGCGGCACCGCCGCCTGTGCTGCCGAAGCCTCCGCTAGTACCCGCGCCTGTCGTACCGAAGCCGCCACTGGTGCCGGTGGTGCCCGTCGTTCCCGTGCCGCCAAAGCCACCGGCGTTACCAAATCCTCCACCCACGCCATTGACCGATGGCGTGCTGCTGCCGAAGCTGCCGGCGGTGCTGCCCATGCCGCTCGCGTTGCCGCTGGCGTTGTCACCGGTGCCCAAGGTGGCTCCATTCAGGCCGGGCCCCACCTTGCCCGCATTACCACCCGCGCCACCCGCACCGTTGGTGTAAATCTGCGCCAGGTACTGCGCGAGATCCGACGCCTTGATGTTGCGCACGTCGTACACGAACAGCTCCGGCTCATTGCCGCCGCCGCGGTCAATCTTCGTGATCCAGTCACCCACTTCCTGCAGATACTGCGGCTGGCTGCTGATCACCACGATCGCATTGGTGCGCTCGATCGGCAGGAAGCGGACCATGCCGGCCAGCGGTGTGTCGCCCTTGGGGCCGAACATCTGGTCGAGCTGCCCGCCCAGTTCACTCACATTGGCGTGTTGCAGGCTGAACACACCCACCGACATGCCGCGCAGCCAGTCCACGTCGAAGGTGTGGATGGTGCGCTGATAGTTGTCCAGTTCGGCCGTGGTGCCGGAGATCACGATGACGTTGCGCGAGGGATCGGCCAGCAACACCGCGTCGGTGCGCGCGAACGGCTTGATCAGCTTCTGCATCTCGCCTGCGGAGATATAGCGCAGCGGATACAGCCGCGCCTGCAGGCCACCCTGCGGCGCCACCGCATTAAGGCTGGGCACGAGGTTGCCGCCCACGGCGTCCTTGGCCGGCATCACCACGTACTGGCCGTCGCGCATCACCAGCGCGTTGTTGGTCCACGACAGCAGCGTTTCCAGGATGGGGATGGCCTGGCTGCTGTCCACCGGCTCGGAGGTGGAGAAGGACACATTGCCCTGCACGCCCGGCACGATGGTGTAGTTCTGCTTGAGCAGGTCGCCGAGGATGGCCTTGACCACCGCCTGCACCGGCTGGTTCTCGAAGTTGAAGGTCACCGCGCCATCGCCCGTGGCCGCCTTGCGCGGTTGCGCGAGCCCGGTGGTGCGCACGAACTGGCCGCTGCCTTCGCTCAATTGCGGCTTGGGCGTGACGCCCTGGTCCGGCGCGTTGTTGTGCGTGTTCAACGGCAACGGAGCCGGTACCGGTTTTTCGGTGCCGGCCATGGCTTCGCGCTGCAAGGCGCCGTCGTCGTGCGGCTGCGGCAGCGTCTGGCAACCGGCCAGCCACAGGGCCAGGGTGAGCGTACTGAGGCGGG
>NZ_JPLA01000217.1 GCF_001010355.1 Dyella japonica DSM 16301 | reverse complement strand
GGTGAGCGTGAGCGAAACCAGCGCGGAGACAATGATCGCCGCCACCAGGGTGATGGTGAATTCCTTGAAGAACAGGCCGGTGATGCCGCTGATGAACAACAGCGGCAGGAACACCGCCACCAGCGAGGCGGTGATGGAGACGATGGTGAAACCGATCTCCTTGGCGCCGGCCAGCGCGGCCTCCATGCGCGTCATGCCCTGATCGATATGACGC
>NZ_JPLA01000216.1 GCF_001010355.1 Dyella japonica DSM 16301 | reverse complement strand
ATACCATTCAAGGTGAAGGCCCATTTTGTGGTCAACCTGCCGTATTCGTTCGATTAGCTGGTTGTAACCTGCAATGCCCAGGTTGCGATACAAACTATACGTCCAATCGTAAGAAAATGAGTCACAGTGATATTTGGCAAGAGATTGTCCATGTCACTGGTGAAGCCAAGACTAAATTAGTTGTCATTACTGGTGGCGAACCTTTCCGTCAACCTGAAGTTGTTAATTTTATCAACTACCTTATTGATATGAAAGGATACCGTGTACAGGTTGAAACTAACGGGACTATGCCTATCC
>NZ_JPLA01000022.1 GCF_001010355.1 Dyella japonica DSM 16301 | reverse complement strand
GATGAAGGCAAAGTGCCCCGGCGTCACCGCCGCCACCAGCCATCCAGCGCCCGTTGCGAGCAACCCAACGGCAAACAGCTTCAACATGGGCGCGACCGGCAACCCCGCGCTCGCCACGCGACGGATATAGAAGGTGCAAATCGCCAGCTCCGCCAAACGCGTACCGGCATAGCAAAGCACCGCCCCCAGCAGACCGAAATGCGGAATCAGGGTGAAGCCGAGGATCACATTGATGATCAGCGCCGATCCCGAGATACGCAGACGATCGCCCTGACGATCCGTCACCACCTGGAAGGCCGCAATGCTGTTGGTGATCAGCAACAGGCCTGCCAGCACCAAGGTGACCTCGATCGCGGGAATCGCATCGATGTACTTGTTGCCGTACATCAGAGTCACCAACCCCGGCGTGGTGACNNACCAACCCCGGCGTGGTGACAAAACCCAGCCCGGCGATCATCAGCCCGGTGGCCCAATAGAAGCGCGTCGCCTCCGACAGCACACGCGTCGCCTGCGATTGCCCGCTCTGCCCAAACGCACGCGCCATATACGGCAGCAGGGTCGAGGTCAGACCCACCGAGAACAGCTCCACCGCGCCGCGCGTCAAGGTGCCCGCAATGGCAAAGAAGCCCACGGCAGTGGAATTGGCATACGTATTGAGCAGAAACACTTCGATCGTGTTCGTCTTCAGCGCAATCAGCAGGATCAGCACGGCCGTAAGTCGCAAATGGCGCGTCAGGCGCCTGGACATTTCATCGGGCACCTCACCCGGCCCGAATGGCAGGCAGTAATGGCGATAGGCCATGCGGTTGATCAGATTCAAGGTCAGGCAGGAAATCGCGAAGATGCCGACGAAGGCGAGCAGGCCGGCATGAAACCAGGTGGCGATGCCCACCAGGGCCAGCATCACGACGCCCGAGATCACCGTGGCAATGGATACCGGCTCGAAATGCTCCTGCCCCTTGGAGATGGCCACCAGCAGGCTGTAATTGGCCTTGGCCACCACGCCGATCGCCACCAGCACCGTGATGGGCAAGATGACGCCCGCCCATTCCTGCGGGCGGATGATCGCCACGCCGGTGAAAAACAGCGCGATCACGATCGCGCAGCTCCACATCTGGTTGCGCATCAGGCGATAGGAGATATGCGAGGCAACCTCGGGCATCTCCGCCCCGTAGGCCTCGGCGATGAACTTGGTCGATGAGGTGGTCAAGGCGTGGTTGCTGCAGGTCATCAGCCATCCACACAGCCACACGGTGAACGCATAACGCCCAAAATCCGCCGGCCCCAGTGCGCGGGCGATCCACACGCTGATGAACAGGCCCAGTGCGTATTCCACATAGGTGGAAGCCGACACCAGTGCCACGCTCCGTAATGCTGCCATACGACGATTCATCTAAACCTGCCCCTGCGCATGCCTTGCCGATCGTTCAATCCAAGCCCTAGGGCGACGTGTGCGCTGCCAACGGTGAATTCGATCCACTGCCTGGCGGCTGCTGCAGCATCCACATCGCCACGCCACTGCCGCGGTTGTTCCAGTTGAAACGGCGCACGGTTTCGCCAATCTGTGCGCACTCGGTGTTGTACGAAGACGCCAGCGCATCGAGTCGACGCTTCAACGCATCGCTTCGCGCCGGATCGCGCTCGAAGTAATAGGCCGCCGCCACCGGCATCGCCAGCTCGACGTTGTGCGCGTCGCTGTACCAGCCGTCGGAATCCTCGATCTCGGCCAGCTTGCTGCGGCTTGCGCCCGAGGATGCCCAATACCAGGCGATCTGCCCTTTCTCGCCGGAACACGGATTGCGCCACTCGTGCCCTTGCACGATGCTGCCCACGTCGATCCAGCCGTAGCGCTCCAGGTAACGCGCAAATGAAGTGATCATCTCCGGGATACGGTGATCGCCGGTGACCAGCCAGGTATGCCACAAGCCATCGATGATGTTCTCGCTCATCCACGGCGACGACCCGCGCACATCGTGCTGCGGGTTCCAGGCATCGTCCTCGTGCAGGTTCCAGCTATTGCGCCACGATCCGTCGTCGCCGAGCTTGTCCGGATTGCTGCGCTGATGGTCGTAAAGCCAGCCAACCCGTTCGCGCGCGTAGGCGAGATAGCGGGTGTCGCCGGTCAGCTCATAGGCATTGATGGTGGCCAGCAAACCCAGCCCCGCCAGACGCTCGGTGAAGCGCTCGCCGGGATTGGTATACGGACCGGGCGTACCGCTCCAGCCGCCGTGTTGCCACAGGATGACCATCTTGTCGACGGTCTCCCTGTCGTGCTCGCCGTCGTCGCCAGTAAGCGCCAAGGCCAGCAGGATGGGCTCGACGTAGACGTATTTCACGTCGCACGGCTCCTTGCCCATGGTCCAGCCGCCCGCGCAGAACGGGCTGAACGGCAGGCCATCCCGTTTGATGTACTTCATGTAGAAGTGATAGCTCTGGTCGGCGGCCTGCAGGTAGTCGAAGCGACCCGTGCGCACATAGGCCTTGAATAGCGTACTGGGACGATCGAACAGCCACGCGGTGTGATCGTCCGTCGGCAGCTTCTTGGCCCAGTCGAATTGGGTGGACACGTAATTGGCGTACGCCTCGTCCTTGGTCGCCGGCGTCTGCGGCCCGGCAATCAGCGACGCGCAAAGCCAGGCCGGTTCCAGCGTGGCCAGCGCCGCTGCAACGCGTACCCCTTGCCCATCCGTCAACAATTCCTGCGCATACGGCCAGCCAGGCGCCTCGCGGCTGCGCGGCTTGCCGATCGCGAAGTAATACGTGCCCGTGCCTTTGCTCAGCTGGGCGTGGAACTGGGCGCGCACCGCCCGGATGCTGCGGTCCCGCGCATACCAGAGCAGGGTCTTCTCCACGTGCGATGGCACTTCGTTGCCCGCTGCATCGAGGATGCGCAGCTGCTGCACGTCGCGCAGCATCGAGGGCGGAAACGGAATGCCTACCGAAACGCGCACCTCGGGCCCGTCGCCCACGTTCTGATGCACCACGATGCGTTGCGCGGCCGCGCTGTCGGCGGGTGCGGCCACGGCAGGCGTTTCGGCGGCCTTGGCCGGCGTGCCATGGGACCGGTGTGAATGCGCGGCCGACCAGCACGTCATCGGCAGCAGCAAGGCGAGCCACAGTAATGAAGTTGCACGGCGCCTACGTCCCCGGTTCGGGCGGAGGACCATCGTGGGCGCCCTTCCCGTCATCACGCCACCGACGACAATGGCGCAGGCTTGCTCGCCATCTTGCGCTCCCACAGCAGGGCCGTGCGTACGATGAAGTCCAGATCGTCGTATTGCGGCTGCCAGTCCAGCACCTGTTTGAGGCGGTCACTGCACGCGATCAGCATGCCCAGGTCGCCGGCACGCCGCGGCAGCTCGACGATATTGAGTGGATGCCCATCCACCCGCGCCACCGAATCGAGCACTTCGCGCACGCTGTAACCATGGCCGTAACCGCAATTGAGCTTGAGCGAATCGCCGCCTTCGCGCAGATAATCGAGCGCCCGCAGATGAGCCGTGGCCAGGTCTTCCACATGGATATAGTCGCGAATGCCGGTGCCGTCAGGCGTGTCGTAGTCCGTGCCGTAGATGGCGAGCGATGCACGCTTGCCCACGGCATGCTCGCAGGCCGCCTTGATCAGCAGCGTCGCCGAAGGCGCCGAATGACCGATGCGCCCCTTGGGATCGCAGCCAGCCACATTGAAGTAACGCAGAATCACATGACGCATCTGCCCCGTGGCGCAGTGGTCGCACAGCATCATCTCCGACATCAGCTTGGAGCGCCCGTACGGGTTGGCAGGCTGGGTCGGCGTGTCCTCGTCGGCAATGCCATGCTCGGTCAGGCCATAGACGGCTGCGGTGGACGAGAAGATGAACTTGTCGACCCCCGAATCCGCGCAGGCCGTCAGCAGGTTGCGCGTATTGCAGGTGTTGTTGCCGTAGTACTTGAGCGGATCGCTCACCGATTCGGGCACCACCGTATGCGCGGCAAAATGCAGCACGGCATCGATGCCATGGTGCTGCAGCACCGAGGCCACCAGCGCGGTATCGCCCACGTTCCCCACCACCAGTTCCGCGCCCTGCACCGCCTCGCGATAGCCAGAGCTCAGGTTGTCGATCACCACGACATGCTCGCCACGTGACGTCAGCTGCTGTACCACATGACTCCCGATATAGCCGGCGCCGCCGGTGACGAGTACCTTGTGCATATTCACGTGCCTGGTCGAGTGATGGGGAAATGGCGACCCATCCACTGCGCGACGTGCTCGAGCAGCTGTTGGCGGTCACCGCTGAGTACGTAGGTGTGGTCCGCTTGCTTGAAATAATTGACGCTCACGCCCGGGTCATCGGCCAGCCGGCCAAAGCACTCGCGGAACTGGCGGATATGGTTGAAATAGCGAGCCACGCCGCCGCTGTAGATGAAGTCGAGCTTGAGTCCGCGCTGGAGCATGTCGGCGAGCTGCGCGCGCACAATCTTCGGCGGCAGTGGCTCGACCACAAACGCAGGTTCAGCGGGACGGGGCGCCGCGGCCGCGCGGCGACGCATCAGGCGCTGCCGCCAGACCGACAGGCTCAACAGGCGCGGCAGGTAGTGACGCACGCGTTGGCCAAGCGTTCGATGCCCATAGCCGTCGAGGAAAAATGCACCTGCGACACGCGCGTCGGCAAACGCCGTGGAGTGTGCGTTCTGCGCACCGGAACAAAGCCCGAACAGCACAAAGCGCGTGCACCCGGATTGCTGCTTCAGCAGCTCCATCGCATCGCGCACATCGGCAACCACCTGTTCGGGACGCGACAGGCGCTGCCCGCTTGCGCCGCTGTCGCCAATGGTGGAGAGATCAAAACGCAGCGTGGGATAACCCAGCGCGTTGAGTCGCCGGGCCAGTTCCACATGGAGGCGGAACGGCCCGACGCGATACACCATGCCGGCGTTGAGAAAGATCACGCCCACGCCCTGGTCGATCAACGCCGGCAAACCCACCACGCCGACCAGATGCCGGGCACCACCAAAGCGGAAGGCCTGCTCATGCATCAGGCCATCTCCTTCAGGTGGCGCTTCGCTGCGTCGAGCAAGGGGTGCGAAAGTATCGCCAGTTCAAGGCTGTCGACTTCCTCCCAGCGTGGCGAGACATCGACGCGCTCGCACTTGCCGGCATAGCGCTCATCCAGCTTCGATGGCTCATCGGGAACGGATGAGGCAAGCCACGCCGAGGCAATGCCCGGGTCCAGCAGGCGCAGGTCCTGCAGTTGCACGCGCAGGCGATCGCTGGTCTCAAAGCCCGGCCATTGCGTGCTGACATCCAGCTCCGGCCGCGCATATTCGAAACGGTTCAGATCGACCTTCAGGGTTTCCTGCATGTGGTCGTACTGACGTACCAGGGCTGCGCCATCGGTGATTACATCCCAAGCCACCACGCCGTCCAATCGCGCCGCCTGTGCCGCCGCCAGCGCGGCGTTGGCGCCAAGACGTGCGCCAAAGGCCAGCACGCGACCGCCGCCGTGGCGCATGCGCAACTCCGTGGCCGCCGTCACCACGTCGGCCAGACAGCGCGTCCATTCAAACGCGTTGCTCTCGCCCGCCGAATCGCCCGTACCGAAGTAATCGAAGCGCAGCACCGGAAAACCAGCCTCCGCCAGCCCATGCGCCAACTGGCGGTACAGCCGATGGCAGCGGATCTGCTCCACACCAAACGGTGGACACAGCAACACCGCCGCGCGCATGCCGGCCGCGGGATGATAGAAACCGAACAGCTCCCTGCCGGGGCCGAAGTAGAACGGCAGCTCGGCTTCGATGCGCGCCTTCATCGGTGATAGACCAGCGACACGAGAAACTCGTTCTCGTGGTAGCTCTGCTGAGCAGCCGTGCTGTTGCGCAGCTGGCGGGTATAGGCAGCACGCCAGCTCCAGCGCTGGGTGAACTGATGGCTGATGGCCAGACCGAAACGCGTGGTCTTATCGGTACGGATGATGTTGGTGTAATCGAGGTGCTGGTAGTTGCCGAAAGCCGACAGGAACAGTGTGGGCCGCAGCTTGTATTCCACGCTAATGGCGCCGCTCTTTTCCTTCTGGTTGAACTCGGTGTCATTCAGATAGGTCAGCTTTCGATACAGCGGCTGTACCGTGATGGACAGGCGATCGCCACGATAGCTATAGGTGCCTTCGAGGCTTTGATCCAGGTACACCTCCGAGTCCACCACCATCGTGCCGGTGTTGATGCCGCCGCGGGTCGGATCGTTGATCAGATCCAGCGGGTTGGTCGGCACATTGGTCATGCTGTCGACGATGGTCTGGCCGGGCTGCAGCAACATGTCCTGCGCCGCGTCCGAGTACTCGTAGCGACCGGTCAGGCTGAAGCTGTTGTCCACGCTCGGCCGCCAGCCCACGGTGACATTGGCTAGGGGCTTGGAAGCACTGGGAGCATGGGTGAAGTCGATGTAAGCCCAGCCCAGCGACGCATCCACGTCGAAGTCGCGCAGCGTATGCACGTAGTGCGCGTAGAACTCGTTGCGGGTGTAGTCCGGGCCGGCGTCGTTATTCTTCAGATCAACGCGCTGTGACTCCACGTTCAAGGACACCTGGGTCGTGGGATTCACGTCGCGAATCACGCGGAACGCGCCCAGCCCGCGCGACGAATCGAAATCGTCAACCTTGGAGGCGTAGCTGTTGAGGTACTTCAGCTCCGCCTGGCCGCGGGTGGAACCGTTGAACTGGAAATGTAGGATCGGGCCGAGCGACAGCACATTGGTCTGCTGCTCGTTGTTGGGTGCATTGCTGGCCAGCGTGTCGACCGGCTGCACGCCGGCATCGTCCTCAATGGAAAAATCCAGTCGCTGCGGTATCACCGACCAGTTGGCCTGCGCGCTGAGCGTGCCCAGCAGTTGGCTGTCGAAATTCTTGTTGCTGTAGTCGAGGTATTCCACCGTACCGACCACGTTCGCCTGCAGCGTCGAGCCCACCTCCCGATAGGCAAAGTTGACGCCCGGAATGTAGACATTGGTGGTTTGAGGGTTCTCCGTGGACAGCGCGATGTTGTCGCTGTGCTCCACGCTGCCGAACACCGAATACGCGAAGTCGCCAGCCCATGAGGTGCCAGGCACGACGACAAGCGCGATCATGGTGGCGCGGGCGAGCCTGTTGTAAGCCGGCATATCCATTCCTCTGACCGTTACCCCTTGAGGCGCCGTCCCACCCTGTGGCGGCGCCTCCTTCCCTATCCGCCATTCCTGGTCTAGGGCGCTTGGTTGAACACCACTCCTGCGAGCTTGCTCGGTTCGAAATGACTGAGCGCCTGGCTAATTGCGCCTGGCGTGTCCTTCCCGTAACCGGCCACCACCACCACGAAGTCGGCCAGGTCGGCGAGAATCCGCGCGTCCGGCGCACCCTTGATGGAGGGACCGTCGAGGAAGATGTAACGGTCGGCGTAGCGCGAGCGCAGCGAATCGATCACCGCCCGCATGCGATGCGAGGTGAAGTATTCGCTGCTGCTTTCACGCGACTTGCCTGCCGGTATCAGGCGCAGATGCGGCACGCCGGTGTGATAGATGATCGACTCGATGCCGATCGCCGGATGATCCATCAGGTCGATCAGTCCACCGCGCGCCGGCTCGATGCCCATCACTTTGTGCTGGTTCGGATAACGCACGTTGCAGTCGATCAGCAGGCTGGTCTTGGCTTCATCGAAGGCAAAGGCAGCGGCGAGATTGCGCGCCACGAAGCTGCTGCCCGAACGCGGGCTCACGGCCACAACAAGGGTCACGAAGTTGTGGTGTCCGCCCATCGCGAGCAGGCGCGTGCGAATTTCACGGAAGGCATCGGACTGCTGGCGCACCGATTCTTCGCGATGAATCATCCGGCGCTGCTCGAGCTGGATCGGCGCCAGCGCGCCGCCCTCCTCGTGCATGCGGGCGATGGACTGGCTGGAGGTCTTGCGCAGTTCCAGGTTGTGCGCCGCCGCTTCCAGCACTTCGCTGATGCGGTCGGACATGTTGTCGTCTTCGATATTCTTCATGGTCATCCCTTCAGCCGTATCCAGACGGCAATGAGATAGACGGCGCCCACCCCGATCACGATCAGGCCGAGAATCATGTTGCGCATGCGATCGCGACGGCGATCACCCGGCGTGGGATAGAACGGAATCGTCGCCAGCACCGGGGCGCCGATGGCCTGCTCCAGCTGCCACACCGAGCGCACGCGCGGATCGAACCACACCAGCGCCAGCAGCAGGCCCAGCGGCAACACCAGCGACAAGCCCATGCCCGCCAGGCCGAAATGCATGAAACGCAGGCCCGATGGCGACAGCGGCATCACGGCGGGGTTCTGCACCAGGAAGGTCAGGCCACGCTGCTCGGCGTCCAGGTTCATCGACACGCGGGCGTTCTCGCGGCGCTTGAGCAGGTCCTGGTAGACGTCGCGATTGACGTTGTAGTCGCGGGTCAGTTCGGCCGTGACGTTTTCGGAGTTGGCAATGCGCGCGCTGCGCTGCAACTCGGTCTGCAACATCGCCTCGCTCGCCCCCATGCGGGCGGCAGCCGCCGCACTCGCCGCGCGCGCCGAGGAAAGCTGCGTCTTGATCTGCTGATAGGCCGGGTTGAACGAGACGTTGCTGTCCAGGGCGGTGGGCGTACCTGCCAGCTCGGCTGCCTGCTTGCGCTGATCGGCGCTGGCAAGCTGCCGCTTCAGGTCTTCCATCTGATGGCGGATGCGCACCACGTCGGGATAGGAATCGGTGTAGGTCAACAGCAGCTTGTTGAGCTGCGCCTGCAACTCGCCCAACTGCGCCTGCAACAGGCCGTCGGCCGTCTGCACCGTATTCACTTCGGATTCGCCGTTGAGCTGCGACGCCAGCGAGCCTTCCTGCGAACGGCGCTCCATCATGTCCATACGCGCCGACTCGATCTGCGTGCGCAACTGGCTGATGCGTGCCGCGGTATCCGCTTCGCTGCCGGGGCGTGCGTCGGCATTGGCATCGCGATACGCCTTCAGCTTGTCCTCCGCGTCGGTGAGCTTGGCGCGATAGGCTTCGACCTGGCTGTTGATGAACTCGTAGGCCTCGCGGCTCTCGCGCTGCTTCGATGCCAGGCTTTCGCTGATGAACAGCTGGGCAAACGCGTGCGCCACGTCGAAGGTGCGCTTGGCGTTGCTGTCGCTATAGGCAATCGTGATCAAGTTGTCGTGCGAGATCTGCACCTGGGTGCGCGACTTGATGCCTTCGGCGATGCGGTCCTGTTCCACCGGCGAAGGATGGGTCGCCATCCAGCCACCGGCGTCGAGGATCTTCGCCATCACCTTGCGGCTGAAGATCACGTCGCGCGCCATGCTGGCGCGGTTCTGGTTCGCCGTCGGTGCGGCGGCGCCCGCCATCAAGGGCGTGATGATGCTGCTTTCCTGCGCAAGTATCGTCGTCGAGGCGACGTACTTGCGCGGCCACAACATGCCGGCCGTCAAGGCAGCCAGCGCGATCAAGGCAAACGCGATGCCCAGCATGAGACGGCGGCGTCGCGCCTCATTGATCAATGCCGGCACAAGGCTTGCCATCGGCCTGAGTTCTCCACTCATGGCGACGTCCTCCCTTTCCCCTGCGTGCGGGCGCTTAGAACGCGCGCATCGGTACGGTGACAACATCCCCGGGTTGCACCGGGTAATTGGTGGCGAGATCGCCCTTCTGCAGCACGTTGTCCAACCGCACGGCATAAGGCGTGGTCACGCCGTTCTTGTCTTCGCGATACAGTTCGGTGCGATCCGGTGCTGCGAACTCGGTGGTGCCACCGGCGGCCAGCACCGCGTCCAGCACAGTCATGCCCTGGCGATACGGAATGGATACCGGCGTGCGTACGGCACCGGTCACGCGGACGCGCGACAGATACTCGTGGCTGCGCAAGGCGGTGAGAATCACCGCGACCTGCGGATCACGCACATAGGACTGCAGCTTGTCCTTGATCTCGGCCGCGACTTCTTCGGGCGTCTTGCCGCCGGCCATCACATCGCCAATCAGCGGCACGGTGATCTTGCCGTCCGGCCTCACCGGTACGCTGACGCTGAGGTCGGGGTTCTGCCAGACGGTGACCTGGAGCTGGTCGTCCACGCCAATCTTGTAGGTCGATACCGCCTGCGCGGCCGGATCGATCTTCGGCGCCTCGGTCGAGCCACGTCCGGTGGCACACCCGGTCAGCACCGCGGCTACGCAAACAGCGAACAACAGAGTGAGAACTTTCATGGCGGGGCCCCCTGCGCATAAAGTGTGAACTGCGTCACTTGAGAGTATATCCACGGCCCAAGAAAACTTGACAAAACCATTCGTTCTATGTCTTGCCGCACATGGATTCTCGAAAAACGCGTTGGGGCGACGGCGGGTTCGGACGGTGCATCGATGGCAACACCAGTCCGGTCAAAGGGAACGGGGATCCTCGCGATGCTGGCCGTTTATGGAGCCGAGCGGATTTAGGCCGTTTGGCCGATAGCCCGCAAAACCACGCTCCTGCAGGGCCGGCCTGTCGCAGTCGCGAAACACCGTCGACCCCGCCTATGCACGCCCTCCGTCAAGCTGGTGCCGATCCCCGCAAGGACTCCGCCATGACGCAAACGCCCGCCATCACGCCTTTCGACGCCCAGCCGCTGAAAGGCAAGACCATCCTGGTGACCGGAGGCGCGCAAGGCATCGGCCGCGGCATCGCCCAGGCCGTGCTCGGCGCCGGCGGCAATGTCCTCATCGGCGACTTGAATGCCGACGCCGGCAAAGCCTGCCTCGACGAATGGCGTGTCGGCGACCGCGCCCGTTACGCGATGCTCGATGTGTCGCGCGAAGCGAGCGTCAAACGATGGATGGCAAGCGCACTCAAACACTATGGCCGCATCGACGGACTGGTGAACAACGCCGGCATTGCCCATCCGCATACCGGCCCACTCAGCGACTTGTCGCTAGCCCAATGGAACCACTACCTGGCCACCAACCTCACCGGCACGTTCCTTTGCAGCAAACACGTACTGCCATCGCTGCAGCACCAACACGGCAGCATCGTGAACATCGCCTCCACCCGCGCCCTGCAATCGGAGCCCGACTCCGAAGCCTATGCCGCCACCAAGGGCGGCATGCTCGCCTTCACGCACGCGCTGGCCGTGAGCTCAGGCCCCAAGGTGCGTGTCAACGCCATTCTTCCGGGATGGATCGCCACTGATGCATGGCGCGAACCCGCCGAACGCAGCGAGCCAAAACTGAGTCGCCGCGATCAAGCCCAACACCCCGCCGGTCGTGTCGGCACGCCGCAGGACATCGGCGCCTTGGCCGTCTATTTGCTGTCGACGCAATCGTCCTTCGTCACCGGCCAGCATTTTGTGGTCGACGGTGGGATGACGGTGAAGATGCAGTATGTGTAGCGGCACGCATGT
Source organism: Dyella japonica DSM 16301 (assembly GCF_001010355.1). Lineage (GTDB taxonomy): Bacteria > Pseudomonadota > Gammaproteobacteria > Xanthomonadales > Rhodanobacteraceae > Dyella > Dyella japonica. The sequence goes on along the minus strand of NZ_JPLA01000022.1, from coordinate 113,865 downwards.
CGGGGCGCCACGGTGTCTTCCAGCTCACCTCTCCAAACGGCAGCCAAAACAAACGACCCCGGCCGATGGCCAGGGCTTTGTTGGGTGATGCGGTGTGACGTTGCCCATACTCGACAGAAAACTCATCCACGAATGCACCCAAAAAAGGGCGACGGGATTCATCGGGAGCTGGACGTGCGCCTTGCCGGGGCCCTTGAGCCGCCGGAAGCAGCCTTCTTCTTGAGAGTTATCTTCTTCGCCGCCGCATCCTTGACCGCTTTTCTTGGCGCAGCCGGGCGACGAGCAGCCTTCTCCATCGGTACAGCCTTGAAGCGAACGCCAAGCGCCGCCAGCAGTTTGCTCACCGTTGCGAAGCCAGGTTTCGCACCTGGACGCAATGCCTTGTATAGGCTCTCGCGACCGAGTCCGCTGGCTTCCGCCACGCGCGTCATGCTGCGTGCTTTGACCACGTCAGCAACGGCCAGCAGGAACACGTCAGGGTTTTCGTCTTCAAGTGCGTCCTGCAGGTATGCCGCGATCACCTCGTCGTTGTCGAGGAACTCGGCAGCGTCAAATGTCTTAACGGTTGCGGTCATGGTTGCCACCTGTCTCTGTTTCCCCTGCCTATCTCGTGCTGCCCTGTTGCCCTGCCGCCTGAAGGGTCGACAGTAGTTCCTTCGCGTTCTTGATGTCTTTTCTCTGGGTCGACTTGTCGCCGCCGCAGAGCAAGACATACACAGTGTTTCCTTCTTTCGCGAAATACAGCCGATAACCCGGGCCAAAGTCCACACGCATCTCACCGATACCGTCGAAGTACTTGGTATCGCCGAAATTACCGAGCCGAGCGCGATTGATCCGGCCGAGGATCTTGGCGCGCGCCACCTGATCCTTCAGGCCGCCGATCCACGCGTCAAAAACGTCCGTGCTCTTGATCGTATTCATCAGTTGCACAGTGTATCCAATTGGATACGAATATCAACCAAGATGGGAAGCCTCAAGCCTGGTACCCAGGCGAGCCGAACCGGACGACTTTCAAGCCCCGCCCCCGACCAAGGCCTGTGACAAACGCCGGCATCGCCAGTCGCGTCCCCTTCCTTTTCGTTCCGAGATAGAGGCAAAGCAACTCGGCATCGCGCTTCGAGTGGCGCCTACTGGGCGACATTTTCATGCGCGTCCTGCGGCCTGGTTTTCCGGCTTTACTTTCCGGCAGGCAAAGAAAAAGGCGCTTAGCTTTCGCTAAGCGCCTGATTCAATTGGTGGGCCGTGAAAGATTCGAACTTTCGACCAATTGATTAAGAGTCAACTGCTCTACCAACTGAGCTAACGGCCCTGAAACTGTTTGTACTTACTGTCAACTGGGGTGGAAGATGGGACTCGAACCCACGACCCTCGGAATCACAATCCGATGCTCTAACCAGCTGAGCTACATCCACCGCAAACTTTGAACTGGCGCGCCCGACAGGAATCGAACCTGCAACCGTCGGCTTAGAAGGCCGATGCTCTATCCGGTTGAGCTACAGGCGCTTGTGCACATTGTGCATAGCATCTGCATGGTCGGGGCAGAGGGATTCGAACCCCCGACATCCAGCTCCCAAAGCTGGCGCTCTACCAGGCTGAGCTATACCCCGATTTCGAAACCCTCAACCTGTTCGGGCTGAAGCTTTGAAATGCTACGGGTGACGCCTAGCCTAGTCAATCCGTATCAAAGCACACCGAACTTCTAAACCTTACGTTCGGACCGCCTGGCGATGCTCTGCCTTGCGGTGCAAGCCATGATGCGAACATCACATCTTGCTGTTATATGGCGCGCCCGGAGAGATTCGAACTCCCGACCACCAAGTTCGTAGCCTGGTACTCTATCCAACTGAGCTACGGGCGCGTTTTAACTTTTGCCTTGTCGCTTAACCACCGAGGTGGAAAGCGCCGAAGCGAGAAGCGGAATTATTCAGATTCGAGGGCAGTGCGTCAACTCTTTTTTTCAGATTTTTTGCATTGCCGTGTGGAAACCTTCACGTTCGGCGATGCATGCACTTCACTCGAGCCGCTTATTTTAGCGTTCTGTTTCACTTTCGGCTACACCTTTGAGCGAGAGAGCGCGAAGTTTTTTGCAGACCGCGAATGAGGCGGAGTGAGGTGTTCGCTGCATCGTGGTCGCGCACAGGGTGCGCTCCTACAGAGGTGCGAGCGAATAGGTTGGGTTGAGGACGCGCATGAAAAAGGCGGCCCAGGGCCGCCTCTTCATTTCTTGCCGAAAGCGATCAGCGATCGGCGATACGGCTCTGCGTAGCCGGATCACCCACCTTGGCGCCGCTGTCACCACGCGGCGGCGGAGGCGGCGGCGTGGAGCCGCTGGAGTTCTTCGACCAGTCGGCCGGCGGGCCCGGCACGCGGCCGGCCATGATGTCGTCGATCTGGCGTGCGTCGATGGTTTCGTACTGCAGGAGCGCATCGGCCATCACGTGCAGCTTGTCGATATTGTCGGTCAGCAGCTGCTTGGTGCGGGCGTAGTTGCGATCGAGGATGGCACGCACCTCCTCGTCGATCTTGCGCGCCGTCTCATTGGAGACGTTCTTGTGCTGCGTGACGGCGCGGCCGAGGAACACTTCATCCTCTTCCTCGCCATAAGTCACCGGACCGAGCGTGTCGGACAGGCCCCACTTGGTGGCCATGTTGCGGGCCATCTTGGTGGCGCGCTCGATGTCGTTGGACGCACCGGTGGTGACTTTGTCTTCGCCGAAGATCAGCGCCTCGGCCACGCGGCCGCCGTACAGCGAGCACAGCTGCGATTCGATCGCCACGCGGTTCATGCTGTACTTGTCGCCTTCGGGCAGGTACATGGTCACGCCCAGCGCGCGACCGCGCGGGATGATGGTGACCTTGTAGACCGGGTCGTGCTCGGGCACCAGGCGGCCGACGATGGCGTGACCGGCTTCGTGATACGCCGTCAGCTTCTTCTCGTCCTCGCTCATGGCCATCGAGCGGCGCTCGGCGCCCATCAGGATCTTGTCGCGCGCCTTGTCCAGATGAATCATGCGCACGTCGCGCGCGTTTTCGCGTGCAGCGAACAAGGCAGCCTCGTTCACCAGGTTGGCGAGATCGGCGCCGGAGAAGCCCGGCGTGCCGCGCGCGATGGTCATCGCATCGACGTCCGAAGCGATCGGCACGCGGCGCATATGCACCTTGAGGATCTGCTCGCGGCCCTTCACATCCGGCAGGCCCACCACGACCTGGCGGTCGAAACGGCCCGGACGCAGCAGCGCCGGATCGAGCACGTCGGGACGGTTGGTGGCGGCGATCACGATGACACCTTCGGTGCCTTCGAAACCGTCCATTTCCACCAGCAACTGGTTGAGCGTCTGCTCGCGCTCGTCGTGACCGCCGCCCAGACCGGCGCCGCGATGGCGACCGACGGCGTCGATTTCGTCGATGAAGATGATGCACGGCGCGTGCTTCTTTGCCTGCTCGAACATGTCGCGCACGCGGCTGGCGCCCACACCCACGAACATCTCCACGAAGTCCGAACCGGAGATCGAGAAGAACGGCACCTTGGCTTCGCCGGCGATGGCCTTGGCCAGCAGCGTCTTGCCGGTACCCGGCGGGCCGACCATCAGCACGCCGCGCGGAATCTTGCCGCCCAGCTTCTGGAACTTGCCCGGATCGCGCAGGAACTCGACCAGCTCGCCCACTTCTTCCTTGGCTTCATCGCAACCGGCGACGTCGCTGAAGTTGACCTTGATCTGATCCTCGCCCTGCAGCTTGGCGCGCGAGCGGCCGAAGCTCATGGCGCCGCGACCACCGGCACCGGCCTGCATCTGGCGCATGAACCAGATGAACACGCCGACGATCAGGATGATGGGCAGCCAGTTGAGCAGCAGGCCCAGCAAGGAGAACCCGTTGTTGGACGGCTCCTGGCGGACCTCGACGCCCTTGTCCTGCATCTGCTTGACCACCCCGTTGGTGGACCAGCCCAGGACCGGCGCGACGGTGCGGAACGAGCTGCCGTCCTTCAGCTTGCCGCTGATGGCGGCCGGCTGGTCGGCACTGATGTTGGCCGAGGCCACGTTCCCGTTGTCCACGCTCTGCACGAAGCTGCTGTAAGGCAGGTCCGACGAGGAGGCGCCATGCGGGTTGAAGCTCTGGAACACGGTGAGCAGGACCACCGCGATGATCAGCCAGAGCAGCAGGTTTTTCGCCATTTCATTCATGCACGGTTCTCGCCGGATTGCACGCCATGGACCTTTCGCCCCACAGCTAATGCATACACCTCCCGCGAACGCGCGCGGGAGGCCTTGGGTTTACGCATCGTTACGCGGGTGAAGTCTGCGCGCAAGCTGCGGATGTAGTCGTCAAAACCGGTCCCCTGGAACAACTTGATCAAAAACGAGCCGCCGGGCTTGAGCCATTGGCGGCTGAAGTCCAGCGCCAGGTCGGCCAAGTCCATTGCCCGGATCTGATCGGATAGGGCCACACCACTCATATTGGGGGCCATATCAGACAGCACAAGATCGACCTGCTGCCCCTGCAGGCGGCTTTCCAGCTCCCGCAGCACGGATTCTTCACGGAAATCGCCCTGCAGGAAGTCGACCCCGCCGATGCCCTGCATCGGCAGGATGTCCATGGCCACTACGTGGCCGGTGTCGCCCAGGCGCTGGCGCACCAGCTGCGACCATCCGCCCGGGGCCGCGCCCAGGTCGACCACCCGCATATTGGGCTTGAGCAGGCGATCCTTGTCGATCAGCTCTTCCAGCTTGAAGACGGCGCGCGAACGCAGGCCTTCGGCCTGGGCTTTCTTCACATAAGGATCATCGAAGTGCTCCCGCAGCCAGCGGGAACTACTTTTGCTGCGCGCCATCGACAGTTGCCAAGATACGGGGGAGATGGCCGCATGATACCCTTACCTGTCCTATCGCAGTGAATCCGAGACTGAACGCATGGCACTTTCCCCCTCGCAGCGCCGCTATCTGCGCAGCCTTGCGCATGATCTCAATCCCGTCATCCTGCTGGGCGCCAAGGGCGCGACCGAGGCCGTCCGCAAGGAATTGGACCTGGCGCTGTCCCAGCACGAGCTGGTCAAGGTGAAGCTGTCCGGCGGCGACAAGGACGAGCGTCAGCAGCAGATCGACTTCCTGGCCGAAGGCACGCAGTCCGAAAGCGTGCAGCAGATCGGCCACGTGGTGGTGCTGTTCCGCCGCAACGAGGACGAGCCCAAGCTCGCCCTGCCCCGCTAAGGGCCACCCAGCGATGGACCTGTCGCTCGATCGTCCCGAGGGTTACCTGTTTGTGCGCCGTGTTGGCGCGCATGCCATCACCGTGGTGGATCGCGAATTCACCCGCAGCTTTCTGTTGTCGCCCGAACGTCTGGTCGAAGACTGGCCGGTTACGGCTGCGTCCGAGCTGGATGCCGGGCATATCGATGCCATCCTCGCCCTGAAACCGGAAGTCGTGCTGCTGGGCACCGGCGAGCGCCAAGTGTTCCCGGCGCAGGCCTTCATGGCTGGCCTGCTGCGCAAAGGCGTGGGTGTGGAAGTGATGGACAACGCGGCGGCCGCGCGCACGTATGACTTGCTGGCTGGCGAGAGTCGGCGCGTGGTGGCGGCATTCATTCTGCCGAGCGAAAGGCAGAAGTGAGTGAAGAGGAGTGAGAAGTGAGAGAGAGCGTCCCCGCCTTCTCTCACTCCTCTCCCCTATTTCTTGCACTCAACGCGGTGGCAAATACCCCAGCGGATCCACCGGATTGCCATCCTTGCGGATCTGGAACTGCAGTTCGTCGCGCGACGCACCCGTCGAACCCATCTCCGCGATCGGCTGGCCAGCCGTGACGCGCTGACCTTCCTTCACCAGTCGCTTGCTGTTGTGGCCATAGGCCGACAGGTAGCTGTCGTTGTGCTTGACGATGACCAGTTCGCCGTAGCCGACCAGGCCATTGCCGCTGTACACGACCACGCCATCGGCAGCCGCGCGCACCGGATCACCGGACTTGCCGCCGATCTCGATGCCCGGAATCGCATCACCGGATTGGAAGCGCTTGATCAGCGTGCCATCGGCCGGCCAACGCCAGTTCACGCCGCCATTGCTGCGCGTCGCGCCCGGAGCCGCCGGGACTGGCGGTGCGGGCGGCGGCGTATTGGCTGCGGTGGCCGTCGGCGCACCGGCCACCGGAACCACGGGCGTGGTGCTGGCAGCTGGCGCCGGCGTGGCCGGGTGTGGCGCAGTCGGTGCAGGAGGCGTCACGACAGCAGCCGTGTTTGCGGTGGAGGGAGTCGCCGGCTGGAAACCAGCCTGGGCTTCCGGCGCGGGCGTCACCACGCGACCGGTCGTCGGCGGTGGCTTGGTCGCCGTGGTGACCACGGGCGCCGTATGCATGGGCGCCGCGGCGGGCGGCCTGCCGTCGGCCGGCGCGAGCTTCAGCTCCTGCCCCGGCCAGATCGTGTACGGCGAATCGATGTGGTTCCAGCTCGCCAGATCGCGGAAGTCCACGCCGTTGCGGAAGGCAATCGAGTACAGCGTGTCGCCCTTGGCCACCTTATAGGTGCCGCCCGGCGTCGGGCGCGGCGTCGGCGTGACCACGCGCGAGGTGCCGCCGGCCGATGGCTCGACCACGACGGAGCGCTGGGTGCCGCAGGCAGCCAGCAGGACGACGAAGGTCAGGATGAGTGACCGGAGATATCCATTCATATCGGTCAGCATAGCTAGGCGACGCGTCATTTTCATGCGTATGGCTTGCACGGCGACCGAAGTCCGCCGGCGGGCGTTCAGCGCGAGAGCAGCCACCAGGCCAAAAGGCCGGCCAGAATCACCAGCGCTGCCCAGCCAATGCGCTCGATGTGCTTGTGCAGGATGCGCTCGGCACGCTCGCCGAAAATGCGGATCAGCAAGGCCAGCAGCCACACGCGCTTGCCGCGGCCCACCGCCATGCAGACCAGGAACGGAATCACCGGCACGCCCACGATGCCCGACGCCCAGGTGACGAACTTCATCGGCACCACCGGCTGCAGCGCCGCCAGCGCGAGCACCAGCAACAGGCCCAGCCAATGCTGGTTCATCTGCAGGCGCAGGTTGTCCACGCCCTTTTCGATCGGCGCCAGCAGATGCAGGCTGTCCAGCAGCGGCGACAGCGCATGGAAGGCCCAGTGGCCCAGCGCATAGCCCACCAGCGAACCCAGCAGCGAAAACAGCAGGCTGATGTTGGCGTAGAAGAACGCCTTGTGACGCTTGCCCAGCATCATCGGCGCCAGCATCACTTCCGGCATGATCGGGAAGATGAAGGCCTCGACGAAACTCAGGCCGCACAGGTAATACACAGCCCTGGGGTGGCGCGCCCACGTGAGTGCACGCGCGTAAAGCGGTCCGAACAGACGCATGCTTAAACGTTTCCTTGTGAGCGCATCAGCCGATGCCGCCAAGCAGCGGCACGAAACTGACGGCGGCCAGTTCTTCCTGGATGAAATCGCCCTGCCCGTCGCCGCGCATGCGGATCAGGGTCTGGTTGCTGGGCGAACCGACCGGCGCGACCAGCACGCCGGTGGGACTGAGCTGGTCAAGCACGGCGTGCGGAATCGCATCGCCGGCGGCGGTAAGAATGATCGCGTCGAACGGCGCTTCGTCGGGCCAGCCGAGTTTGCCGTCGTCATGGCGCGAGCGGATATTGTTGAGCCCCAACTGACGGAAGCGACGACGCGCCTGGCGCAGCAACTCCTCGATGCGCTCGACGGTGAACACCTGCGGCACGATCTGCGCCAGCACGACCGCCTGGTAACCGGAGCCGGTGCCGATCTCCAACACCTTCTGCGGCACGCCCTGCTTGCCGTCGGGACGTTCCAGCAGCGCTTCGGTCATGCGCGCCACCACCCACGGCTGGGAAATGGTCTGCCCGTGGCCGATCGGCAAGGCGGTGTTTTCGTAAGCGCGCGAATGCAGCGCCTGATCGATGAAATGGTGGCGCGGCGTGTTGCGGATCACGTCGATCACGCGCTGGTCGCGGATGCCTTCTTCCTTGAGCTTGACGGCGAGACGGTCGCGCGCACGCTGCGAGGTCATGCCCTCGCCCTTCAGTGCGGATGGCGGCAAAGGATGCACGTTCATGCCCTCACGCGGCCTCATCGGCCGGCTTGCCGCCGGCCACGCTCTTGTTCAAGCCGCCGATCCAGCTGCTGACCTTTTCCAGCGCCTGGAAGCGCGTCAGGTCGACATGGATGGGCGTCACCGACACGTAACCACGATGCACCGCGTTGAAATCCGTACCCGGGCCGGCGTCATCGACGGCGCCCGACGGGCCGATCCACCAGATTTCCTTGCCGCGCGGATCGGTCTGCTTGATGCACGGTTCGGAACGGTGACGCTTGCCCAGTCGGGTGACTTCGAAACCGCGGATCTGATCCCACGGCAGGTCGGGCACGTTGACGTTGAGGATGGTGTCCGCCGGCAGCGGATCGACCAGCAGCTGCTGCATCAGCGCCAGCACGGCAGTGGCGGCCGAGTCGTAATGTTCACCCTTGTGATCCTTGGTGACCAGCGATACGGCAATCGCCGGCAAGCCCAGGAAACGCCCCTCCATCGCCGCCGACACGGTGCCGGAGTAGATGACGTCGTCGCCGAGGTTGGCGGAGTTGTTGATGCCCGACACCACCATGTCCGGCTCGTAGTCGAGCATGCCGGCCAGTGCCAGATGGACACAGTTCGTGGGCGTGCCCGCCACACGGTAGTAACCGTTGTCCATCCGCAGCGCGCGGATCGGGGCGTCCAGGGTCAGGGAATTGCTGGCGCCGGAGCGATCGCGGTCGGGCGCCACTACGGTCACCTGACCGACCGCGCCAAGGCGTTCGGCGAGCACACGGATGCCCGGTGCATCCACGCCATCGTCGTTACTAACAAGAACTCGCATGATGATCCGTTCAAAGCCAGTCGCGGCGACGCGGATGGGGCTGCGTCTGCCGGTGAAGCTTGAAGTCTACCGGACCGGGGCGGCGGTTTCACATCAGATAAGCGCGCACCGGCGCCCGATTCCAACGGCCCGCGACAGCCGCCGGCTCAACCGCGCCGCGACACAGGCGCGACGCCCGTGCATTAGGATTCATGGCATGAAACATCGCCCGCCCTCTCCGGTTTCCGACGATGATGCGCGCCTCTTCCGGGAGGCCCTGGGCGATCAGGTGCGGGCCTTCGATCCGGTCGAGCCCACCCCGGCTGCACCCAAGCCCGAGCCACAGGCGCACATGCTGCAGGCGGACGAGGCCGCCGTGCCGGGCGAACTGCTCGACATGGCCTTTGACCCGACCATGCTCGAAGTGGGCGAGGAACTGAGCTATCTGCGCGACGGCTATCCGCCCAAGCTGCTGCGCCAGCTCAAGCGCGGCCAGTACAGCATCCAGGACGAAATCGACCTGCACCAGATGAACGCCGCCACCGCGCAGGCGTGCATCTCCGATTTCCTCGCCGAGGCCAAGCACAACGGCATCCGCTGCGTGCGCATCGTGCATGGCAAGGGCCTGCGCTCCCGCGCCGCCGGCCCCGTGCTGAAGGTGCTGACCGATCGCATGCTGAGACGCCGGGATGATGTGGTGGCGTTTGCGTCGGCGCGGCCGATGCAGGGCGGGACTGGGGCGGTGGTGGTGCTTTTGAAGGGGCGCTAGGGTTCTGCCTGCCTTGGTCTGCTGGGCAACACCGATCGGAACGCGCCCGACGACCGAGCCATAACGCAACTGTAGGAGCGCACCCTGTGCGCGAACACCCTACGGAGCGATACAACCAAGCGTCGCGGTCGCGCACAAGGTGCGCTCCTGCAACGGAGGACGCGCGCCGTGGCTCACGGTTTCAGCCATGCGGGCCGCTTGTCTGTGGGAGCGCACCCTGTGCGCGACAAACCTAACGGAGCGATACGCGTAAGCGCACCCGTCGCGCACAGGGTGCGCTCCCACAGGGAATGTCGGGCGAAGAATCACCCTGTGACTGCCAACTCCCTCACCACCGTGGTTGCATAGGCGCCCGCCGCCAGCTCGAAACTCAACTCCAGCGCGCCATCCTCCAGCCACCGCCACGAGAGATTCAGCGGAATCATGCGCAAGGCGCGACGTTCCTGATCCATCTTCGCGGCCACCAGGCCATCGGCCAGATCGGCATTGTCGGCGGCAACAGCATTCTCCAACGACGCCACCTCGCCCTGCGCAGGCGTCTCGCCACGTCCCCACAGCGGACCCGAAGGGTGGATATCCCCCGTGGCCAATCGCTGCGACAAGGTGGCGTCGAACGGCTCGGGTCCGAACCACGAACGCGAACCGGCCAATGACCAGATCTCGCCTTCCATCGGCGAATCCCAGGCGTCGCGTTCGACACGCGCAGCCAAGACCGCGTTGAAGATGTGCGAGCGCGCAGCCGACAACAGGAAGTGGCGCTTGTCGCGATCCACGCGCCGTCCGGCAAACATCGCACGCGCCTGCGCCACGTTGCCGCCTTCGCGGCCAAAGCGCTGTTCGCCGAAATAGTTGGGCACGCCACGCTGCGCGATCTGCTTGAGGATCTGATCGGCTACCGCGCGATCACCATCGACCTGGCGCAACACGAGCACGAAGCGGTTGCCACGCAGCGCGCCGCGCTTGAGCTTGCGCGAGTGGCGCGTCGCCGCCAGCACTTTCACGCCCTCGGCAGCAAAGGTCGACCAATCCGGATCGGGCTTGCCGGCCAGCTGCACGGAGAAGGTCTGACGCGTCACCGCATGGCGATCCTTCAATCCGGCATAGCCCACGTTGAGCGGCGGAATGCCAGCGAACTTCGCCAGCTCGCGCGCCACCCAGTCGGTATTCGCCCCACGCTTTTCCACCCACAGCAAGGCATGCTCGCCTTCGCCGTCGGCGTCGTAACCCAGGATTTCCTCCACCTGGAAATCCTCGGGCGTGCTGCGCAGGACGGCGGTCAGCGGCGGGTTGCCATAGGCATAGGGCAATTCGAGATCGGACATGGGACTCCACCGGCGGGGGCCGGCAACAAAGAAGAAGAGCGCTGGAACCAACTACATCAGGAACAGCGTGGCGAGGCCGAGAAAGATGAAGAAGCCGCCCGAATCGGTCATCGCGGTAATCATCACACTCGAACCCAGTGCGGGATCGCGCCCCATGCGCATCATCAGCAACGGGATACCGACGCCACAAAACGCGGCGAGCACAAGGTTGAGCGTCATCGCGGTGGTCATCACCACGCCGAGCGGAAAATTGTCGTAGAGCAGCCACGCCACCACGCCGATCACACTGCCCCAGACCAGGCCGTTGATCAGGGCGACGGCGATTTCCTTGCCCCACAGTCGCCGCGCGCTGGCCGGCGTGATCTGGTCCAGCGCCAGTGCACGCACGATCATGGTGATGGTCTGGTTGCCCGAATTGCCGCCGATGCCCGCGACGATGGGCATCAGCGTGGCAAGCGCGACCAGATGCTGGATCGAACCTTCGAACAGGCCAATCACGCGCGAGGCGATAAACGCGGTCACCAGGTTCACCGCCAGCCAGGCCCAGCGGTTGCGGATGGATTTCCACACCGAGGCGAACACGTCTTCCTCTTCGCGCAGACCGCCGCGATTCAAGGCTTCGCTTTCGCTCTCCTCGCGCAAGACGTCGACCATCGCATCAATGGTGATGCGGCCGATCAGATGACCGTTGCCATCCACCACGGGCGCGCTGACCAGGTCGTAGCGTTCGAACGCCTGGGCGACCTCATAGGCATCGTCTTGGGGATGGAACGTGTTGACGTCCGGCGCCATCACCTCGCTCACGCGCTTTTCGGGCGAGTTGACCAGCAGCCAGTGCAGCGGCAGCACGCCGGTGAGCAGGTTGTCCTGGTTGATCACGAACAGCTTGTCGGTTTGCGCGGGCAGCTCGTCGAAACGGCGCAGATAGCGCAGCACGGTTTCCAGGCTGATGTCTTCGCGGATGGTGATCATCTCGAAATCCATCAGCGCGCCGACCTGGTCCTCCGGGTACGACAACGCAGCCTGCACGCGTTCGCGTTGCTGCGCATCGAGGCTGGCCATGAGTTCGGGCAGCACCTCGCTGGGCAGGTCCTCGACCAGGTCGGCCAGTTCATCCGCATCCAGTGGTTCGACGGCGGCGAGGATCTCGTGATCGTCCATATCGGCGATCAACGATTCGCGCACCGCATCGGAGACTTCCAGCAGGATCTCGCCATCGCGATCGGCCTTCACGCGCTGCCACACCGCCAGGCGGTCGACCAGGGGCAACGCCTCCAGCACATAGGCGATATCGGCCGGATGCAACGCATCGAGCAGACGCTGCAGCTCGACCTGCGTCTCGCGGAAACCCTGGTCGCTGTCGGGCTCCGGCAACTGGCCGAGGCCGCGCAGTCGCCGCAACTGTTCGGCGATCGTCTCCAGTTGGTCGTGGAGACGCGAGGCCGAGCTGCGGCCTCCTAGCTCGCTCATGCCAGGACCAGCAGCACGCAGGCTTGCGCCGCAATGCCCTCGCCGCGGCCGGTGAAGCCGAGCTTTTCGGTGGTGGTGGCCTTGATGCTGATACGGCCCAGTTCGCAGCGCAGTTCCTCGGCCACGGCTTCGCGCATGGCCAGCGAGTGCGGGCCCACCTTGGGCGCTTCGCAGATCACGGTGACATCGGCATTGCCCAGCGTATAGCCCTGCTCGCGCATCAGCTTGGCGGCATGGCGCAGGAAGACGCGGCTGTCGGCGTTGCGCCATTGCTCCTGGCTGGGCGGAAAATGCCGGCCGATATCGCCCAGCGCCAGCGCGCCGAAGATCGCATCGCACAGCGCATGGAGCACCACGTCACCATCGGAGTGCGCCACCACGCCATGCGTGTGCGGCACGCGTACGCCGCCCAGCATCACGTGGTCGCCTTCGCCGAAAGTGTGGACGTCGAAGCCCTGTCCGATGCGCATCATGGATACTCCTTGGAGCCTCGGGCTCATTTCATACGCGACAACAGGAACTCCGCAAGTGCGAAATCCGTTGCCGTGGTGACCTTGATGTTGTCTTCGGCGCCCTCGACCAGCAACGGCGCGAAACCCGCGCGCTCCATCGCCATGGCCTCGTCGCTCACCGTCACGCCGGCCGCGTAAGCCGCCTGCAGCGCAGCCGCGAGCTCGCCGCGACGGAACATCTGCGGCGTGAACGCACGCCAGCGATGATCGCGTGGTTCGGTGACATCGCTGCGTCCGACATCATTGGCGCGCTTGAGCGTGTCGCGCAGGGGCGCGCCCAGCAGGCCGCCACCGGCGGGCATACCCAGATCGAGCAGACGGGTGATGTCGCCTTCGCGCACGCAGGGACGTGCCGCGTCATGTACCAGCACGAAGCCCTCGTCGCTTACCTCGGGCGGCAAGGCGCGCACGCCAGCCAGTACCGAGTCGCAACGCTCCGCACCGCCCAGCGTCGTGAGCACTGGCTTGCCGTACAGATGATCGACGCCCGGCCAGTGGCCGTCGTTGTCGCCCAGCACCACCATCAGACCGGCGATGCGGGGATGCGACGCCAGCCGCTCCAGCGTATGCAGGATCAGCGGCCGGCCGGCCAACGGCAGGTATTGTTTGGGGATGCTGCCACCAACACGCGTGCCGCGCCCCGCCGCCGGCACCACGCACCAGAGCGGCGCGCTCATGGGTTGCCGTTGGTGGAGGCTGCGGACGCGGGCGCCTGCGTGGCGCCCGGCTTTTCAACCACCTGGTAGAACGTTTCGCCCGGCTTGATCAGGCCGAGCTCGGCGCGGGCGCGTGCCTCCACGGCTTGCTCGCCGTGCTTGAGGTCGCTCACGTCCGCGCCCAGCGCCTGGTTGCGCTGGGTCAGCTTGTCGTTGTCCTCACCCTGCTTCTTCACCGCGGCGCGCAGCGTTTCCACGCCGTGCACGCCGCCGGTGCCGCTCCACAGTTTCACCTGCAGGGCGATCAGCACGAGTACCAGGACCAGGGCAACCCAACGCAGCATAGGCGTAGTGCGCTCCTATCAGCCCGGCAGCTTGGCCAGGTTCGGGAACGCGTCGCGGCCAGCGTAACGCGCGGCCGAACCCAGCGCCTCTTCGATACGCAGCAGCTGGTTGTACTTGGCCACACGATCGGTGCGGCACAGCGAACCGGTCTTGATCTGCGTCGCAGTGGTAGCCACGGCGATATCGGAGATGGTGGTGTCTTCCGTCTCGCCCGAACGATGGGACACGATCGCTGCGTACTTGGCGGCGTCGGCCATGGCGATCGCTTCCAGCGTTTCGGACAGCGTGCCGATCTGGTTGACCTTGATCAGGATGGCGTTGGCGATCTTCTTGTCGATGCCTTCCTGGAAGATGCTCGGGTTGGTGACGAACAGGTCGTCGCCGACCAGCTGGATGTTCTGGCCGAGCTTGTCGGTCAGGTGCTTCCAGCCGTCCCAGTCGCCTTCGCCCATGCCGTCTTCGATGGTGACGATGGGGTACTGCTTGGCCCAGCTGGCCAGCACGTCGACCCACTGTTCCGGCGTGTAGATCTTGCCCTCGCCTTCGAGGTCGTACTTGCCGTTCTTGAAGAATTCGGAGCTCGCCACGTCCAGGCCGAGCAGTATCTCGCTGCCCACCTTGTAGCCGGCCTTGTTGACCGCTTCGAGGATGGTGTCGAGCGCTTCGATATTCGAGCGCAGGTCCGGCGCGAAGCCGCCTTCATCGCCCACCGCCGTGTTCAGGCCCTTGCCCTTGAGCACACTCTTGAGCGCGTGGAAGATTTCCGCGCCGGCGCGCAGCGCCTCGCTGAAGCTCGACACGCCCACCGGCAGCACCATGAATTCCTGCACGTCGACGTTGTTGTCGGCATGCGCACCGCCGTTGATGATGTTCATCATCGGCACCGGCAACGCGCCCGGCTTGCCGGTAGTGCCGTTGATGCTGGCGAGGTACTGCCACAGCGGCTGGCGGTTCTGCGCAGCAACGGCGTGTGCGGCGGCCATCGACACGCCGAGGATGGCGTTGGCGCCCAGCTTGCCCTTGTTCGGCGAGCCATCGAGGTTGATCAGCTTGGCGTCGAGACCGCCCTGGTTGGCGGCGTCAAAGCCCTTCAGCGCGCTGGCGATGGCGCCGTTGACGTTGCCCACCGCGTTCTTGACGCCCTTGCCCAGGTAGCGGGCCTTGTCACCGTCGCGCAGCTCCACCGCTTCGCGCGAACCCGTCGACGCACCGCTCGGCACGGCAGCGCGGCCAAAGCCGCCGCCGGCCAGCGTCACTTCCGCTTCAAGCGTGGGGTTGCCGCGGGAATCGAGGATTTCACGTGCGTGGATGCGGGTGATTTCGGTGCTCATGGGATCCGTTGCTTGATGAGGTGAATGAAGCGAGGGGGAGACATCCTGCCTGATCTGCGGGGGATGCGCTTCATTCGCCTCCCCCGAGGCGGATCAGAGCTGTTACAGCGTGTGTTCGAGGAAACGATGCCGCTTGGTGACCTGGTCCAGTTCGAGCAGGGTTTCCAGCAGCGCTTCCATCTTGTCCAGCGGCCAGGCATTGGGGCCGTCGCTGAGCGCCTTGGAAGGATCGGGATGCGTTTCGGCAAACAAGCCGGCCACGCCCACGGCCACCGCCGCGCGCGCCAACACCGGCACGAACTCGCGCTGACCACCCGAGCTGGTGCCCTGCCCGCCCGGCAACTGCACCGAGTGGGTGGCATCGAACACCACCGGGCAACCGGTGTCGCGCATCACGCTGAGCGAGCGCATATCCGAAACCAGGTTGTTGTAGCCGAAGCTGGCGCCGCGCTCGCACACCATGATGTCGTTATTGCCGACGGCCTTGGCCTTTTCGGCCACGTTCTTCATCTCCCACGGCGAGAGGAACTGGCCCTTCTTGATGTTCACCGGCTTGCCGGCGCGCGCCACGTTCTGGATGAAGTCGGTCTGGCGGCACAGGAAGGCCGGCGTCTGCAGCACGTCGACCACGGCGGCCACTTCGTTCATCGGCGTGTATTCGTGCACGTCGGTGAGCACGGGCACGCCGAGCTGGCGCTTCACTTCGCCGAGGATCTTCAGGCCCGCTTCCAGGCCGGGACCGCGGAAGCTGTTGCCCGAGGAGCGATTGGCCTTGTCGAAGCTGGACTTGAAGATGAAGTTGATGCCGAGCTTGCCGGTG
The DNA here is from genome assembly GCF_001010355.1 of Dyella japonica DSM 16301. GTDB lineage: Bacteria > Pseudomonadota > Gammaproteobacteria > Xanthomonadales > Rhodanobacteraceae > Dyella > Dyella japonica. The sequence goes on along the minus strand of NZ_JPLA01000022.1, from coordinate 97,801 downwards.
ATTTCCTTGAGCTTGCCGGCGGTATCCATCTGCAGCTGCTCGGACTCGACCACGCAGGGGCCGGCGATCAGGAACAGCGGCTGGTCCAGGCCGACCTCGAAGCCACACAGCTTCATGCGACGGACTCCTTGGCCAGACGCTCGCCTTCGCGCACTGCCTTGAACTCGCGGGCGGCCTGCACGAAGCCGATGAACAGCGGGTGGCCGTCGCGCGGGGTGGAGGTGAACTCCGGATGCGCCTGGCAGCCGAGGAACCACGGGTGCTTCTGCTGCGGCAGTTCGACGATTTCGACCAGCAGGTCGTCCATCGACTTGCCCGAGATCACCAGGCCGAGGTCTTCGAACGTCTGGCGGTAGCGGTTGTTGAATTCGTAGCGGTGACGATGGCGCTCGCGCACCACGTCCTGGCCGTACAGCTCGCGCGCCAGCGTACCGGCCTTGAGGCGGCATTCCTGTGCGCCCAGGCGCATGGTGCCGCCCAGATCCGAACGCTCGCTGCGCTGCTCGACTTCACCCGTGGCGGTGGTCCACTCGGTGATCAGGCCGATCACCGGATCGGGGCTGTTGCGATCGTTTTCGCTGGAATCGGCTTCGCTCAGACCCGCCACGTTGCGGGCGAAGTCCACCACCGCCGCATGCATGCCGTAGCAGATGCCGAAATACGGCACGCCCTTCTCGCGGGCGTACTTGGCCGCCAGCACCTTGCCTTCGAAACCGCGCTTGCCGAAACCGCCCGGCACCAGGATGGCGTCCGCATTGCCCAGCGCCTTGGCGGCGCCTTCGGCCTCGACCTGCTCCGAATCAACCCAGTTGAGATTGACGCGGGTCAGCTGCTTGATGCCGCCGTGGCGCAAGGCCTCGCCCAGGGACTTATAGGCGTCCTTGTGCTCGACATACTTGCCGACGATGGCCACGGTGACCTCGTCCTTGGGATGCTCGACCGCTTCGACGGTGCGCACCCACGAGGAAAGATCCGCCGGACCGACCTGCAGGCCCAGGCGCTTGACCACGATCTCGTCGAGGCCCTGCTTGTGCAGCCACAGGGGCTGCTTGTAGATGATGTCCACGTCGGCCGCGCTGATCACGGCGTTCTCGGGCACGTTGGTGAACAAGGCGATCTTGCGGCGCTCGCCATCGGGCAGCGGCTGCTCGCAACGGCACAGCAGCACGTCCGGCTGGATACCGATCGAGCGCAGCTCCTTTACCGAATGCTGGGTCGGCTTGGTTTTGATCTCGCCGGCGGCCTTGATGTACGGCACCAGGGTCAGGTGCATGAACATCACCTTTTCCGGGCCGTGCTCGATGCGCAGCTGGCGGATGGCCTCCAGGAACGGCAGCGACTCGATGTCGCCGACGGTGCCGCCGATCTCGACCATCGCCACGTCATAGCCGCGGGTGGCCTCGTGGATGCAGTGCTTGATCTCGTCGGTGATATGCGGGATCACCTGCACGGTGGCGCCCAGGTAATCGCCGCGGCGCTCCTTGCGGATCACCGATTCGTAGATCTTGCCGGTGGTGATGGAATTCTTGCCGGTGAGGCGGGTGTTGACGAAGCGCTCGTAGTGACCGAGGTCGAGGTCGGTCTCGGCGCCATCGTCGGTCACATAGACCTCGCCGTGCTGGAAGGGGCTCATGGTGCCGGGATCCACATTGATATACGGATCCAGCTTCATCATGGTGACCGAGAGGCCACGCGCTTCCAGGATGGAAGCCAGCGACGCCGCGGCGATGCCCTTGCCAAGCGAGGACACCACACCGCCGGTGACGAAAATCAGGGGGGTCATGGGATGCAGCCGTGCTGGAAATCGGCATTTTAGAGGAAGAACGGTTCTACCGCGAGGGTTTGCGGTGGCTAAATGACTGGGGCGTTCAAGTTGAGGGTCTGGAGGCCCTGTTTTTGATCGTCATTCCGGCCCGCGCCGGATTGACGAGGGGGGCCCTAGGTAGCCCCATAAACAACAAAGGCGCCCGAAGGCGCCCCTGTCGTCACGCAGCAGCCCCGGCTTACTCCACCGGCACCATCTGCGACGTCGGATGCATCATGTTCACATTCATGTTGTGCAGCACCCACAGCGAGCCGACCACCACGATGGCCAGGATCAGCAGGGTGAACAGCATGATGGCCAGGTTGCCGCGCTGCGAGGGTGAGGTGCCCATGTGCAGGAAGTAGACCAGCTGGACGATAAGCTGGGCTACGCCGAACACGATGATGCCGGGCATCATCAGCTCGTGCGGCACCTTGCCGCTCATGACCACGCCAAACGAGGCCAGGGTCAGCACCACCGACAGCACGAAGCCGATCAAGTAGGACTTGGTGCTGCCGTGGGCGGCGTCGTGGTGGGCCGCGTCGTGGGACGAAGGATGGGCGGACATCAGATGGCACCCCGCAGGTAGACGAAGGTGAAGACGCAGATCCAGACGATGTCCAGGAAGTGCCAGAACAGGCTCAGGCAGGACAGGCGGCGACGGGTCGCGTCGGTCAGGCCGTAGCGGCGCATCTGGTCCATCATCACCACCAGCCAGATCAGGCCGCAGGTCACGTGCAGACCGTGCGTGCCGACCAGGGTGAAGTAGCTGGACAGGAACGCACTCCGGCTCGGGCCGGCGCCGTCGGCGATCAGCTTGGCGAACTCATGCACTTCCATGCCGATGAAGCCGGCGCCGAACACGAAGGTCACCGCCAGCCACGCGAGCAGCTGGTTCTTCTTGCCGGCGTGCATGGCCAGCATGGCCATGCCGAAGGTGACCGACGAGATCAGCAGCAGCATGGTCTCGCCGAGCACGTACGGCAGCTCGAACAGCTCCTTGCCGGTCGGGCCGCCCGCGGTGGCGTTGGCCAGCACGGCAAAGGTCGCGAACAGGCCCGAGAAGATCAGGCAGTCGCTCATCAGATAGATCCAGAACCCCAGCAGGGTCTTGGATCCATCGTCGTGGTGATGGGCGTCTCCCCCGTGGGAGACGCCGTCGAGCGCGCCGTGGGTGGCGCTTACTGCAGGACTGCTCATGACTTACGCCACCTTCTGACGCTGCGGAGCGGCCACCGGAGCCACCTGCGTGGTCTGGAACTGCTTGAGCTGGGCGTGACGCGAACGCTCGATGCGTTCCACTTCGGCCGCCGGCACCCAGTAGTCGACGTCGCGGTCGTAGGCGCGGACGATGAAGGAAGCAATCATGCCGAGCAGGCCGATCGCCGCCATCCACCAGATGTGCCACACCAGGGCAAAACCCAGGACCGTACCGAACGCGCCCATGACCACACCGACGCCGGTGTTGCGGGGCATGTGAATGTCTTCGTACTTGGCAGGTTGCACGTAGGCGACTCCGTTTTGTTTGTCTTCCCAGAACTGGTCCAGTTCACGGACCTGGGGCAGCGTTGCAAAGTTGTAGAACGGTGCGGGCGAGCTGATCGACCATTCCAGGGTGCGGCCACCCCACGGGTCGCCGCTGGGATCGGTGAGCTTCTTGCGGTCGCGCACGCTGACGTAGAACTGCACGAGGATGCAGAAGATGCCGGCGGCGATGATCGCCGCGCCGATGGCGGCGACGATCAGATAAGGCTGCCAATCGGGGTTCGCATAGTGGTTCATGCGACGCGTCATGCCCTTCAGGCCCAGGATGTACAGCGGCACGAAGGCCACGTAGAAACCCACCAGCCAGCACCAGAACGACGCCTTGCCCCAGGCCTCGTTCAAGCGGAAGCCGAACGCCTTGGGGAACCAGTAGTTGATCGCGGCCAGGCAGCCGAACACCACGCCGCCGATGATCACGTTATGGAAGTGCGCGATCAGGAACACGCTGTTGTGCAGGACGAAGTCCGCACCCGGCACCGCCATCAGCACGCCGGTGACGCCGCCGACCACGAAGGTGACCATGAAGCCGATCGTCCACAGCATCGGCACGGTCATCTCGACGCGGCCGCGGTACATGGTGAACAACCAGTTGAACAGCTTCGCGCCGGTAGGCACCGAGATGATCATCGTCATGATGCCGAAGAAGGCATTGACGTTCGCACCCGAGCCCATGGTGAAGAAGTGGTGCAGCCACACCAGGAACGACAGCACGCCGATCGCCGAGGTGGCGTACACCATCGACTTGTAACCGAACAGCGGCTTCTTGGAGAACGTGGCGACGATTTCCGAGTACGCGCCGAAGCACGGCAGCACCAGGATGTAGACCTCGGGGTGGCCCCAGATCCAGATCAGGTTCACGTACATCATGGCGTTGCCGCCAAGATCGTTGGTGAAGAAGTGCATGCCGAGATAACGATCGGCCGTGAGCAGCGCCAGCGTCACCGTAAGGATCGGGAATGCGGCCACGATCAGGATGTTGGTGACCAGCGCCGTCCAGGTGAACACCGGCATCTTCATCAGCGTCATGCCGGGCGTGCGCATCTTCATGATGGTGACGATGAAGTTGATGCCGCTCAGCGTGGTGCCCAGACCCGATAGCTGCAGCGCCCAGATGTAGTAATCGACGCCGACCGTTGGACTGTAATCAAGCCCGGACAACGGCGGATAGGCCAGCCAGCCGGTCGCGGCGAAGTCGCCGACGAACAGCGACACCATCACCAGGAACACGCCCGACAGGAACAGCCAGAAGCTGAGCGAGTTGAGGAAGGGATAAGCCACGTCGCGCGCGCCGATCTGCAGCGGCACCACCAGGTTCATCAGGCCGGTGATCAGCGGCATCGCCACGAAGAAGATCATGATCACGCCGTGGGCGGTGAACACCTGGTCGAAGTGGTGCGGCGGCAGGTAGCCGGCCGAATCGGCCGCGGCCGTGGCCTGCTGCAGGCGCATCATCAAGGCATCGGCGAAGCCGCGCAGCAGCATGACCAGCGCCACGATGATGTACATGATGCCGATCTTCTTGTGGTCCACCGAGGTGAACCATTCCTTCCACAGGTAACCCCACAGACGGAACTTGGTAAGAGCCGCGAGCATCGCCAGGCCGCCAAGGAGGACGGCGGCGAGCGTCACCATCACGATCGGTTCGTGATAGGGAATCGCGTCAAGGGTGAGCTTTCCAAACATGGCTTACTTCTCTGCCTTGGCCGGGGTGATGTTCGAGGACACAGCGCCCCCGTCCTGGTGTTCGTGCATGTCCATCTGCATGCTTTCTTCCGGCGCGTCGTGAGACATGTCCATCGAAATCTCCCCGTGCGCGGCGGCGTCGTGCGACATGCCATCCATGTGTTGGTTGAGCACGCTGGAGAACAAGCCGTTGGCCACGTTGCCGTAGTAGGCGACTGGCGCCTTCTCGCTGGGCTTGGCCAGGGTCTTGTAGCTGTCGGCGTCGAGCGTGGTCGGCGTGGCCTTGGCCTTGGCGATCCAGTCCTTGAAGCCGTCTTCCGAGGTGGCGATGGCCTTGAAGTGCATGTCCGAGAAGCCTTCGCCGCTGAAGTTGGTCGACAGGCCGTCGTACGCACCCGGCTCGCGGGCAATCAGGTGCAGCTTGGTTTCCATGCCCGCCATCGCGTAGACCTGGCTGCCCAGCTGCGGGATGAAGAAGGCATTCATCACCGAATCGGAGGTGATCTGGAAATTGACCGGGCGATCGACCGGGAAGGCCAGCTCGTTGACCGAGGCCACGCCGTATTCCGGATAGACGAACAGCCACTTCCAGTCCATCGACACGACCTGCACCGTCACCGGCTTGGCCTCGGACTCCAGCGGCTTGTACGGATCGAGCGCATGCGAGCTCGTCCAGGTGATCACGGCGAGGATGGCCACGATGATCGCGGGGATCGTCCACACCACCAGCTCGATCTTGGTCGAATGCGACCAGGACGGCGCGTAGGTGGCGTTCTTGTTGGCCTTGCGGTAGCGCCAGGGGAACCACAGCGTCATCGCGATCACCGGAATCGCCACGATGGCCATCAGGCCCAGCGCGATCAGGATGAGGGACTTCTCCTGGGAACCCACGTCGCCCTTGGGCGTGAGGACTTCCAAGTTGCAACCGCTGAGCAACACAGCGGCGCCAACGCCTGCGTAGCGCAAGCGCGAAATAAGGGCATGCATGTTCACTGACTACCTGGGGTACAGCGTGGGGACGGGCGGCATGGTAGCGATTTGTCCCCGCGTTTTCCTCTCCTAGAGACACAATGCCGCACATGCAACATTTTGCGCACGAGGCCGCGACCCCTTGACTTGAAAAAGCAAGCGCGCGCACCCGCATTCGTGCGTCGACCTTGGTCGAAAAAGGAAGAATTTCGTCCGCGCGGCGCCCTGCTAACATGCCGCGATGGACCTCACCACGCCCGCGAAATTGACCGCCCTGCGGCAAGCCATGAAGCAACATGGCATCGCCGCCTGCCTCGTGCCCAGCGCCGATCCCCACCTATCCGAATATCTGCCGGCGCACTGGCAGGCGCGCCAATGGCTCTCCGGGTTTACCGGCTCGGCCGGCACCCTGGTGGTCACCGCCGATCACGCCGGCCTATGGACGGACAGCCGCTATTTCGCGCAGGCCGGCACGGAACTGGCCGGCAGCGGCGTCGAGCTGATGAAGCAGCGCGTGGCGCACGCGCCGGAACATATCGAATGGCTGCTTGAACGCTTGGGCGAGGACCAGGTCCTGGCCGTCGCTGGCGACAGTTTCTCCTTGTCCGCCGCCCGGCAGCTTGAGCGACGCCTGGAACGCAACGGCGCGAAGCTGCGCACGGACCTCGACCTGCCGGCACTGATCTGGCCGGATCGTCCCGCCCTGCCCGCCGCGCCCATCGTGGAACATCCGGCCCGCTACGCCAGCCAACCGCGCAGCGACAAATTCGGCCGCCTGCGCACCGCCATGCGCAAACTGGGCGCCACCCATCATCTGGTGTCCAGCCTCGACGACATCGCCTGGCTGACCAACCTGCGCGGCAGCGATGTGGAATGCAATCCTGTGTTCCTCGCCCATCTTTTGGTGCAGGCCGAAGGACACGCCACCTTGTTCGTCGATCGCGGCAAGCTCAGCGATGCCCTGGTGCAGGCGCTTCATGCCGATCAGGTTCGCATTGCCGACTACGCGACCGTGACCGACACGCTGGCCGAGCTGGGCGCGCAAGATCGATTGCTGCTGGACGGCAACCGCATCGTGGTGGCCGTGGCGTCCGCGATCCCGACGGCCACGCCGCTGATCGAGGCGGCCAATCCGTCGACGCTGTTCAAGTCACGCAAGACCGAAGCCGAGCTGGAACACGTCCGCGACGCCATGCGCCGGGACGGCTCGGCTCTGGTCCGCGCGTTCCGCCGGCTGGAGGAACGCGTCACCGCCGGCATGAAGCAGACCGAGCTCGACGTCGATGCCTTGCTGCGCGAAGAACGTTCCGCCCAGCCGAATTTCGTCGGCGAGAGTTTCTCCACCATCGCCGGCTACCAGGCCAATGGCGCCCTGCCCCATTACCGGGCCACGCCGGAAGCCCACAGCACGCTGAAGCCGCAGGGCCTGTTGCTGGTCGATTCCGGTGGTCAATACCTGGGCGGCACCACCGACGTCACCCGCGTGCTGGCGCTGGGCGAAACCACCGCCGAGCAGCGCCGCGACGCCACCCTGGTGATGAAAGGCCTGATTGCCCTCAGCCGCGCCCGTTTCCCCAAAGGCGCCAGCGGCCCGCAGCTCGATGCACTGGCCCGCGCGCCGCTCTGGGCGAGCGGCATGGACTACGGCCACGGCACCGGCCACGGCGTGGGTTACTTCCTTAATGTGCACGAAGGCCCGCAAGGCATCCGCCCGCCGGCGTCCGGCGCCACCCTGGTGCCGCTGGACCCCGGCATGATCACCTCGATCGAACCGGGCCTGTACAAGCCGGGCCGCCACGGCATCCGCCACGAGAACCTGGCGGTGGTGATCGAGGCCGACAAGACCGAATTTGGCGAGTTCTACGCGTTCGAAACGCTCACCCTGTGCCCGTTCGACCGCCGTGCGCTGGAACCGGAGCTGCTCAATCCCGAGGAGCGGGCCTGGCTGGATGACTACCATGCCACCGTGCGAGCGGCGCTAGCGCCGCTCTTGGAAGACGCCGATCTGGTCTGGCTGGAGCGGCACTGCGCCCCCCTTTAACACTGCCCCTCCTTGTAGGAGCGCACCCTGTGCGCGAACCGGCCCGGCCGAAGGCCGGGTCGCGCACAGGGTGCGCTCCTACAAACAGAGGACGCTTGACCTTCCCGCCCCCGGCAACCCATCCTCCCCGTCTTAGCCACCCGACCTTTCCCCATGAGCAGTCGCTACAACGCCGCCGACATTGAAGTCCTCTCTGGCCTTGACCCCGTCAAGCGCCGCCCGGGCATGTATACCGACACCTCGCGCCCGAACCATCTGGCGCAGGAAGTCATCGACAACTCGGTGGACGAGGCCATTTCCGGCCACGCCAAGACGCTGGACGTGATCGTCCATACCGACGGCTCGGTGGAAGTGAGCGACGACGGCCGCGGCATGCCGGTGGATATCCATCCGGAAGAAGGCGTGCCGGGCGTGGAGCTGATCCTCACGCGCCTGCATGCGGGCGGCAAATTCTCCGGCAAGAACTACAACTTCTCCGGCGGCTTGCACGGCGTGGGCGTGTCGGTGGTCAATGCGCTGTCCAACCGCGTGGAAGTCACCATCCGCCGCGACGGCAACGAATACCGCATGGCGTTCGAGAACGGCGACCGCGCCAGCGAGCTGGAAATCATCGGCTCGGTGCCCAAGAAGAAGACCGGCACCACCGTGCGCTTCTGGGCCGACCCGAAGTACTTCGACTCGCCGAAGATCTCGCTGGGCAAGCTGCGCCACCTGCTGCGCGCCAAGGCCGTGCTGTGCGCCGGCCTCAACGTGAAGCTGCTCGACGAAGCCACCGGCGAAGTCAACGAATGGCATTACGAGGACGGCCTGCGCGATTACCTGCGCGACGAGCTGTCCGGTGCCGAAGCGATTCCGACCGAGCTGTTCGTGCATCACGTGCAGCGCGAAGCCGATGGCCTCGACGTGGCCCTGGCCTGGGTGCCGGAAGGCGAGCTGGTGCAGGAAAGCTACGTCAACCTGATTCCCACGGCGCAAGGCGGCACGCACGTGAACGGCCTGCGTTCGGGCCTCACCAATGCGATCCGCGAATTCTGCGACATCCGCAACCTGCTGCCGCGCGGCGTCAAGCTGGCGCCGGAAGACGTGTGGGAACGCCTCGCCTTCGTGCTGTCGACCAAGCTGCAGGATCCGCAGTTTGCCGGCCAGACCAAGGAGCGCCTGTCCTCGCGCAACGCCGCGGGCATGGTCGAGAACGTCATCCACGATGCCTTCAGCCTGTGGCTCAACCAGCATGTGGACCTGGGCGAACGCATTGCCCAGCTCGCCATCGAGCGCGCCAGCGCGCGCCTGAAGGCCGCCAAGCAGGTGGTGCGCAAGAAGATCACCCAGGGCCCCGCCCTGCCCGGCAAGCTGGCCGACTGCACCGCGACCGACCTCACCCGCACCGAGCTGTTCCTGGTCGAGGGCGATTCGGCCGGCGGCAGCGCCAAGCAGGCGCGCGACAAGGAATTTCAGGCGATCCTGCCTTTGCGCGGCAAGATCTTGAACACCTGGGAAGTCGAGTCGGGCTCCGTGCTCGCTTCCGAAGAAGTGCACAACCTCGCCGTGGCGATCGGCTGCGATCCGGGCAAGGACGATCTCTCGGGTCTACGTTACGGCAAGGTGGTCATCCTCGCCGATGCGGACTCCGACGGCCTGCACATCGCCACGCTGCTGAGCGCGCTGTTCCTGCGCCACTTCCCGTCGCTGGTGCGCGAGGGCCATGTGTTCGTGGCCATGCCGCCGCTGTTCCGCGTGGACGTGGGCAAGCAGGTGTTCTATTGCCTCGACGAAAGCGAAAAGAACGCGATGCTCGAACGCGTGCAGCGCGAAAAGATGAAGGGCGCCGTCAGCACCACCCGCTTCAAGGGCCTGGGTGAGATGAACCCCTCGCAGCTGCGCGAGTCGACCATCCATCCGGATACGCGCCGCCTGGTGCAGCTCACCGTCGATGGCGATGACGGCACCACCAAGCTGATGGATATGTTGCTGGCCAAGAAGCGCGCCAGCGACCGCAAGGCGTGGCTTGAGGAAAAGGGCGATCTGGCGACGCTGGAAGTGTGAGTCCACACAACCCGCTTTAGCCCGCCGCTTATCTGTGGGAGCGCACCCTGTGCGCGACGGCCACGCCTGGGTGTATCGCTCCGTAGGTTTGTCGCGCACAGGGTGCGCTCCCACAAAGAGCTGATCGGCACAGGCCTGGGTATTCCCTTGTAGGAGCGCACCCTGTGCGCGACCGCAGCGCTGGGATGTACCTCTCCGTTGGGTGGTCGCGCACAGGGTGCGCTCCTACAAATGGCGGCGCTCCGCCGCAACTACACCGTGAGACACCCTTTCCCAAAGGATGCCGCCGGCGCTATCTTGGCGATCTCTCGCCCCGGAGCCCCCATGGCCCTCACGCCTCCCATCGACCTGCAGCGCTGGATCGACGAGCACCGGCATCTGCTCAAGCCGCCGGTCGGCAACAAGTGCATCGTCGATGGCGATTTCATCGTGATGATCGTGGGCGGGCCGAACTCGCGCACCGACTACCACTACGACGAAGGCCCGGAGTTCTTCTACCAGCTCGAGGGCGAGATGGTGTTGAAGGTGCAGGATGAAGGCGTGGCCCGCGACATTCCCATCCGCGCCGGCCAGATGTTCTACCTGCCGCCCTGCGTGCCGCATTCGCCGCAACGCCTGCCCGAGTCGATCGGGCTGGTGATCGAGCGCCGCCGGCTGGCGGGCGAGAAAGACGGCCTGATGTGGTACTGCGAGCGCTGCAATCACAAGCTGTACGAGGAGTACTTCACCCTCGACAGCATCGAGCGGGATTTTCCGCCGGTATTCGAGCGTTTCTATCGCTCGATCGACGCGCGCACCTGCGTCGAATGCGGCCACCTCAATCCGGCGCCGGCAAAGTATTCCGGGCAACCCGCCTGACGCGCGCGCCGCTCAGGCGCGCGACAACCACTTGCGCGCCATGCGCATCAGCGATGCATCGGCCGAGGGATCTTCCGCGATCTCGCGGATGGAACGCCACGCCAGCGCGTTCGATTCCTCGTTGATCACATAGGTTTCGTTGGCGCCCGCACGAACGACGTACCGCACGTCGTAATGCCAGTGTTCGGGCTCGTCGCCACGCGCGGGAATACGGTGACGATCCAGGTCGAACGGCTCCGCTTCGACGCTCAGGTCAACCAGACCAGACTCTTCTTCGGCTTCGCGCAAGGCGACGCGCGCCAGATCCGTGTCGCCGTCGGCATGACCTCCCAACTGCAGCCAGCGCCCCAGCTTGCGGTGATGGGTGAGCAGGACGCGCTCACCATCGGCGCTCACCAGCCACGCCGAGCCGGTGAAGTGACCTTCCAGGGCGTCCCGAAAGAACACACGCTGGCCTGCTTCCAGAAATGCCTCGAAATGACCGGCATCGCCCTCCTGTGGCCATTGCTGGCGATAGTGCCGAAGCTGTGCAAACAACGCGTCCATCGATAATCCGTGTCAGTCAAAACCGGCCGCGCAGCTGCGGTACGGCGCGCCGCATTATTCCAGACGGCGCCGAGACTGGCACCGGCCAGGAGCGCGCTCGGGGCCAGCCGCAATGCAGCTTGTACCCCCAAGGCCCGCTGGGCTATGGTTCCGTGTCGTCGCAGGGGAAGCGACGTTAATGGCCATGGCGAAAGTCACGGTTTCACGCTTTTAAGAAACGAGCATTCCGGCGGTAGGGGAGAAACATGCTGAAAAACCTGTTCGCGACGCATCCCATTGAGGCGTCGCCACACGTCGACGCGGGCGAACTGCCCCACGACGGCCTGCAAGGCGAAACCAGCCTCAAGCGCGTACTGACCGCGCGTCACCTGGTGACGCTGGGCATCGGCGCGGTGATCGGCGCCGGTATCTTCGTCATCACCGGCCAGGCCGCCGCCGAACACGCGGGCCCTGCCCTGGTCATCAGCTTCATCGTCGCCGGTATTGCCTGCGCCTTTGCCGGCCTGTGCTACGCCGAGTTCGCCGCGATGATCCCGGTCTCGGGCAGCGCCTACGCGTACTCCTACGCCACGCTGGGCGAGATCGTCGCCTGGTTCATCGGCTGGAATCTCGTCCTCGAATATCTCTTCGCCGTCGCCACCGTGGCGGCGGGCTGGTCGGGATATTTCAACGAGTGCCTCTCCATCCTCGGACACTGGACGGGACTGCCGCTGGCGCTACCCGACTACCTGTCGAGCGCGCCGCTGAAGTTCACCGACACGCATCAGATCGTGACCACCGGTGCGCTGATCAATCTGCCGGCAGTGATGATCGTGGCTGGCCTGACCTGGCTGTGCTACGTGGGCATCACCCAGTCCACCTTCGTCAACTCGCTGATTGTGACGATCAAGGTGCTGGTGATCTCGCTGTTCCTGATCTTCTCCTTCCGCTACATCAATCCGGCCAACTGGCATCCGTTCATTCCGGCGGAGGAAGGCCCGGGCCGTTTCGGCACGAGCGGCATCTTCCGCGCCGCGGTGCTGGTGTTCTTCTCCTATGTGGGCTTCGATGCGGTGTCCACCGCCGCCGGCGAAGCGAAGAATCCGCAGCGCGACATGCCGATCGGCATCCTGGGCTCGCTCGCGATCTGCACCGTGCTGTATATCGCCATGGCGCTCACGCTCACCGGCATCGCCCCGTACCACATGCTGGGCACGCCGGAACCGGTGGCCACGGCGTTGAGCCTCTATCCGCAGCTGACCTGGCTCAAGGCCATCGTCTCGTTCGGTGCGCTGGCCGGCCTGTCGTCGGTGATCCTGGTGATGCTGCTGGGTACCTCGCGCATCTTCTTCAGCATGGCGCGCGATGGCCTGCTGCCCAAGGGCATGTCGAAGGTGCACGCCTCGCACCGCACGCCGCACGTCGCCACCATCATCGCCGGCGTCGCCGCGCTGGTGATCGCCGGCCTGTTCCCGGTGAGCATCCTGGGTGAGCTGGTTTCGATGGGCACCCTGCTGGCATTCACCACGGTGTGCATCGGCGTGCTGATCCTGCGCTATACCCGTCCGGAATTGCCGCGCTCGTTCCGCGTGCCGGGCGGCATGATCGGCGTCTGGACGGTGGCGGTGCTCGGTTCGGTGATCTGCCTGTATCTGTTCTGGCAGTCGTTCCGCGCCAACTGGCCGCTGATGCTGGGCTGGACGGTGATCGGCATGCTCATTTATTTCCTCTATGGGTATTCCCATAGCAAGCTACGCAAGCAAAACTCCTGATCTGACACGAAGGGCCGGCTTAGCGCCGGCCCTCTCGTTTTGAATCCAGCGCCTCTCGTGGCACCAGGCCGACGCATGCTCAAACAGTTATTCGCTCGCAAAACCGATTTCTCCGACGCCGACGACGCGTCCCACGGCCCCACCCTGCGCCGCACCCTCGGCCCCTGGGGCATCACCGCGCTGGGCATCGGCGCGGTGATCGGCACCGGCATCTTCGTGGTGACCGGACAGGCCGCCGCCGAACACGCCGGCCCCGCCGTGCTGATCTCCTTCATGCTCGCGGCGCTGTGCAGCGGCTTCACCGCGCTGTGCTACGCCGAGTTCGCCACGCTGATCCCGGTCTCGGGCAGCTCCTATTCCTACGCCTACGCCACGCTCGGCGAGCTGCTGGCCTGGTTTATCGGCTGGAACATGGTGCTGGAGTACGGCATCTCCGCCTCGGCCGTCGCGGCCAGCTGGACCGGCTACTTCACCAGCATGCTCGACCAGGTGGGCATCCACCTGCCCACGTCGCTGACCGAAGCGCCGCTGGCGTTCACTGACGGACACCTGGTCACCACCGGGCATCTGATGAACCTGCCCGCAGTGGCGATCGTGCTCGCGCTCACCTGGCTGTGCTACGTCGGCATCCGCGAATCGGCGGGCCTGAACGTGCTGATGGTGGCGCTCAAGGTGGGCTTGATCATCGTGGTGGTGGTGGCGGGTTATCGCTACATCGATCCGGCCAACTGGCATCCGTTCATTCCCGCCAACGAAGCACCAGGCAAGTACGGCTGGTCCGGCATCATGCGGGGCGCGGCGATGGTGTTCTTCGCCTATATCGGCTTCGAGGCCACTTCCACGGCCGCGCAGGAATGCAAGAACCCGCAGCGCGACCTGCCCTTCGGCACGCTGGTGTCGCTGGTGATCTGCACCATCCTCTATCTGGCGATGGCAGCCGTGCTGACCGGCCTGATCTCATACACCGAGCTGGGCACCAGCGAACCGGTGGTGACAGCGATCAAGAACCATCCGGAACTGGGCTGGCTGCGCTGGGTGGTGGAGATCGGCGCGATGATCGGCCTGTCGTCGGTGATCCTGGTCATGATCATCGCGCAGCCGCGCATTTTCATGATCATGTCGCGCGACGGCTTGCTGCCGCCGATCTTCAATCGCATTCACCCCAAGCACCGCACGCCGCACATCAACACGGTGATTACGGGCATCGGCATCGCCATTCTCGCGGCGGTGTTTCCGCTGGATCTGCTGGCCGACCTCACCTCGATGGGCACGCTGATCGCCTTTGTGGCGGTGTGCGCAGGCGTGCTGATTCTTCGCTACACGGCGCCGCAGCTGCATCGTGGCTTCCGCGTGCCGTGGGTGTGGTTTATCTGCCCCGCCGGCGTGATCAGCTGCCTGGCCCTGCTGGGCGCCATGGCCTGGTTCAATTGGCTGTTGATGATCATATGGACCGTCATCGGCCTGGCCATCTACTTCGGCTACGGCATCCGTCACAGCCGCCTGCACCGCCCTTCCTGAAGGGCCTGGCGATCTTGGCGGCGATCTGCCGCCAACGTCGCCGAAAATCCCAAAAGCCACACCCTGCGCTCCAGGAAGGAATGATCGGCCCTGGAAGGCTATTCGTGATCGCCAATCTCTAATAGTCTAGCAAGTTATTGTTTTTGTTGAATTTAACGAGACTTTTTCGAGAAAATTTTGGCCTTCACAGGCCCAAAAATGCCCGGCCGGGAGTATCATCTGTGCTCCGTGGGTTGATCACTTGGCAGTGGGCCCCGGATTGCCGCCCGGCGCGTCAGGCGGGTCAGCTCCTCGGCCTGACGCGTCTGGGCAGCATCTTCTCTCTCACCGAGTTCTTCGGTTCGAGTTGTTACCCATGAGCAGCAAAAACGTCGATGCCGATGGGCCGTCGCGTGCGTGACGACGATGTCACGCGCAAAAAAAAGCCGGCATGCATGCCGGCTTTCTTTAGGTGATGCGTGTGGCGATCAAGCTTTCTTCGGTGCGTGCGATACGCACCAGCCCTTCGCATTCACCGCCTTGCCCGGGAACAGCTGACACGGGCCATAACCGGTCGGTGCGCCGGTATAGAACTGGCAGTTGGAGCAGATGTCGCCCGCCTTATGCTTGGGATCGGTCGATTTGCTGGCATCTTCGACATAACCCAGTGCCTTGGCGGTCGGATCGGTGTCAGCCAGGTGCGGCAGATCGGCAGCGCGCGCCACGCGCGGCAGCGAGCCGACCATCGCCGCAGCGACAGCCGTCCCGGCTGCGGCCTTGAGAAAACGGCGACGCGATTCGATATCTTTCTCATGCGACATAGGTCCAACCTCCGTCTTGAAACATTCACGCTGGCCACGCCCGTGGCCAGCCCTTTGCCGATGCTACTCGCGCCAGCGATAAGTCGTGAGAATGGATCGCATTTTCGGCATATGCCGGAAACCGGCGTGGTATAGTGCCGACTCATTTGGACGTCCATACATCATGAGCCAGCTCCTCCCCGACTCGATCTCCCCCGCGCTGTTCGCCGAGCGTTCCGACGCCATCGCCGATGCGGCGCGCGAGCTTGCCGCGGCCGGCTGGACGCCTGCCACCAGCAGCAACTTCTCGATGCGCATCGACGGCCATCACGCCGCGATCACCATCTCCGGACGCGACAAGGGCAAGCTCGGCCGCGACGACATCATGTTGATCGACATGAACGGCCAGGCCGTGGGCACCAGCGCGCGCCCCAGCGCCGAAACCGACCTGCACACGCAGATCTACCGCCGCTTTCCCGAGATCAACGTGGTGCTGCATACGCATTCGCGCACGCAGAGCGTGGCTTCGCGCCTGTTCGCCCGCGATGGGGTGGTGAAGCTGGAAGGCTGGGAGCTGCAGAAGGCGATTGCCGGGCAGACCACCCACGATGCCGAGCTGGCCATCCCGGTGTTCCCGAACACGCAGCACATGCCCGAGCTGGTCGCGCAGGTGGAAGCCTGGCTCGACAGCGGCCGCTCGCTGCACGCTTATCTCATCAACGGCCACGGCATCTATACCTGGGGCCGCGACATGGCCGAGACGCGCCGCCATCTGGAGGCGCTGGAATTCCTGCTCGGCTGCGAACTCGACTTGAGGAGACTCTCCGCATGAGCCGCCTGCGCATTTTCAGCGACACCCAACCGCAAGCCCCATTGTCGGTGCACAACGAGCACGCGGACATCTCGCGCGAACTGGCCAAGATCGGCGTGCGCTTCGAGCAATGGGAAGCGAACCAGCCGATCGCGCCCGGCGCCAGCCAGGACGAAGTGATCGCCGCCTATCGCAGCGACATCGATCGGCTGATGGCCGAAGCGGGCTATCAGGCAGTCGACGTGATCAGCCTCAAGCCCGACCACCCGGATCGCGCGGCGCTGCGCCAGAAATTCCTCAGCGAGCACACCCACAGCGAGGACGAGGTGCGCTTCTTCGTCGCTGGCGCCGGCCAGTTCACCTTGCATGTGAACGGCAAGGTGTACGACGTGCTGTGCGAACAAGGCGACCTGATCGGCGTGCCGGACGGCACCCGCCACTGGTTCGACATGAGCGAGTCGCCCTATTTCGTGGCCATTCGCCTGTTCACCAACAAGGAAGGCTGGGTGGCGCAGTTCACCGGCGAAGACATCGCGCTGCAGTTTCCCCGCATGACGCCGCACGCCTCGACAGCAGCCGCCTGAGACGACTCCCGGCGGCCCAAGGGCTCGCCGGGTGACCGGGATCATGAACCGGCGTGGCGGCGCTCGCCCGGGGCCCCGGTGACGGGTAAGCTTGTCGCTCCTGTTCCCCGGCTTTATGTATGACCGTCATCCGCGCCATCGTCACCGATATCGAGGGCACCACCAGCTCGATCAGCTTCGTCAAGGACGTGCTGTTTCCGTACGCCTATAAGCGGCTGCCCGCCTTCATCGAAACGCACGGCGACAAGCCTGAGGTGCAGCACTGGCTGCACGAAGCGGCCAAGGAAGAAGGCATCGTCGAAGCGCCGCGCCAGGACGTGATCGAGCTGCTGCTCCGCTGGATCAAGCAGGACCGCAAGTCCACCGCGCTCAAGGCGCTGCAGGGCATGATCTGGCAGGAAGGCTACGAGGCCGGCGACTACCAGGCCCATGTCTATCCGGAAGTGTCGGCCCGGCTGCACGCCTGGCGTGCGGATGGCCTGCACCTGTACGTCTACTCGTCGGGCTCGGTGCCGGCGCAGAAGCTGTTCTTCCGCTATAGCGACGCGGGCGACCTCTCGCCGATGTTCTCGGGTTATTTCGATACGGAAACCGGCCCCAAGCGCGAGCGCCACTCCTATGAGCTGATCGCCGAAGCGCTCGGCGAACAGCCGGCGCATATCCTGTTCCTTTCGGACATCGTGGAAGAACTCGATGCCGCCCGCGAGGCCGGACTGCGCACCGGCTGGCTGTTGCGCGAGCCGCTGGAGATCCCCGAGGCGCCGCGCCATCCCGCCTACCGCACGTTCGACGACATCGTTCTCTGACTTCACGGGCTCCCGCCATGCGTACCGCTCTGATCGCCCTGCTCGCATTTGCAGCCGGCGTTTTGCTCATGGTTGGCCTGGCGCACCACACGGCGCAGACACCGGTCGCCGAGCAAGGCCCGCTGCCCGCGGCTGGCGCGAGCGCGCCGACAACCGCGAGCAGCAGCGCGACCACCGACGACGACAGTTCTGCTGGCGACAACTGGCCTGCGCAGGCGCCGTCGCCCGAGCAGGTGATGTACGGCCAGCGCACAATGGTGCAGAAGGCGCTGGCCGAACTGGGCCCGCGTACCGCCGGCCATCCCAATCTCTACGTGGTGGCGTTCGGCGCCGATGGTGGCGAGGACGTGTTCCGCAATGAAGCGGAATACGCCGCCAAGATGTTTCCCCAGCGCTTTGGTGCGGACACCCACGTGATGGTGCTGGAGAACAATCCCGGTTCGCTGGAAAAGCACCCGCTGGCCAGCTGGAGCAACCTGGAAGCCACGCTCGACGGCCTGGCCAGCCTGATGAAGCCGGATGAGGACATCCTGCTGCTCTACCTCACCACGCATGGCGACGAAGACCACAACCTGCTAGTGGACATGGATCCGCTGCCGCTGGACCAGATCGGCGCGAGCGATCTGTCGGACATCCTCAGCAAGCGTCCCTTCAAGTGGAAGGTGGTGGTGGTCAATGCCTGCTACTCGGGCGGCTTTGTGCCCAGCCTGCAAGGGGCCGGCACGCTGGTGATCACGGCGGCGCGCTCCGATCGCAGCTCGTTCGGTTGCGGCACGGATTCGGACATCACCTATTTCGGTCGCGCCTGGCTGGTCGATGGACTCAATCGCACGCCGGACTTCATGGAGGCGTTCCGCCAGGCATCGGCTGAAATCGCGCAGTGGGAAGCCAAGGACAAGCTGACGCCGTCGGAGCCGCAGATGAATGCCGGCGACGGCATCGCCGCGCAGCTCGCGCTGTGGCGCAAGCATGTGACGCCGGGACCGGCGGTGGCATTCAAGCCGGCCTCCCCGGCTGCCGTGCTGGATCGCCCCACCGGTTCGCGCTGAGTCGGCAGATCCTCAGGCGGGAACGGGACTGCGCGCCTGCCAGATCCAGCGTTCCGCGCTGAGCGGCCTCCCGTCGCGATCGAGCGGAAACAGCACCGCACCGCGCGGCGCGACGCGCAGCTCCATGCCGGCCTGCAGGCCCAGTCGCGACAGGTCTTCACTCGCCACGTCCGCTTCCAGTGAGAGGTCGAGCGAAGCCACGTAAAGATCCAGATGCGCCACGCTGCCAGCGAGATAGATATGGCGCAGACGCGCCTCCCAGGCCGGCTGCGAGGCCGGCGCCGCCAGCCGTAGCTGCTCGGGCCGCACATAGGCCACGGCCTCGGTGTAGCGTCCCTGCCATGGGTCGTCATGCAATGACCAGCTGCCGGCGGCGAAGCCCTGATTGCCGCTCCACACGTTGAACCGGTTCACCTTGCCGATGAACTCGCATACGAACGGCGTGGCCGGCTGCTGATAGATGACTTCGGGCGTGCCGACCTGCTCGATGCGCCCGTTGTTCATTACGGCCACGCGGTCGGCAAGCTCGAGCGCTTCTTCCTGGTCGTGCGTGACGAACACGGTGGTGAGCTCCAGTTCCTCGTGCAGTTCGCGCAGCCAGCGCCGCAGCGTCACGCGTACCTGCGCATCGAGTGCGCCGAACGGCTCGTCGAGCAGCAGCATGTCGGGCTCCACCGCGAGCGCACGTGCCAGCGCCACGCGCTGGCGCTGGCCACCGGAAAGCTGGGCCGGATAGCGCGCGCCCATCCCTTCCAGTTGCACGCGACGCAGCAGCCGATCGACGCGTGCCCGGATCTCACCGCGCGACGGGCGCAGCCGCCATGGCCGCACGCGCAAGCCGAACGCGATGTTCTCGACCACGGTCAGATGCCGGAACAAGGCGTAGTGCTGGAACACCATGCCGATGCGACGCTCGCGTGCCGGCTGGGCCAGAAAATTCTCGCCGTCGTTGTGCACGCTGCCGCTGTCGGGATAGTCCAGGCCGGCTAGGATGCGCAGCAGCGTGGTCTTGCCCGAACCCGATGGCCCCAGCAAGGCGAGGAACTCGCCCGGCGCGATGCTCAGGCTCACGTCGTCCAGCGCCTGGAAGCCGGCGAAGCGACGATGCAGTCGGGACAGTTCAAGCGTCATGCCGCATCCTCAATGGCCACCGGGCGCATGCGCGGCGATTTCGTCGCCGTAGCGCCATTCCAGCAGCGATTTCAGCGCCAGCGTCAGCAGCGCGAGCAAGGCCAGCAGCGAAGCAATCGCAAACGCACCGACGTATTCGTATTCGTTGTAGCGCATTTCCACTTCCAGCGGCATGGTGGTGGTCAGCCCGCGTATATGGCCGGACACCACGGAGACCGCACCGAATTCGCCCATCGCGCGCGCATTGCAGAGCAGCACGCCATACAGCAGCGCCCAGCGGATATTGGGCAAGGTGACGCGAAAGAACATCTGCCAGCCGCTGGCGCCCAGCACGCGGGCCGCCTCTTCTTCCTCGCTGCCCTGGGCCTGCATCAACGGTATGAGTTCGCGCGCGACGAACGGCAGCGTCACGAAGATGGTGGCCAGCACCAGGCCGGGCACGGCAAAGATGATCTTGATGCCATGATCGTCCAGCCACGGCCCGAACCAGCCTTGCGCACCGAACAGCAGCACATAGACCAGGCCCGATACCACCGGCGACACCGAAAACGGCAGGTCGATGAAGGCGCCGAGCAGCGCCTTGCCGGGAAACTCGAAGCGCGTGATCGCCCAGGCAGCGGCCACGCCGAACACCAGGTTCAACGGCACGGCGATCACCGCCACCAGCAGGGTGAGCTTGATGGCAGAGAGCGCCTCGGGCTGCTTGATCGCCTCCAGATACGGCGCCACGCCCTGGCGGAAGGCCTCGACGAACACGGTCGCCAGCGGCAGCAGCAGGAACAGCACCAGGAAGACCAGCGCCAGGGCGATCAACACCACATGCACCAGGCGGCGCGGCCAAGCCACCGTGCGGGAACGCATCACCGCACTCATAGCGAGCGCTCCTGCCAGCGATGGCTCCAGCGCTGCAGCAAGGACACCAGCACCAGCAAGGCAAACGAGATGGCCAGCATCGCCACGCCCAGCGCGGCGGCGCCGGCATAGTCGAACTGTTCCAGCTTCTGCACGATCAACAGTGGCGCAATCTCCGAGCGCATCGGGATATTGCCGGCGATGAAGATCACCGAACCGTATTCGCCGACGGCGCGCGCCAGCGCCAAGGCAAAGCCGGTCAGCAGGGCCGGCGCCAGCATCGGCAGGATCACCCGGAAAAAGGTTTGCCAGCGTTGTGCGCCCAGACTTTCTGCGGCCTCTTCCACATCGCGCTCCAGCGACGCCAGCACCGGCTGCAAGGTGCGCACGACGAACGGAAAGCCCACGAACACCATCGCCACGAACACGCCCAGCGGCGTATAGGCGACCTTGATGCCCAAGGGTTCGAGCCACTGTCCCAGCCAGCCGTTGGGCGCATACAGCGTGGTGAGCGCGATGCCGGCCACGGCAGTGGGCAACGCAAACGGAAGGTCCACCAGGGCGTCGAACAGGCGGCGTCCCGGAAAGCGATAACGCACCAGCACCCAGCCTACAAGCAGGCCGATCACGGCATTGACCAGGGCGGCCACCACCGCGCCAACCACGCTCAGTCGCAACGCCGCGAGCGTGCGCGGCGACGACAGCAGGCGCAGCAAACCTTCGACACCGATCCCCGACGCTTTCCACGCCAGGGCTGCCAGCGGCAGCAGGACGATCAAGCCGAGATAAGCCAGCGCATAGCCCAGGCTGATGCCGAATCCCGGTAGCACGCGACGTCGCATGACTCAGCTACCCACGCCCAGCTGGTCGAAGATGCCGCCGTCATTGAAGAACTTCGCCTGCGCCTGGCGCCAGTCGCCGAACAGATCGCTCAGCGTGAAGGTGTGCGTGGCAGGGAACTGGCTGGCGTAGCGCGCAGCGAGCTCGGGCGAGCGCGGCCGATAGAAGTTCTTCGCTGCGATCTCCTGACCCTGCGGCGAATACAGGAACTCTACATACGCCTGCGCCACTGCGCGCGTACCGTGCTTGTCGACATTGCTGTCCACTACCGCCACCGGCGGCTCGGCCACGATGGTGATCGACGGCACCACGATCTCGAATGCGTTGTTGCCCAGTTGACGCTGGGCCAGCAGGGCCTCGTTTTCCCAGGCGATCAGCACGTCGCCGATGCCACGCTGCACGAAGGTATTGGTGGCGCCGCGCGCTCCGGTATCGAGCACAGGCACGTGCTTGAAGAGTTCCTTCACATAGGCCTTGGCCGTGGCATCGCTGCCGCCCGGCTGCTTGAGCGCATAGCCCCAGGCCGCCAGGAAATTCCAGCGCGCGCCACCGGAGGATTTCGGATTGGGCGTCACCACCTGCACACCCGCGCGCACCAGATCGCCCCAGTCCTTGATGCCCTTGGGATTGCCCTTGCGCACCAGGAACACGATGGTCGAGGTATACGGCGTGGCGTTGTTGGGCAGCTTCTTCTGCCAATCCTTGGCCAGCAGTCCGCGATCGGCGATGGCGTCGATATCGTAGGCCAGCGCCAGGGTCACCACGTCGGCAGGCAGCCCGTCAACCACCGAACGCGCCTGCTTGCCCGAACCGCCGTGCGACATCTGGATGGTGACGCTGTCGCCGTGCTGCGCCTTCCACTGCGCGGCAAACGCGGTGTTGATCTGGCGATACAGCTCGCGCGTGGGATCGTAGGAGACGTTGAGCAGCGAGACATCCTTGGCGGCCACGGCGGCCGTCAGCAGCACGCCGATGGCGGCCAGCAATACGAGGATGGACTTCTTCATGGCGCCTCCTGCGGCAGGTTCAGACAGCAGACTAGCGTTGGCCGGCGAACGGGCGAAATCGCAATATGGCATATCCTCATGTCGCGACCTTGCGCAACGTCAGCACGGCATCGTCTGATTTGCGCTTCAGGGCTGCTCGCCCGCGCTTTCGCGCGCCACGACAGCCGCCGGCGACAGATGGACGGCCAGACGATGGGCCGCCGCGCGGATCTCCGGCATAGCAGTGCACTCCCACAGGTTGCCGCGCAACAGCGAACCGATCGCGTACAGGCCACGCTGCGGCCGGCCGTCGGCATCCACCAGTTGGCCGTCCGCCTGGGCCAGCACGCCAAGCTGCAAGGGGTCGGCGGTGGCAAGCCCGTCACGCAACAATTGCGAGAGCAGCTCGTTGGCGCCGTACGCCACGGCGGTATCCAGGCCGGTCGCCTGGATCACCAGGTCCGCTTCGAGCACGCTGACCAGCTGGGTCGCCCGCTCGCGCAGGCTCACCTGCAACGGTGCGGATCCATCGACATCGAGCACGCGTGCCGCCAACACCTGCAGCCTACCCTCTTCCTGCAATTGGTAGATCGCCTCGCCCGTGGCCGGCGCCATACGATGGCGCGCCGCTTCCCAGATCCAGCGCGCATGCCGCAGGAACTGCCGGCGCCGCGCATGCGTGAGCCGCTGCCACAGCTGCGCATTGATCGGGCGCATGCCGTCGATGATGCTGCGCCAGTCGGTGTCGCCGGCCTCGTTCAACGCGCGACGCACCAGGCGGAACATGGCCGCGGCCCCGTCGCTGGCCAGCAAGGCCTGATTGAGCGCCTCCTGCTGCGCATACGGCGCCAAGGGCAGCGCCGCATGGTTGAACGGCAACAAGCCATGGCGCGATACCGCCACCAACTCCGCGTGCGGCCATCTGATCGCTGCCGACAGCAAGGTATCGACGGCGGTCAGGCCGGTGCCGATCACCACGACGCGGCGAGGCGCGTGCGGATGGCGATCCAGGCGCCAGGGATCGAGTTCATAGGCGCCGCCGGCCAGCGCCGTGGTCGATACCGTGCGTAGCGGGCGTTGGGCCAATGCGCCTACGGCCAGCACCACGTCGCCCACTTCCAGCCAACGATCGGCGCCCACGCGTATCGCATAGCCGCCTTCGCCGCGCGAGATGATCTCGCGCGCGCTCTCCGGATGGATGCGGAAACTGCGTCCGGCACGACGAGCCGCATCGATGCGCGCGCCGACTTGCGCCTGGATGAAATCGCCGAACAGACGGCGCGGCAGAAAGTCCGTGCCTTTGACCTGGCCCAGCTGCCGCGATGCATGCTGGAGAAAATCCTCCGCATGCTCCTGGAACACCCCCATGGATGCGGCACGCACATTCAGCAGATGCTGGTTGTCGCTGGTGCCATAGGCCACGCCGCGACCGGGCGCATGCTGGCCGACGATCCAGTGGACCGTGCCTCCTTCGAACCGCGCCAGCAGCTCGCCGAACGCCGCCGCGCCTGCCGCCCCACCACCGATCACTGCCACATCAGCCATAACGCGATCCTCGAATGGGACACCAACCCCTGGCGGTCTGCCCGCTGGCAGATCACTACGCGTTGCGTCCCCTAGAAAGAAATCCCAGGTGAAAACAGCCTTCACATCCCAAGACCGTGAGGCGAATGTCTGCCTCAGTGGCTTCGCGCCGCAGGTGGTGCAAGCACGTCAATCCATGGGCTGACAAGAAATCACAGCAGCCGTTAAGGCCGCGCTAGCCATCCGTGCAGTTGTGGCGCGGCTCATTCCCGGGAGGTTATGACGACACACTCACCGCATGCCGCTGGGCGAGCACGGCCGAGACGTCTGAAAGCCCCAGCCCTCGCGCCCGCAGCGTCACCGTGAGGTGATAGATCAGGTCGGCCGCTTCGCCCAGCAGCGCCTCATCATCCTGTGCCACCGAGGCAAGCGCCGTCTCCACGCCCTCTTCGCCCACCTTCTGCGCCATGCGGCGTATGCCGCCTTCAAACAGCTTGGTGGTGTAGCTGCCGGCCGGTCGCTGCGCATGTCGCTGCGCGATCAAGGCATCGAGTTCGGCCAGGAAGCCCAGCGGCGGTTGCACCTCACTGCCGAAACAACTGCTGGTGCCCTGGTGGCAGGTCGGCCCATGCGGCGCGGCCTGCAACAACAAGGTGTCGGCATCGCAGTCCATGCGTACCGACTTGAGCGTCAACACATGCCCGGACGACTCGCCCTTGGTCCACAGACGCTGCTTGCTGCGGCTATAGAAGGTGACCTGGCCGATGCGCTGCGTCGCCTCCAGGGCCTGGGCATTCATGTAGCCCAGCATCAACACCTCGCCCGTCAGCCAATGCTGGACGATGGCGGGCAACAGGCCATCGCCTTTGCTCCAGTCGAGTCGGGCGGGATCGAGCGTAGTGGAGTTCATGGTCTTTACCGGATGACTGGCGTGATTACGTTCGTACGGCGACGCCCCAGGCATCAAGCGATTGCTTGAGCGAGGGAATGGCGATGGCGCCGGAGTGAAAAACGCTGGCGGCGAGCGCGCCGTCGACATCGGCGGTGAGGAAGGCATCGCGAAAGTGCTCGGGCGCACCAGCGCCGCCGGAAGCGATCAGCGGCACCAGGCAAAACTTGCGCACAGCGGCCAGCTGCTCCAGGTCGTAACCCTGGCGCACGCCATCGCTGCCCATGCAATTGAGCACGATCTCGCCGGCACCGCGCTGCTGGGCTTCGACCATCCAGTCCAGCGTGCGTCGCGGCAAGGCCTGCGTGCGCGAGGGATCGCCGGTGTACTGGCGCACGTGCCATTCGCCGTCCGCATCACGCAGGCTGTCGATGCCCACCACCACGCACTGCACGCCGAACGCTGCAGCCAGCTCGTCGATCAGATCGGGGCGCTCCAGCGCCGGCGAGTTGACCGAGATCTTGTCCGCGCCTGCATGCAGCACGGCACGTGCTTCGTCCACGCTGCGGATGCCGCCCGCCACGCAGAACGGAATATCGATGACACTGGCGACACGCTCGACCCAGCCGCGATCGACGCTGCGCCCTTCCGGACTGGCGGTGATGTCGTAGAACACCAGTTCGTCCGCGCCTTCGTCGCGATAGCGCAGCGCCAGATCCACGATCTCGCCCATCACCACGTGGTCGCGGAAGCGCACGCCCTTGACGACCTTGCCATCGCGCACGTCGAGGCAGGGAATGATGCGACGACTCAACATGCCAGCGCCTCCCTCACGGTGAAGCGGCCTTCCAGCAGTGCGCGGCCAAGGATGACGCCTTGTGCGCCAGCCTCTCGCGCCGCGCGGATGTCTTCTAGCGAACGAACACCGCCTGACGCCTGCACCGCCATCGAGGGCACCGTCGCCGCCAGATAGCGATACAACTCAAGATTGAATCCCGCGAGCATGCCGTCGCGATCGATATCGGTGCAAAGCAGGTGTTTGGCGCCACGCTCGGCGTACCACGGCGCCAGTTCCTCCAGCGTATTGGACTCCGTCTCCGTCCATCCGGCACTGGGCAGGCGCCAGGCGCCGTCGCGATACAAAGTGTCGAGCGCAAGGGTAAAACGCTGGACGCCGCGCGCCGCCAGCCACCCTTCCACCATCACCGGATCACGGATCGCCAGACTGCCCAGCACCACCCGCGACACGCCGGCATCCAGCAGGCGCTGCACGTCCGCCTCGCTGCGTACACCGCCGCCGGCCTGGATATGCATGCCATCGCTGGCGATCGCCTCGATCACCGCGAGATTGTCCAGGCTGCCGCCGCGGGCGCCATCCAGATCGACCAGATGCAGCCACTGCGCACCGGCCTGCGCGTAGTCGCGGGCCAGCGAACGCGGATCGAAGTCATAGGTGGTCTGCTGCGCGTAGTCGCCCTGCTTGAGGCGAACGACGCGGCCTGCGCGCAAATCGATGGCGGGGATGACGGTGAAGCTCATAGTTCGAGAAAGTTCTTCAGCAGGCGGGCGCCGACCTTGGCCGAGCGCTCCGGGTGAAACTGCATGCCGTGAAAATTGCCCCGTGCGATCACCGAGCTGAAGGCGCCGCCGAAATCAGTGACCGCCAGGGCGTAGTCACCCGCGGGCACGGCATAGCTGTGCACGAAGTACGCCCAGTCACCATCGACCAGGCCATCCAGCAGTGGATGCTCGCGTTGGCGCTGCAGCCGATTCCAGCCCATGTGCGGTACACGCAGCCCCGGCTGTTCGCTGAAGCGACTTACCGTCGCAGGGATCAGGCTGAGACATTCGGTATCGCCCTCCTCCGAGCGCTCGCACAGCAGCTGCATGCCAAGGCACACGCCCAGCACCGGCTGCGTCAGCGAGCGCATCAGTTCGACCAGACCAAGCTCGCGCAGCCGCGCCATGCCAGGACCGGCCGCACCCACACCCGGCAGGATCACCTTGTCGGCCGTGCGGATGGCGTCGGCATCCGATGTCAGGGACGCCTCCACACCGAGCCGCTGCAAGGCGTAACGCACCGAGCCGATATTGGTGCCGCCGGCATCGACTAGCACCACGCTCATCACAGCGCTCCCTTGGTGCTGGGCAGATCGCTGCCTTCGCGCCGGATCGCCTGACGCAACGTGCGAGCCACCACCTTGAAGCACGCCTCCACCATGTGATGCGCATTGTCGCCATGCACGCTGAGGTGCAGATTGGCGCCCAGCGTTTCACACAGCGAGCGGAAGAAATGCGGGATCAGTTCGGTGGGAATATCCCCCACACGCTCACGCGGGAACTGGCCGTCAAAGACGAAATACGGGCGTCCGGACAGATCCAACGTCGCGCTCGCCTGCGCTTCGTCCATCGGCAGCACGAAACCGTAGCGGCCAATGCCGCGCTTGTCGCCCAACGCCTGACGCAAGGCCTGGCCGAGGGCCAGCGCGCAGTCTTCGATGGTGTGATGCTCATCGATATGCGTATCGCCGTCGCAGCGCAGCGCCAGCGCGAAGCCTCCGTGCTTGCCGATCTGTTCCAGCATGTGGTCGAAGAAACCCAGGCCCGTGTGGATCTGCGGCTCCGCGGACTGGTCCAGGTTCACGCTGACGGTGATCCGCGTTTCGCGTGTATTGCGCTCCACCGTGGCCCGGCGCGGCGCATCGAGCAACAGGTGCGCAACCTCTTTCCAGCCGAGGCCATTGGCACCCACCTGGAAGCCGCGTACACCCATGTTGGCGGCGAACTGCAGGTCGGTCTCGCGATCGCCCACCATGGCCGACGCCGCACGGCTCCAGCCGTCGTCCGCCAGGTAGTGGCGCATCATGCCGATGCCTGGTTTGCGGGTGTCCTTGCGCTCATGCAGGAAGCTGCGGTCAATCAGCACCTCGCTGAACTTGATGCCTTGCGAGGCGAGGACGCGCATCAGCAATTCGTGCGGACCGATGAAATCCTCCTCGGGAAAACTGCCAGTACCCAGGCCATCCTGATTGGTCACCATCACCAGCTCGTAGCCGGCGGCCACGCAGCGCTGCAAGGCGGCAATCACCCCAGGCAGCAGCGCGAATTTTTCGAAGCTGTCGATCTGGAAATCTTCCGGCTCCTCGATCAGGCAGCCATCGCGATCGATGAAGAGAATCTTGCGGCTCATGCACCTTGTCCTGCGGTTGTTTCGTTCACCGTGGCCGCTACGTCCGCGGCCATCTGCTGCAATACGTCGAGCACGCGGTCGTTCTCCTCCGGCAAGCCGATGGTGATGCGCAGCGCATCGCCCAGCTGCGGATAGCGTTGGATGTCGCGCACGAGGATGCCGGCACCCCGCAGGCGTTGATAGACCGCGGCCGCGTCATCGTGGCGAATGGCGAGGAAATTGGCCTGTGAAGGGAGCACTTCGCGCACGCCAGGCATGGCGGCAAGCGCGCTGGCCATGCGTTCACGTTGTGCGCGGACGATGGCGATATGCGCACGCGCGGCCGCCTGCCCCTCATCAGCCAAGGCTTGCATGGCCAGGGCGACACAAGGACGCGGCAACGGATACGGCGCGATGATGCGTCGAAGCAGGCCGATCACGTCTTCGTTGGCTACCAGGCTGCCGATGCGCGCCCCCGCCAGTGCCCACGCCTTCGACAACGTGCGCAGCACAGCGAGGTTGTCGAACTGGTTCACCAGCGACGTGGCACTGGGTGCGTCGGAGAATTCGATATAGGCCTCGTCGACCACCAGCAGCGCGCGATCGGTCAGCGCCTGCGCGAGACGCACCACATCACGCAACGGCACGAGTTGTCCGGTCGGATTGTTCGGCGTGCACACGAACACCAGCTTCACCGCCGGTGTGATTGCGGCGAGCACCGCGTCCACATCCAAGGTGAAGTCCGACTGAAGTGGTACCGTCACCACGCCGGCGTTCTGTATCTGCGCGCTCACCGCATACATGCCGAAGGTGGGCGGCTGGATCGCGATCGCATCTTCACCAGCGCGGCAGAATGCGCGCACCAGCAGGTCGATGGCTTCGTCGCTGCCGCGCCCTACCAGCAACTGCGAGGGCCGCACGCCATACAGGCGCGCCAGCGCATCTACCAGGGCAGCTGGTTGCGGATCGGGATAGCGGTTGCAGGCCAGCTCGCCATCGCCCGGCGGCGCCCACGCCGATTCATTCGCGTTGAGAAACACGCGGCCGCCGCTGGCTTCCATGCGCGCCGACGAGTACGGCTGCATGGCGCGGATCTCGGGGCGAGCCAGGTCGAGCACGCTCATGCTGCGTTCTCCAGCGCCGCCAGTCGCAGCGTCACGGCGCGGCGATGCGCTTCCAGCTGCTCGGCGGCAGCCAGCGTGGCCGTGCAGGGACCAATCGTGCGCAGGCCTTCCGGCGACAGCTCCTGCACGGTGATCTGCTTCTGGTAACTGGCCACCGATACACCGCTGTAGCTGCGCGCATAGCCATAGGTCGGCAACACATGGTTGCTGCCGCTGCAGTAGTCGCCCACCGACTCGGGCGTCCATGCACCGAGGAAGACCGAGCCCGCGCTTTGTACTGCATCGAGCAAGGCGCGCGGTTCGCTGACCTGCAGGATCAAGTGCTCCGGCGCATACCGGTTGCTCACCTGCACCGCCTGCGCCAGCGAGGAGACGGCGATCAGGCGGCTCTGCGTCAACGCCTGCTCGGCGATCTGCGCACGAGGCAGGGCGGCGCACTGGCTCGCCACTTCCATCTCCACCGCATCCAGCAGCGACGGCGACGGGCTCAGCAGGATGACCTGGGAATCCGGCCCGTGTTCGGCCTGCGACAACAGATCGGCGGCAACAAATGCCGGGTTGGCCTGCTCGTCGGCAATCACCAGCACTTCGGACGGGCCGGCCGGCATATCGATGGCCGCGCCTTCGGGATCGCCCGACACCTGCAGCTTCGCCTCGGTCACCCAGGCATTGCCTGGGCCAAACAGCTTGTCGCACTTGGGCACGGACTCAGTGCCATAGGCCATGGCGGCGATCGCCTGCGCGCCACCGAGCTTGAACACGCGGTGCACGCCGGTGATGCGCGCGGCGTACAGCACGGCGTCATCGCACCGGCCATCCGGGCGCGCGGGCGAACACAGCACGACTTCCGCGCAACCGGCAATGCGCGCGGGCACGCCGAGCATCAAGGCGGTGGACGGCAACGGCGCACTGCCCGCCGGCACGTACAAACCGACGCGGCCAATGGGACGCAGCATGCGCTCCACGCGAACACCGCTGGCCGTGTCCAAGCCCACCGGTTGCGGCGCCGCTGCGCGATGAAAGGCGTCGATGCGCGACGCGGCTTCTTCGATGGCGGCCTTCAGCGCGGGAGCCAGGCGAGCTTCGGCCTCGCGCCACTCCTGCTCGGTGACTTCGATGGCGTGCAGTTCGCAACGGTCAAGCTTGGCGGTGAGTTCGCGCAGGGCGAGATCGCCGTCCGCACGCACGCGGGCGACGATCTGCTCCACGCCGGTGCGCAGGCTTTCGGCTCGCGACTGCGCCGGTCGCGACAGCGCCGCGCGCTGCGCCTGCGTATCCAAGGCATTCCAATCTAGGCGGTTCATACGTTGGGCTCGTTCATCGCGCCTGCATCACGCAAGCATCTTCTCGACCGGCAGCACGAACATCTCGCGCGCCCCGGCCTTCTTGATCTCTTCCAGCTGGCGCCAGCTGACTTCGCCGGCACACAGCGCCTGCAACATCAGCTGATCGGGTTGGCCCGCCACCGGCAGCAGGGTCGGCTGCGGGCCACCGGGCAGGAGGCGGATCACGGCATCGAGCGCGCCACGCGAGGTCTGCAGCAACAGCAGGCGCGACTCGCGCACCTGGATGACGCCATCGAGGCGCTTGAGCAGCAGCTCGATCATGTCGCCACGCTCGTCCGTGGGCAGCGTCTGCGGACCGGCCAGCACGGCCTCGCTCTCCAGCAGCACGTCTGCTTCGCGCAGCTGGTTGGCCACCAGCGTGCCGCCGCTCTGCACCAGATCGCAGATCGCATCGGCCGTGCCCAGGCGCGGCGCGATCTCCACCGACCCGGCCAGCGTCACCACGCCGGCATCGATGCCGCGCTCGCGCAGCCACTCGCCGAGCAGGCCCGGATACGAGGTGGCGATGCGCTTGCCCTGCAGCTGCGAGGCATCGCGATAGTCCAGATCCTGCGGCACCGCCACCGAGAGGCGACAGCGTCCAAAGCCCAGCGGCCGCCATTCGGCCAGCGCCGGGCCATCCAGGCCGCCGGTGAGGCGGTATTCGCTGAGCACGTTGCGGCCCACGATGCCCAGGTCGCACACGCCCTGCGCGATCAGGCCGGGAATGTCGTCGTCGCGCACCAGCAACAGGTCGACGGGTTCACCTTCGCCAAAACAGAACAGCTTGTCGCGGCTCTGGCGGAAGGTGAGCCCGCAGCGGTTGAGCAACTCCAGTGCCGGCTCGGTGAGGCGGCCGGATTTCTGCATCGCGATGCGCAGTCGGTCTCGCGGTTTCATGCCTTGGCCTTCTTGGTCGCTGCACGGCGACGCGCGGCGCGGGCTGCTGCGGCGAGATAGCCGCCACTGCCCTGGTTGAGGTAACGCGCAACGCGTCCGATGGTGGTGATGCTCACCGCCGTGCGTTCGTGGATCTCGCGATACGACACGCCATCAAGCAGATAAGGCACCACGCGCCAGCGGTCCACCATCACCTCCAGCTCGGAGGGGGTGCACAGGTCGTGCAGGAAGGCCGACATTTCCTCGGCATTCTTCAGCGACAGCAACGCCTCGCACAGACTCAGCTCGGCGGACTCGGCAGGCAGCTCGGGATCGATCGATCGGCGCTTCATAATGTACTAATGCGTTAATACAGTGGAACAGATGATACGTGCGTCGGCGCGCCGGGGCAACCCCGTGCAGCGATAGGCATAAACAGGGCTTAGCGCTGCCTCCCGGCCAGCAAAATCTTGCGAAGAATCAACATCGGAAAGTCGACTCGCATGGCGATCCAGGCGCGCTTGCCGAAACCAGTTGCCACTTGGACGCACCCTGCCCGGGCCATGGCGCTCGCTAACGGGCCTCATCTGCGCTAAATTAGATAGGTAGCCTATCTATTTACCCGGTCAAGCCGCCCATGAGCCAGAAGCCAGCCACCGAAGGCGATGCCCGCGAACTGGCCGAGCAGTTGCGGCCGGCGCTGCGCCGGCTGTTTCGCCAGCTGCGCCGCCACTCGGATCACCAGGACATCTCGCTGGTCCAGCTGCCCTTGATGCTGCACGTGCTGGAGAACCCCGGCATCGGCGTGGGCGAGCTGGCCCAGCTGGAGGGCCTGCGCAGCCCGACCATGACGGGACATATCAACAGCATGGTGGCCGCCGGCCTGGTCAAACGCACCGAACCGGCCGATGGCGACCGGCGACGCGTGGGCCTGGTGGCCACCGCGCACGGGCGCGCCGTGATCGAGGCCAAGCGCCGGCGCCGCACCGACCAACTTACCAAGGCGCTGCTGCAGCTCTCGCCTTCGTCGCGCGCCGCACTGTGGGCCGCCATTCCGGCATTGAACGACATTGAACTGAACGACATCGACGCATGAGCACACCCAGCGCCACCCTTGCCGCCTCCGCGGATGACATCCACCCTGCGACCGAGCACGAGATTCGCCGCGTCTTTGCCGGCCTGGTGATCGTGCTGGCGCTGGGCGCCATCGATCAAAGCATCGTCGCCACGGCCCTTCCCCGCATCGTGAGCGACCTGGGTGGCATAAGCCATCTGTCGTGGGTGGTGACCTCGTACATCCTCGCGTCGACGGCCACCATGCCGCTGTACGGCAAGCTGAGCGATCAATACGGCCGCAAGCCCGTGCTGTACTTCGCCATCTTCATGTTCCTGCTTGGCTCCGTGCTGTGCGGCGCCGCGAGCAACCTGCTCGAACTGATCGTGTTCCGCGCCATCCAGGGTATCGGTGCGGGCGGCCTGCTGCCGCTGGCGCAGATCATCATCGGCGACATGGTGCCGCCCACCCAGCGCGGCAAACGACAGGGCGTGGTGGCGGGCATCTTCGCGCTGTGCAGCGTGGTCGGCCCCGTGCTGGGCGGCGTCATCACCGACCTGCTGTCCTGGCACTGGATCTTTTTCGTCAACCTGCCGGTCGGCGCCGTGGCGTTCGTGATCATCAGCCGCACGCTCAGGCAATACACGCCATTGCATGCGCGACGCATCGACTATCTCGGTTCCGTGCTGATGACGGGCTGCACGGTGGCGTTGCTGCTGGTGCTGACCCTGGGCGGCGGCCAATGGCCGTGGACATCGATGCCGATCATGACGCTCAGCGCCTTTGCGCTGGCCACCGGCGTGATGTTCGTGCGGCACGTGAAGCACGAACCCGAGCCGGTGTTGCCGCTGGACCTGTTCCACAATCGCCTGTTCGTGATCGCCAGCCTGGTGATGGCGCTGACCTTCATGGGCCTGATGGGCGCGAGCCTGTTCTTCCCGCTGTTCTTCCAGCTGGTGATGGGTGTGAGCCCAGCGACCTCCGGACTGCTGACAGGGCCCATGATGATAGGCATCGCGCTGTCGTCGCTGTTCAACGGACGCGTGCTGATGCGCGCCGGGCGTTACAAGCCCACCGTGGTGGGAGGGCTCGCGCTGGCGACGCTGGCGTTCGGCGTGCTGGCATGGAGCGCGGCCACCGCGCAAAGCCTGGGCATCATCGAGCCGGCCATCTTTGCGCTTGGCCTGGGCCTGGGCCTGGTCATGCCGAACGTGACGATTGCCGTGCAAAGCGCGCTGGCGCCGATCCATCGCGGCGTGGGCACGGCCACGCTCACCTTCTTCCGTTCGCTGGGCGGCCTGGTCGGCGTGGCGGGCTCGGGCGCGATCCTCGCCTGGCAGCTGCGCAGCCACGGCGGTGCAGCGGCGCCCGCGGTGAGCATGTCGCCCGAAGGCGGCGGCATGGCGAACCACGTGCTGCCCCAGGCGACGGATGCCGCGGTGCTGCTTTATCGCCACGCGATCGCCTCAACTTTCACCTTGGGTGCGTGCATCGTGGCATGCGCCTTCGTGCTGATCCTGCTGCTGCCGGAGGTGCCCTTGAGCGATCATCATCACCGGGCGCCGGCGCCCGCGGCCGACTAAAGGAAGCGCATGACTGCTCCGCAGCGAAACACCGCACTGGCTTCAGCAGCCGTCTGGATGGCTTTCGTTGTGTTCGCTTTTGCGTTGACGGCGGGTGTGCTGCAGGTGTCGCGCGCGGATCTCGATCCGGTCGCCATGCCACTGAGCGCCTATCTGCGTGGTGCAGGCGGCGCCTGGCTGCGTGGCGCCTACTATCTGATGGCCAGCGCGCTGGCCTGCCTCGCCTGGTCGAGCTTCCGGGCTACCCGCGCACCATTGCGCAGCGCTCTGGCGAGCGCCCTCTTCCTCATTGCCGCACTGGCGCTGCCCGTGGTCGCATGGACGGTGCTGTACGAGCACACGCCCAGCGAAGATTTCGCGCGGCTGGTCCATGGCGAGGCGGCGCAGGCCACCTTCCTATGCCTCGTGGTCGCCATGCTGGTGCTGTCGACACACTGGCTGCGCGATCCGCGCATGCAGAGCGGTCGCCATCTCGGCGTTGCGCTGGCGTGGCTGGCGTTTGTACAGATGTGGGTGTTGGCGTTGTGGAAGGGGTTGCCGCCGGGGCTTACGCAGAAGGCGTTGATCGTGCTGATCCTGCTGTGGCTTGCGTGGGTGGCTCGGCAGTTGTGGCGGGCGAGTTTGTCGCAAGATTGAGTCGCGCACAGGGTGCGCTCCCACAGGGCTAGCCAACCTCTGTGGGAGCGCACCCTGTGCGCGACTCAACTCGCCCATACCCTTCAAAAGAAAAGGGCCGCCTTAGCGACCCTTCTCAGCACACTTACTTGGCAAACACCCGCTGCCGCACCATCTCGCAGATCGTCCGCACATCCCCATCCATCGCCCGATCGCGCGACATGAAATCGATGCGCTGACGCAAGGCATCGTGCGCCTTGCGCACCGCCGAACCCGCGTGGAAATCGCCGACGTTGGTCAGCGCCACGGTGAGTTGCTTCACCTCTTCCGCGAATTGCGCGTAATGCGCGTTGTCTTCGCGCGGTGCATTGGCCACCTTGCCGGCCAAAGCCTGCCAGTCGCCGCGCGAGGCAAGCCGGCGTGCGGCGTTGAGCATGGCCTGGCGGAAATCCAGCGCCTGCGCGGCGGTGTACAGTTCCATCGCCAGCACGTAGCCGAGATCTTCCATCATCTCCAACACGTGGCGCGCTTCGTTGGCGCCCATCGACACGTGGTCTTCTGCATTCGCGCTAGTCGGCACGGAGTACACGCTGGCCGGGTGCGCACGCGTGGCCAGATCGTTCACCAGCGCGGCGGCGGTGTACTGCACGATCATGAAGCCGGAATCGGTGCCGTCCTCGTTGCCAGTGAGGAAGGCCGGCAGGCCGTCATTGGTGGCCGGGTCGACCAGCTTGTTGAGGCGACGCTCGGAGATCGACGCGAGCACCGGAATGGCGGCCTTCACGTAGCTCATGGCCAAGGCCAGCGGCATGCCGTGGAAGTGGCCGGCGGAGATCACCTGCTCTTCGATGAACTGCGCATCCTCCGCATCCGGGAAGATCAGCGGATTGTCGGTGACCGAGTTCAGTTCCACGTCGATCACGCGGCAGGCCTGTGCCCAGGCGTCGCGCACGGCGCCGTGCACCTGCGGCATGCAACGCAGGCAATAGGCGTCCTGCGGCTGGTGCTTCTTGCCGCCCTTGAACGGCAGAAAACGCGCGTAAAACGCTTCGCGGCCATGACGCTGGTTGGCGGGCACCCAGTCCCAACCAATATCGAAGGTGAGCGCCTGATCGGCAGGATCGGCCCACGCCTCAGCCGACCACTGCTTGAAGCGCGGCACCAGGTGATACGGAATATCCACCAGCGTGCTGCCGGTAAGCAGCTCGCGCACGTGAGCGGCAGCGTCCACCTGACCTGGATGCGGACGCAGCGCGTGCACTTCCGGGCGCAAGGCGCCGCTACGGCCAGCGAACGCGTCGAGCGTCATCGCGGCGGCAAGATCGGCAAGCTCCAGCAGATGCTCAAGCTCGTCCAGCGCGAGCGCCGCGGTCGCCAGCATCTGCGCGGTGCCGTTGTTCAGTGCCAGACCTTCCTTGAAGGACAGGCGGATCGGCGACAAGCCGGCGCGCTTGAGCGCTTCGGCGCCGTCCAGGCGCTCGCCCTGATAGAACGCTTCGCCGCCGCCCAGCAGCACGATGGCCAGGTGCGACAGCGGGGCCAGGTCGCCACTGGCGCCTACCGATCCCTTCTCCGGCACCACCGGCACCACGCCGGCATTGAGCATGGCGGTGAGTGCCTTGAGCGTTTCCACGCGGATGCCCGAATGGCCGCGCATCAGCGTGTTGATGCGGATCACCAACATCGCGCGCACCACTTCCGGCGCAAACGGCTTGCCGACGCACACCGCATGCGTGGTGATCAGGTTGTGCTGCAGCTCTTCCAGCAGCGTGCCTTCCGGTTTGTCCGGATTGCCGCCGGGCAGCTCGTCGCGCAGGCGGTGCGCGCCCAGCAGCTTGTCGGCATTGCTGCCGAAACCGGTGGTGACGCCATAGGTGGGTTCGCCGCAGCTCACCTTGTCGGCGAGGAAATCGGCAGCGCGCTGCACGCGCTTGAGCTGAACCTCATCGAGCTCCACGCGCAGACCCTGGCGGGCCACGGCGACCAGTTGATCGCGGGTAAGGCTGTTGCCGTCCAGGAGTATCGTCTTTGCGGTCATGCTTGGCTCCAGCCCGGACGGGCCTTCAAGTCGATGTCAGCCGCCGCGCGTCGAGGCTGCGGCGGCATGTGATGAAAGCGAGGTGCGCTCAGGCGCCGATTTCGGCCTGCGCCAGTTCCACCCGCAGCGTCTTGATCAGATCGGCGCGCGCCACTTCGAACTGGTCCTCGCGGCGCAGGTCCTTCACGGTCACCACGCCCTTGGCCAGCTCGTCTTCGCCCAGCACGATCACGAAGCGGATGCCCGCGCGGTCGGCGTACTTGAACTGCTTGCCAAGCTTGCCGCCATCGAGCACCACTTCGGTGGCGATGCCGGCACCGCGCAATTCGCTGGCCACGGCCAGGTAAGCCGGCAGCTGCGCCGGATCCATCTGGGTCACGAGAACGTCGACCGTGCTGCGCGCGGTGCCAATCAGGCCGGCATCGCGCAGCTGCCAATACAGGCGGGTGAGTCCGATCGAAATGCCCACGCCCGGCAGGTGCGACTTGGTGTACTGGCCGGCGAGATTCTCGTAGCGACCACCGGAACAGACCGAGCCAATCTGCGGATGATCGTTGAGCGTGGTCTCGTAGACGGTGCCCGTGTAGTAGTCCAGGCCACGGGCAATCGACAGGTTCAAGGCGTAATGCGATTCCGGCACGCCGAACGCGTGGATCAGCTGCAGCACTTCCTTCAGCTCCGCACGGCCCTGCTCCATCGTTTCCGGACCGGCGCCGAGCGCGTCGAGCTTGTCGAGCGCGTCCTGCAACGAGGTGGAGCGCACCTGCACGAAATCGAGGATCTTCTGCGCGGTTTCCGCGCTCAGGCCGAACGGCTCGGCGATCAGCGTGTCACGCACGTAATCGGCGCCGCGCTTGTCCAGCTTGTCCACTTCGCGCAGCACCAGGGTCTGCTGCTCGCCATCGGTGACGCCCAGGCTTTCGAAAAAGCCGCGCATCAGCTTGCGGTTATTGAGCTGGATGGTGAACGCGCCGACGTTCAGTTCGCGGAACACGCTGTAGATCACCGCGGGCAGCTCGGCGTCGTAACGCACCGACAGGCTGTCCTTGCCGATCACATCGATGTCGCACTGGTAGAACTCGCGGAAGCGGCCGCGCTGGGCGCGCTCGCCGCGGTAGACGCGCTGCATCTGGTAGCGGCGGAACGGGAACGAGAGGTCGTGCTCATGCTCGGCCACATAGCGGGCCAGCGGCACGGTGAGGTCGAAGCGCAGCGCCAGCTCGGGCACGCCGTCGCCCTTGTCGGCGTTGTTCAAGGCGCCGGTGGACTGCACGAAATACACCTGGCGCTCGGTCTCACCGCCCGTCTTGGTGAGCAGCACGTCGGAGAATTCCATCACCGGCGTTTCCACCGGCAGAAAACCGAAGCGCTCATAGTTGCGGCGGATCACGTCGAGCATGCGCTGGAACGCGATCTGGTCGAGCGGCAGCAGCTCGAGCACGCCGGGCATGGTGCGGGCCTGGGTAAGCGCCATGAAGTCCTCTGCTTAGCGGTGTGAAAAACGTCGGCCAACGCCGGTTGGCAACCTGTCCGACAGAGCCGTATAGATTAGCAGAAGGCCGCCCCAAGACCTTGCTCAGAGGCCCTGCGACCCGCCGGCCAACGTTTGTGAAGATTTTTTCCCCGCAACTGTTGCCAAGCCTCCGAGGTGTCATTAAGATACGCGGCTCCCACGGGGTGTAGCTCAGCCTGGTAGAGCGCTACGTTCGGGACGTAGAAGTCGCATGTTCGAATCATGTCACCCCGACCAATGTTTTCAATGACTTAGGCCACTCTCACCGAGCGGCCTTTTTCATTTGTCCTGCAAGCATCCTGCAAAAAAAACAAGACGACTGCGCCCTCCTGACAGCTCGCTGCTCACCGACGCTGAGCACACGTGAGGCATCACGCGACTCTTACGAGTCGTGGCGGGCAACTACGAATCAAGTAAATCCAGCAGATTAGATTTGATTTGGAGCCGGCAGGCACTTGCACTCGCACACCAACTAGAGAGGTCGCGTAAAATGCGGCGGCTCGAGGCACCACACTGCGCTACTGCCAAGGATTAAAAGTAGCGAGCGATGGGGAAATTCACCATCTCAGCGGAAAGCATGCTGGCAATGGTGAGCCCAAACACAGTGTGCTTGGTCCGGGCGCCGCCCATGTTGGCGCGAAGATGGTCCGCCGTGGCCCAGAGTGGGTTTTTAATGTCGACAATTAATAGCTTTCGGCTTTTCCGTTTGCGCCTCTAGACACCAGTCTTCGTCATTGGCCTGAGGGATCTGGCTTTGCCAGCTATAGCCTCTTGCACTTCTAACCAACGCCATCATCAACAGCTTTTATGCCATCGAACAGAAGTATTCGGCCGCTTGTTCGGAATGTTGACGACGAGCTTGAGTCTCGGCTCTTGCTACAACACCCATCACCATCGGCTCTTCTTGCCAGCTTGTCGGTTCCTTTGACAGCCGAAACTGCACAAGAGGACCGCTGATCACTCGATCTCGTCGCCATTAAATTCGTAGACGTCGGATGGGCTCCCCTTTAGCAACACAAGCACCGCTGCCTCCTCCAGCGGAGCCCCCCCCCTTGGAGCCGGTGCTCGCTCGCAAGAGTTGTCGACACCCATATGAGAAGCCTCTACGTGCTCGACGTCCCACCACCTGTCCTCGCGCTCGTCGAACACGACACGCGAGTGCGTGGGCAGCCTTGACAACGCGCTGATCAGATCGCCAACAGTCAGGCTCGCCGATTTTTGGTGCTCCTTAACTGCACTGCCCTTAGGTTGCTTTGCTTCGGCCTCGTTGCTCGAGATCGCTGGACGGGCCGACTCAGCTCCCACATCCAGAGAGAGCTTGTCTCTGTCCAATCGACGCATGGCGTAGGGAGCAAGCGAAATAACCAACTGACTGACTGCTCCGACACCATCGCGCTGCAAGCGTGCCAGCACTTCCTTGGGAATGGATATCTGAGTGAGCTGAGCATCTGCTCTGGGTTGTCGCTCCATCTGGATGGCAAGCAAATGCCCGTCTCGTAGCACTGAGCTCAGGCGGGCATTGGGCCAAAGGTCATCCAGGGACTGGATGAAGTCCTGCTTCGCTTGCCTGTCGAGATGATCCGGGATGACTCTGGTGGCGACCGGCGACGCAGGGACAGGCCCTTCATGGACATCGGCGCGCAACGTCAGGCCGTCGCCATCCAGCCAGGTTATGGCTTGGCGAACAAGGGCGATGAGGACCTGATTGGTGCTGCCAAGGGTTTCGAACCGCAGGCGGCGAAGGAGCTCTTGGGGAATGGCCACCTAGAGTGGCGCATGCCCAGATCGAGACTGACGCCCCGAGACGACCACTGATAGATGATCGGACCGCGGGCGAGTCGTCAGGAAAGGAGCACCCGAGTAAGGCCCGGCCGCAAGTGCTTCGCCATTGACAATGTCGACGCCCTCCATAACTCACTCCAAAGCCATCAATACCATCAGTGTAATCTCTGCCGTCTTCTGCGTCCGCCTGAACCAAATCGCAATCCATCAATACCAATGATTGTTTTAATTGTATTGATGGTGATAGTTTGAGGGCCGCTAGGTTCGCATCAAGGAATTCACGCGACCACGTCAGTGACCGCGTCAACCCATGGGCAGTTTGTGAATAAGGGGCATGGAATGGCACTTCGCACAATCACCCCTCTCAATGCCTCGGTACGTGTCAGTGGGCCATCATTGGCCCACTGAAGGATGCTGCGTACCGCTGCTGGGCAGACGCTGGCCCACTCATCGATGCTCTGTACTTCTGTTGGGCTAACGCTGGCCCACTCACCGATGCCAGCGGCCTACCCGCTTCATATCGCGCCCTCTTAATGTCAGCACCAAGGCCGTCTTCAAAACCCGATCGAATGATTACTTGCCGGGTACTGCGAGCCACCAGACTCAATCCTTTCAGAGGCATCTTTGATGGATTGCATTCGACCGCTACGCGCCGCATCGCTATCGATTCGCTTAGGTTTGACTACCCTTTCGTGGCTAGGAAGCGCTTCAATAAAATCGCGCGGAACGGGCCACTGTCTACATGTCGCCTGAAGCCTCAGAAACGCGGTCCTGAACCTCGGAACGTCACGCTCCTCGTCAAACTCTCGCCCATAGGAGATTGCCTCTGCACAGGCGGGCAATGTTCCACCGGAAAGAACGTCCATCGCGGGAGTTCGTTCGAGGCTAAGCAGAACCAACTTCTGTAATCCGGAGCCGATTTCCCGCTTGATCCACTCGGGTACCATTTTTGTGCGCTTCGAGTTCATGGAGTGCCTGCAGGGTTTTGCTCATCGGTGCCGCACCGGTGACTCGTGTCGGCGTGGGGACAGTTTCTTCCGTCGCGCATTGGGCTTGACGATTACGAGCAGTGGCAATGGCCCACGCAAACGGGGCAGCGGCGTCAGGGCGTTCGAGGTAGGTGTCACGGATCGTTTCCGGGGTCACCCCCTCATTAAGTGCAGCGAGGAGCTTTGGATTGCTTGGATTGACTCTCCTACAACCGGCTTGACGGAGAAGCGCACACGCACGCCCGGCCTCGGTCGACACCTCCAAAAGTGCTGATGCGTGCGAGTGCTCTGGCTTTCCTGTCTTGGAGATGTGGCTTATGGAGTCTGGCGTCTGGCTAGGTTCACGGTTCGTGCCGAGCTCGTTGAATGACTTACCCATTTCGCCGCTCGAAACCACTCGATCATCGACTTCGTTCCTTCGACGCCGCGACGCCTCGCGCTCCTCAGCGATACGCCGATTCGTCTCCGCCTGGGCATTGGCCTTGGAAATCTCTTCGTCGGCTCGCTTATTGCGCCAGACATTCCGCTCCCCGTCGTACTGAAAGAACTCCTTGAGCACCGTCTCGACAGCCATTCTCTCGTGACGGGCTCGCGCCCCTACCAGACGCTGGGCGGCATTGAGTGCACCCGGAATGGGCTTCTCTTTGCTGTAGTACTTGCGGAGAAGCTTGCTGTATGCAGCGTCCTCGACGAACGAAAGGTGTGAGGTCGCTTTGGAGTAATCACCCAAATGATGCTTATAGAAGTTCATAAGATCGACACCACATCTTGTGGGGTCGAAACTTCGATACATCGCGTACCGCACAAACGCGCATTATTAAATGGGCTCGGCCATGGCTGGGCGGACCACGGCGGCCCAGACATTTAGGTATTGCTCACAAATCCCGGGTGGTCGATGCCAATTTCCATTTGGATCAATGTACTTCTGCGAGATCAACAGCAACGGCCGGTTGCGGCATTTGCGAGCACCTCGGGATAGCTTCCGTCGACCTACGGATACATCACTCATCGGAGTGCACCGTAGGACAGCAACGACTCACCTCACGTCGCCGATAACACACCGGCCGCCCCGAATCGCTCTGCGCCTCAAGATGGTCCACCCATGCCCGAATAGCTTCTGGCCGCGCGAAGCGGCGGCGACCGACCAGAAAGGTCCTTAGATGACCTGCGTTGATCGCGTCGTAGATAACCGATACCGATTCGCCAGTTAATTCACCTATCCGCTGAAGGCTAATCTTCATCGGCTCAATCATTTTGCTTTGCACAAAATTTGCTCCAATACGCATCGCGACCCGATGCGAAAACAAAGCTACCTGTAGCGGAACTGCATGGTAACTACGTCTACGCGTATACGCAGTACGTGTACGCGTATGCAGATTTCGGTGATGGATCAACAACATTTCGGTAGAGTCTGAACAACGTACTGGTGTTGCTCTCCTTGCTGCTATTGCCTATTTTCGGCCGCCCCCGAGAGGTCCACTTCGGGTTGCAAGCGGACGTCATTACACTCGCAATACAAGACATGTCCTCTCTACCAACTATATTTCACACCCATCTGACCCGCTGCGCGCCGATAGGCGTCATGACCCCATTCGTTGTCAATGCTGGCCCAGACCACCCAGCCTTCGCCTACCAAGGCCTGGAAGCCTGCTTTCACCTGGTAGCGATTGTCCGGTACAGCGTCGGCCACGGGGATGCCGTTGAAGGCGATCTCGCTGGCCGCGCCGCCGTGCCACCAGTTCATTTCCAGGAAGGGGCGCAAGGCATAGTCAGAGGATAGTTGCGGGTACAGGCGAACGCCCAGGCGCCCGAGCGTGAGGCCGCCATCGAGTGACTGCACGCGGGTACGGCTGCTGTCAACGATACGATCGGCGCGGTAGTCGGTATACACAACCTGTGCCTCCGGCTCGACCACCCAATGCGCGCCGATGCCCACGCCGTAGCCATACTCCAACGATGCCTCCCAGCTGCGTGAGTGATAGTCGACAGAAGGCAACATGTCGCTGCGTATCGTGTTGTCGAACCAGCCATACTGCATCCACGCATCCAGGTAGGCACCGATTCGCTGTTCGTCATGAGCGAACCAGGTGGCATAAGCGCCTGTGACTGTGCCGTCCGTATGCCCATGGGCGCTAGAGGGATTGAATGAGGCGGATGCATCGGCGTTCGCATTGCCACGCGCCAGCATGCCGCCCACATGAAGGCGGTCGTTGTCGCTCAGTAGATTCCAGTTACCGACGTCTCCACCGAACTGGAACAACGCGCTGTCGCCTCGAGTTTCTAACAGCCCGCCCGCCGCATCGACGCGGTTTGACTCGCCTAGCACGCGAAACCACAGCTTGCCCATGGCACTGTCCGAATCTTGCGCCGACGAGCCGTACTGGGGGTCGCCCTGACGATCATGCAGTGTTAGCAGCAGCATGTTCGTCGCGGCATGGCGATTGACCAGATACGCACCGACTTCTGGCCGGAAGATGGGTTGTCCGATCGGCAGATTTTCAGAAGACACTGGCTGCGGTCCCGGTGGACCGGGGAGCGCTGATGA
The DNA here is from genome assembly GCF_001010355.1 of Dyella japonica DSM 16301. Classification (GTDB taxonomy): domain Bacteria; phylum Pseudomonadota; class Gammaproteobacteria; order Xanthomonadales; family Rhodanobacteraceae; genus Dyella; species Dyella japonica. The sequence goes on along the minus strand of NZ_JPLA01000022.1, from coordinate 54,176 downwards.
CGGGGGAGTCCCTGATAGAGCTGGCGAACCTGGGGGAATGATCGGCGCCGGTAGCGTGGGTCCCACCGACGAGCGCAGATACCACCAGCCGTTGGTCGGGTCGGCAACGCCACCTTGATACAACAGGTATTCGTACGGGCCCGCCACCACGCGACCGCCCAGCACGAAGGCGCCCGCGGCGGAAGCGTCAGGCACGCTCACCAGCGGAATACCATCGCCAGTGGTCACCGCGCCATTGCCGCCAACTGACTGCACCACGATACGAGTGGGAGCACCGGCCAGTGTCACGGCGCTGGCTGCAAGGCGATCGGATGCAGCAGTGGCACCCCCCTCGTTCAAGACAGCATCCGCGTCCAGCTCGCCGCCGCTGGCGGCATACGTGCCGGCCACACGAAGCTGATCGCCAGCGACGCCGTTGTTCATGGTGATCACACCGGTGTTCACCAGCTGGCCGTTGATGGTGAATGTCGCATCCGGGCCATGGGCAAACGCCGGCAAGGCGTTGCCGACACCCAGCGTGCCAGCGTTGTCGACATCTCCCGTCACGCTGCCATAGCCGCCGAACGCCGCGCCGAGATCCACGTTGACGTATCCGCCACCGGCCAATTGCGCGCTGGCGTGCGCCGCATCGCCCACCGCCAAAGTACCGGCGGCCACACGCGTGGGGCCGGCGAAGTTGGCGGTGGTGTTGAAGACCAGCACACCGGCACCGGTCTTGGTCAGTCCGCCTATGCCGGTCACAGATCCGGAAAACTTGTTGCGATTGGTCGTTGCGATAGTGCCGCCTGCAGCGTCGAACACCAGGCTGCGCACGCTGTCGAAGGCGGCATTCAGCTGCAAGGTGCCACCGTTCAAGGTCACTGCGCCGGATGGATCGCCAAGATTGTTGTCGGCACCAACCGCCAGCGTGCCGGCGTCGACGAAGGTTCCGCCGGTGAAGCTGTTGGTGCCAGTCAACGTCGTCGTGCCGCTACCGAACTGGCGTACCCAGCCGCTACCGCTGATGGTGCCAGCGTAGTTCAGGCTGTCACCACGATTGAACTGCAGGCCGCCGTTGTTCACCATGGGGCCGGCGATCGACCCCGTGCTTCCGCCATCGCCAATCTGAAGCACGCCGCTCGCGATGGTTGTGACGCCTGTGTAGCTGTTATCGCCACTGAGCACCAGCGTACCTGTGCCCGCTTGGGTCAGGGTCCCGCTGCCGCTGACCACGCCGCCGTAGGTCACCGTGTCGTTGCGGTCGAAGACAAGCGTGGCATTGTCAATGATGTTGCCGGCTATGCTGCCGCTGGTACCTCCGTTGCCCAACTGCAGCGTACCTGCCGCGATGGTCGTGCCGCCGACATAAGTATTGTCCGCGGCAAGCACCGTGGTTCCCTGACCCTGCTGAATGAGCGAGCCGGTGCCGGAAATCGTGCCAGGCAACGTGACCAGGTTGGCGTGATTGATCACCAGCGATGCATTGTCCGTTACCGGCCCCGCGATGGAGCCCGTCGCACCGCCATCACCCAACTGCAAGATGCCTGCGGAAATCGTGGTAAGCCCGGTGTATGTGCTATGGCCGGTCAGGACGGTGGTGCCGCTTCCTGCCTGCGTCAGTTCACCAATACCGCTCACGATGCCGGCGTAAGTCGCAGCGTCACTGCGATTGAACACGAGCGATGCATTGTTCGTGATGTTGCCGATGACACTTCCGCTGGTGCCATTGTTGCCAAGCTGCAGCACGCCGCTGCTGATGGTCGTGCCACCCGTATAAGTGTTGTCGGCAGCGAGAATGAGCGTGCCAAGGTCGGTCTTGTCAAGGCCGCCAGTGCCCTGGATCACGGCGCCGATCGTCGCGCTCATCCCTGTGCCCGCGAGCGTACCGTCGCCCACACGCACGATGGTGTCGGTCGTGTTCGTCTTGAGGGGGGCGCCGGTGATCGTGTAGCCATTCACCGTGAACTGCACGCCGCTCAACGTCACCGCACCCGAGCTGTTGTCCACAGTCACCGTGCCTGGTATGCCCTGGAAGATGGCAAAACCATCTGCTGGCCACGACGCGTTCGCCACGCCAGTGCTATCCGCCCACGACGCGTCAGAGGCCGATGCCAGCCACGTGCCGGAGCCGCCATTGACTTGCCGGTTATTGAATAGCGCGCTGTTGTTGCCATCCCAGAAAGTGAGCGCCCCCAGCGCCTGCGTATTGACCAGGTTTACCTGCTGCGGCACGGCGGTTTGCACCAGCAGATCAACATTCGGCGTGAAGCCGGCTGGCACGGTGCCGAAGGCAAGGCCGTTGTCGGCCAGCGTGCCGGTGTAATTGATCAGCCTGTACACGCCAGGGCCAAAGGTGCCACCGGCGGACACAGTCACATTCAGCGAGCCGTCGAGCACGATGTTGCCGCCAACGGACGTGAGGTCGTTGAGCGCTCCGCCCGGCACATTCGCCTGGCCCAGTTCGTAGTCGAGCATCGAGCCGCTCGACAACAAGAGATCTCCCCCGATGGTCAGCGTACCGGGACTATTGCCTGGAGCGAGGTGACCACCGTTCTGGATCGTCACCGATCCGCCTATTGTGCCGCTGCCACCGAGCGCAGCGCCGTCTAATACGGTGGCAAGTGGACTGGCGATGAAACCATTGACCCGCAGCATACCGGCGTTGACGTTGGTGGTGCCGGCGTATGTGTTCGCACCGGTGAGCAGCAGTGTGCCAGAGCCCGATTGCGTAAGCGTTCCGCTGCCACTTACCACGCCGCCGTAGGTCAGCGCATCACTGCGATCGAAGACAAGTGTTGCATTGTCGGAGATGTTGCCCGCGACACTTCCGGTTATTCCGCCATTGCCGAGCTGCAAGATGCCGCTGCGGATCGTGGTGCTGCCCGTGTACGTATTGTCGCCGGTGAGGATAGCGGTGCCGGAACCTGATTGTGTCAGCGTACCGGTGCCCGAAATCATGCCCGGCAGCGTCACGCTGTTTCCGTGACTGATCACCAGCGCCGCGTTGTCCACGACAGGACCGACAAGGCTTCCCGTGCTTCCACCATTGCCAAGCTGGAGCGTGCCCGCCGAGATGTTGGTGACCCCGGTGTATGTATTTTCGCCGGTCAGGATGGTGGTCCCCGGTCCCGCCTGCGTGAGTGCACCTGTACTAGTCACGATCCCTGCGTAGGTCACGACATCACCGCGATTGAACACCAGCGACGCGTTGTTCGTGATGTTGCCGACGACACTTCCGCTGGTGCCTCCGTTGCCAAGTTGCAGCACACCGCCGCTGATCGTCGTGCCACCCGTGTAGGTGTTGTCGGCAGTGACGATGAGCGTGCCCAAGTCGGTCTTGTCGAGGCCGCCGGCGCCCTGGATATCGGCGTCGATCGTCGCAGTCATGCTTGCCCCTGCCGATGTGCCGTCGCCTACTCGCACGATGGTGTCGGCGGTGCCCGTTGTCAGCGGTGCACCCGTGATTGAGTAGCCATTCACAGTGAACTGCGCGCCTGCGACCGTCACCGCACCGGCGCTGTTGTCAACGGTTACTGTGCCCGGCGTACCCTGGAAGATGGCAAAGCCATTCGACGTCCATGGCGCATTCACTGCGCCATGGACATCGGCCCAAGACGCATTGCTCGCCGACGCCAACCATATTCCCGCGCCGCCATTGACCTGATCGTTGTCGAAGAGCGCACTGTTACTGCCGTCCCAAAAAGTGAGCGGCCCCAGCGCCTGCGCGTTGACCAGATTCACCTGCTGTGGCACGGCCGTTTGCACCAGCAAATCGACATTCGACGTAGAGACCGCCGGCACGGTGCCGAAGGCGAGGCCGTTGTTGGTCAGCGTGCCGCTGTAGTTGATCAACCGGTAAACGCCTGGGCCAAACGTGCCACCCGGCGCGCGCGTGAGATTGAGGGTGCCATCCAGTTGCAAATTGCCTCCGACATTGAGCAGGTCGTTTAGCGGCCCACCCGGAACATTCGCCTGGCCCACATCGTAGTCGAGCACCGAACCGGGCGACAGCAACAGGTTGCCACTCATCGTCAACGTGCCGGGGCTGTTGCCGGGTGAAATGTGGCCGCCATTCTGGATAGTCACCGACCCGCCGATAGTGCCGCTACCACCAAGCGTAGCGCCGCTGAATACGGTGGTAAGGGGGCTGGCGTTAGAGCCGTTGACCCGCAACGTGCCGGCATTGATGTCGGTGGCGCCAGTGTAGGTACTCGCACCGGTAAGGAGCAGCGTGCCGGTTCCCGATTGCAACAGGCCTCCGCTGCCACTCACCATGCCGCCGTAAGTCAACGCGTCGCCTCGGTCGAAGGAGAGCACGGCATTGTCGGAGATGTTGCCCGCGACACTGCCGGTACTTCCTCCACTGCCCAGTTGCAGCGTTCCGGAGGAAATCGTGGTACCGCCGGTGTAAGTGTTGGCACCCGTGAGGATCGTGGTGCCGCTGCCAATCTGTGATACCGCCCCGGTACCGCTGATGACACCCGGAAATGTCAACGTGTTGGTGCGGTCGAATATCAGCGACGCATTGTCGACGACATTGCCAACGATGCTGCCCGTGGGCCCGGCGAGACCGATCTGCAAGGCACCGCCGTTGATGGTGGTGCCGCCGGTATAGATATTGGCCCCGGTGATCGCGATGGTGCCGGCGCCGATCTTTGTGAGCCCACCGACACCGCTGGCGACGCCACGAAATTCCGTGGAGAAGCCGTCGCTGTCCACCGTGGCACCGCCAGCGAGTACCGAAACCGAGCGGCCGATAAAGCCGAACGCTCCGGCCAGATAGCGAAGCGTGCCACCATTGAACACGATTGGATTTCCCAGCGTGCCCAGGTTGTTGGGGGTGGAGAAGGCAAGCACGCCCTGATTGATCGTCGTCGCACCCGTGTAGGTATTGGTTCCGCTGAGCGTAAGCACGCCGCCGCCGGACTTGGTCAGGCCACCACTACCGCTAATGACACCACTGAACAACGTCGACGTACCCAATCCGCCGGTAGTGAGCGTGCCGGCACCCAAAGTGACGGCGCCTGCGCCCGATAGCGAGCCGGTCGCTTGGTTGCTGCCACCGAGATCAAGCGTCGCGCCCGCGTTGACGGTGAACGCGCTGGATGGTGCCATCACACCTGCCACCCCTGCACGCAGGATTCCTGCCGTGACCAACGTGTTGCCGGTATAGCTACCGACACCCGAAAGCGTCAGCGTACCGCTGCCACTCTGGGTGAGCGAGCCGCTGCCCTGGATGGGTGCAGCGATGCCTAGGCTGCTCGCGCTGGCGAAAGTGAGCGCGCCGTTGTCGACAAGAGTTCCGGTGATCGTCAACTGAGGCGTAGCAAACGTCGCAGCGGTGCCGGCGTCCAGCGTTAGATTGGTCAGCGCGTAGCTGGGTGCAGTAAACGTCAGGGCAACAATGTTGCGCAACGCGATCATGGGCCAGTTCACAATCGTATTGACGAACGCATTCGACTTCAGCCCGTCGAAAACCAGCGTGTTGTTGGTGCCGCCAGCGCCGCCGTCCACCGAGCCCGTGAGCGCAGAGCCCTGCTGCAGCACCACGGTGTTGTTCGACAACCCCGGACTGAACACGATCGCACCAAGGGCGCCGCGAATCGTGCCAGCGTTGATTACGGTGATGCCTTTCGCATTGGCGCCATTGGCGTAGAAACCATAGGCATTGTCGCTGCTGACGCTTGCGCCGGCGGCATTGGTGAAGGTGCCCGGTCCGGCCATCGACATTCCATTGCCGCCAACGGCTATTTCACCCGACGTACCGATGGTCGCGTAGGCGCCATGCGCGGCCACCGTGCCGGTGTTGAGGATGGTACTGGGTGCGAGGCTTTCCGAGCGGATGCCTGCTGACGAGGCCCGCGTACCGGTCCCGGAGATGCTGCCATACGTGTTGATGGTTCCGCGATTGATCAGCGTATTGCCTGTTGTCATGTTGTATGTGCGCGCAAACAGGCCCACCGAGTTGCTGCCGCTGGTGGAGATGCTGCCGTCATTCTCAAGCGTGTTGCCGTAACCGGCGGTGGTACTGGTTGAGTTGTTGGGGTCGCCGGCCCACATGCCGTAGGCGTTGACGAAGTTGGTGGTGATCGAGCCCGCGTTGGTGATCGTGCTGTTGTTCTGCACCTGAACGGCAGCGCCGCTCGGCGTTAGGCCGGCGCCTGCCCGGATCGTCACCGTGGCGCCATTCGTAGGAATGAGCACTGTGCCGGCACCGCCTGAAATGGCGGCGATGCTGTTGGGAAAAGGATTAGGCGCCGAGGTGTCGCAGATAACGGTGAGCCCGTCGGGCTGAAGCACGCAGTTCGCGAGAGCAACGCCAGGGATGCCAAGACAGCTACCGGCTATTACCACCATTCGGCAGGGTAATGTGGATAGCGAACGACATAACAACGCCCTAATGGCGCCGGCCAGAGGATGAAAAGTATGACTGGCTACCGGTGTCATGTGTGGCCGGCCCACTCGAATTGGTATTCGACGCCTTCCTCGAATCCGCCAGATAACATCGCTTTTGTGATGGAAGTGCGAATCCCGTTGATACAAAAACCTGCACTGGACCAGACGTGTCTGAACGACAGTCGTTTCGGCGGGGGACAAGGTGCGCCATCGCCCTGACCAGTTTGGCTAGGACCATAGATTCGGCGGAAAAATGGCGTCGAAGGCACCCACGTAGTCGAAGCCCGCGTGCGCCGCATACTTCGCGCGGTAATGCTGCAAGCGCAGACGGGTGCCGTGCACGCTCCAGGCTCCGTAGAAGTCCATGTCGGTGGGTAGGGGGCGAAGGGCCTCGGCCAGATCGTGCGCTTGCTCGCCGCGCAGGTAGCGCAACTCACCGAAGGCGGCCGTCAGGAGGGCGCCCAACGCTTTGCGCTGGAGGGTCGTCGGCAGCGGATCCGCCATTGCGATCCCGTCAGTGAGGCCCCTGTCACCTCATAATAGCGCGTGCCCCGCCCCCCCCTGTCAAGGCTAAGTTGAAATGTCCGCTTGGACCGGCCAGAGTTTCCTAGACACACACCTTCGCCAGCAAATCAGGGCTTCCCTAAGGATGTCAACGTGAATAATTTAACACGTGGCGGAGAAGCCTCTCAGTGATGACTGCTTTCTGCTGGTGCGCAGCCAAGTATGACAGTCCTCACAACTGCGCGCCTAAGGTCTGTTGCGTTCACCGGCTGAAGTCGCAACGCAGAGCGGACTTAACAGGAACCCTGGTCGGACATGCTCGATTAGTAACGGCATCATCCAAATCGCGGTCGCACTAATGCGGCGCAGCGACGGCCGAGCTCTCCTAGTTCGCAAGCGCGACACAGATACCTTTATTCAGCTAGGCGGAAAGATCGCACTAGGCGAAACGGCTGCCGAAGCAGTTGTTAGGAAACTGCACGAGGAGCTGGGCGTGCAATCGGCTATCGCCGACTTGGTCTTTCTGGGTGAGTGTGAGGATTGGGCCGTTCAGGAGCCTGGCTGGATTGTCCGTGCGATAGTATTCAGCGCACCATACTCTGCCATCGTCGTTCCCTTCGCCGAGATTGCTGAGGCGAGCTGGGTAGATGCGGGTGAGCGGGGCCGATGCCCATAGCTCCCCTCACTAGGGACAGAATCTTCGTCGAATTGCTGCCTCACTTAGGTCCCAACAAGAGGCGCACTGCATAACCGGTCCCTGCGGCGCTTGCTGCTATCAGATGGACGTAGCTACAAAGCAGTAAAATTTCGTGCAACAGCATATGCGGTCGCACACGTAAGCTCCCCCGAACCGTAGACGCCTAAGAAGTAGAGCTATCTGGCATCTGACCTCCTCCCCGCGTTAGGCCCGGGATGAACGGTAAAATTCGGCCTGGGTGACGTCCAATTGCCCAGCTCGGGAAATCAAAGTCGACGTTTGGTGGGACTGGCATGCCGTACTTTCGATGCAAAGTGGTAACCGCTATCAGCCGCTGCGAACGCGCGGACTTCAAAGCGCGTCACCCGATCAGATCGTCACTCGGCGGCCCCTCGCCATTCTGGCGCTGACGCAACAGGACGCCCTACTGGCCCCGTGGAAACGCCGTCTTTTCAGGCCGACAAGGCCTAGCTGCTCCAATTCTCAGGGGCGTGCAGATTACTTACCTATAGCGACCGAGGCGGTGCTCCATATTGAAGCTTCTGTGCAAGGCCGTTCGCGTATTGGGGCACGAGAATCAGCCCGGCGTGGGTGGGTAGATATAGGTAGTAGCAACAGAAGGCTGCTTTCGAAAATGGCGATATCCGGACTTAGCTAGGCGACCCATGTAGCCGTAACCGACCTTCAGCTGGTGTCACCACTGATATTTCACCCCGATGCTGGCCTGGAAATGTCGATAATGGTCACTGCCCCACTCGGCACCCACCGCGGACCAGGTGGCCCAGTTTTTCGCGAGAATGCCTTGCAAGCCCACGTTGACCTCGCCGTAGCTTCTGGGCACACCGGATGTCACCACGAGCTGATCGAAGCTGATGGCCGCACGGGAATCGCTGTGCCACCAGTTTGCTTCTGCGTAAGGGCTCAAGCCGGAATCGGTGGGACCAAAGACACGCAGGCCAAGGCGCCCTATCCAATGGTCCGACCCGGTTTCGCGAATAGCCGTCTGTGCGTGATCAAGCAGATGATCGGCGTTGTAGTCCAGATGAACCAGTTGGGCTTGCGGCTGGAGAAAAACGTTGCCGAAACGCCATGTATAGCCACCCTCCACGGAGGCCGTCCATGCGTGCGAATCGTAATGGATCGTATAGCCACGAGAGCCCTCCACGCGGTTACTGAAATCCGAATATTGCGCCCACGTATCGACGTACGCTCCTATCCGTTCGTCAGGGTGTGCGAACCAGGTGCCATACGCTCCAACGTTGTAGCCATTGACCCGACCCGACGATTGGGCAGGGTTGAACGCCGCACTGGAATTGGAAGTGCTGCGGCCATACCCCATCATCACGCCGACACGCAGAGCGTCGCTGCGATCAGCGAAGTGGCTGTGATACAGATCCACGCCCCCCATCAACAGCACGTCATTACCGTTGGTGTGCAGGAGGTCGTTGACCGAGTGATAGTGGGTGCCCCCACCATCCAGGCGCAGCCACGCTGGGCCGATATCACTGGCGTCGCCGAACACTGTGTCTGGATCGCCCTGCCGATCGTGCAAGGTGCCGACGAACATGCGACTAGCTGCAAACTGGTTATCGAGATACGTGCCCACTTCGGGGCGTACGATCGGCACGGGCGGTGCGGGTGGCTGAGGTGATGGCGCCACGTCACGAAGGTACCAGTCGCCATCGCCTGGGTTAGTCACTCCGCCCTGAAACAACTGATATTCGTAAGGACCAGTCACCACGCGATTACCCAGCGTAAAGGCGCCGGGTGCCGAAGTTCCGGCGTTCCCGACATCGACCACCTTGATGCCATCCCCCGTCGTCAGCAGTGCAGGCGGCGCGCCCACGCTCTGCACATTCACGCGTGTCGGGCCACCGCTACCCAGCACGACGGCATCGGCGACCAACTGATCGGTCTGACCACTCGCCCCGCCATCGTTGAGCACGGATTCGACCTGGAGTTGGCCACCATCGGATACGTAAGCGCCACCGCTGACCACCAGCCGATCGCCCGCAACACCGTTGATCATGGAGACCGTGCCGCGATTATCCAGCGGGCCGGCAATGGTGAACGTCGCATCCGGACCGTTGGCAAGCACTGGCAACGCATTGCCGACTCCCACGGTGCCGTTGTTGAGCACCGAGGCTTGCACCCTGCCGTAGCCACCGAGTGCCGCATTGGCGTCTACGGTGACGGTACCACCGCCACCACCCAGCACGGCCTGCGAATGACTGGCATCGCCGACAACGAGCGTACCGGCCGCCACCTCAGTGCTACCGCCATAGGTCGCTGCGCCATCGAATATCAATGCGCCACTGCCTTGTTTGGTCAAACCACCTGCGCCAGTGATGGCATGGGTGAATTTGTTCTTGTCACTTTGCGTGTTGATCGTGCTATCTGCGTTGAGCACCACACTTCGCGCTGTTGTGACCGGCCCGGTGAGAAGCAGCGTGCCGCCGTTGAAAGTCAACGAACCGGCCGGGTCGCCGAGATTGGCGTCGGAGCCGATGCTGAGCGTGCCTGCATCGATCGTCGTGCCGCCGGTATAGCTGTTGGCGCCACCGAGCGCGAGCGTGCCCAGATCGGTCTTCCTGAGACCACCGCTGCCCTGAATCGCGGCGTTGATAGTTGCTGTCATCGACGCACCAGCTGCCGTACCGTCACCGACGCGGATGACCGTGTCGAGTTCCCCGGTGGTCAACGGTGCGCCCGTAATGGTGTAGCCGTTCAAGGCGAACTGCGCGCCGCTGAAAGTGACATCGCCAGCGCTGTTGTCCACTGTGACGGTACCGGGAGTGCCCTGGAAGATGGCAAAACCGTTCTTCAGCCATGCGCCATTGACCGCACCCGCGCTATCGGTCCATGACTCGCCCGTCGTGGCCAGCCATGTACCGCTACCACCGTTGACTTGGCCGTTATCGAACAGCGTGTTGTCGTTACCGTCCCAGAACGATAGCAGCGCGCCCTTGGTGTTGACGAGGTTGACCTGTTGCGCTACTGAGGTCTGCAAAAGCAGATCGATGTTCGGCGTGAAATTCGTTGGCACGGTGCCAAAGGTCAGACCGTTGTTGATCAATGCGCCGGTGTAGTTGATCAGACGGTAGAGGCCGGGCCCAAAGGCGCCCGTCGCCGTGATGTCGAGCACACCGCCGAGCACCAGATTGCCTGCACCGCTTCCACCCGCGTTACCGTTAACGTTGAACAGTGCCTGGGGGCTCGGGTCTGCAAGCGACACGTCCAGATGCGAGAGCGGGTTCAGCGTGAGCGAGTTCATGGTCAACGTCTGTCCTTGCACGCCTATCAGACGTCCGTTGTCGGCCACGCTCACGTTGCCGCCTGTCGCACCCACGCCACCCAGTGCGGCACCCGCGCCTACGAAAACCGCCCCCGTCGCCGCACTCTGGGTGCCATTGATAAGCAACGTCCCGGCATTGACCGTGGTGGCACCCGCGTAGCTGTTGGCACCACTGAGCGTCACCGTGCCTGTTTGCGTCGTTAGGGAACCCGTACCGCTGATGACTCCACCGTAGGCGGTGGCGCCGCTGCGATTGAGCACCAGCGCGCCGTTGTCGGCGATGTCGCCAACCACGCTGCCCGTAGCGCCACCATTGCCGAGCACGAGCGTGCCACCCGCAATGGTCGTGCCACCGGCATACGTGTTGTCGGATAGAAGTGTCGTGGTACCGCTGCCGGCAAACCTGAGTGCACCCGGGCCCGTGATCGCGCTGCTCAACGTATCGACATTCCCACCATTATCGAATCCTCCATTGCTGCTGCCCACGGTCACCGCGCGCGGCGTGTCGATGGCACTGGTCGTCAATAGCGTGCCGCCATCGAGCGTGAGCGCGGTATTGGCGGCACCCAGGTTGGAGTCGCTGGCGATGGACAACACGCCACCACCCACGGTCGTACCACCGCTGTACGTGTTGGCACCCGATAGCGCCAGCGTGCCGAGATCGGTCTTGTGCAGACCACCACTGCCCTGGATGACGGCACCGATCGTCGCAGTCATGCCCGCCCCCAGCGCCGTGCCGTCACCGACGCGAATGATCGTGTCGGCCGTAGTAGTGGTGAGGGGCTCGCCGGTCACCGTATAGCCATCCGTAGCAAACTGGGCGCCGCTGAATGTCACCGCACCGGCACCGTTATTGACGGTCACGATCCCGGGTGTGGCCTGGAAGATGGCGAACCCATTTGCCAGCCACTGTGCGTTCACCGCGCCCGCGACATCTGTCCAGTTGTCGATGACCTGCCCGGCCAGAATCTGTGCTTGCCACACACCGGACCCGCCGTTGATCTGGTTGTTGTTGAACAATGCGGGATTACTGCCGTCCCAGAAATTCAGCGGCCCCACGCCCTGCGCATTGACCAGATTGACCTGCTGCGCCACCGACGTCTGAATGAACAAATCGACGTTTGGCGTGAATCCGGATGGCACCGTGCCGAAGGCAAGGCGGTTGTCGGTCAACGCGCCGGAGTAGTTCATTACCCGGTAAACACCCGGACCCAACGTGCCCGTGGCCGTAATGTTGAGGCTGCCGTCAAGCACGAGATTGCCCGCACCAGTGCCGCCGCCATTGCCATTGATGTTGAATAGGCCAATGGTGCCCGGCGCCGTCACGTTGATATCCACTTGCGACATCGGATTCAAGGCCAACTGATTCATCGAGAAGACCAGCCCCTGCGATCCAAGCAGATGGCCACCATCAGCGACGGTGACATTGCCGCCTGTCGTGCCAGAGCCGCCCAGCGTGGCCCCCGAATCCACGTTGACCGCCCCGTTAGCGGCGGTCTGGTTGCCGTTGATCAGCAGTGTGCCCGGATCGACGGTCGTCGTTCCGGTATACGTGTTGTTTCCGGTAAATGTGAGCGTACCCGTGCCGCTCTGCGTGACGGTGCCCGTTCCGCTGATGATGCCGGCAAAACTCGCTGCATCACTGCGGTTGAACACGAGCGTACCCTGGTCGATGAGGTTGCCCACGACGCTGCCGCTGGTACCGCCGTTGCCAATCTGCAACGTGCCCTCTGAAAGCAGCGTTCCACCGGTATATGTGTTGTTCCCGGTGAATGTCACCATACCAGGCCCAGCCTTCTCCAATTGGAAACTACGGCCGAGATCATCGATAACACCGCTGAAAGTTCCCGTATCATGCGCAAAGGGGGCGTCGATACGTGCATTGCCGTTCAAGAAGATCGGGCCGCTCGCTGTCGAGTTGTCCGCGATACGAATGGCGCCCAATTGCCCCGAAGGCTCAAGCCAGCCGTTTCCGGAGATGGCGATGGGATTGGCGTAATCCGCTCCTTTGGCCAGCCAGATGCCTCCGCCGTCTTCCACCACGATGCCATTGCCCGTGCCGGCGCTTTTGAACTGAAGGGAGAGGCGGGCTCCCGACTCGACGATCACGTTCTGGTTGAAGCCGCTGTTGGCCGTGTCCACCTCATAGGCGGACTCGTTACTCACTCCGTTGCCCTTGAACACGATCGAACCCTGACCCGAAATCGGCGTGCTGATGATGTAGGGCGTGTCCCCGTTGTCAGAGCGGTAATACGTCAGCGTGCCATTATTGACGATGTTGCCCGTCACACTACCCGACAACCCTCCATTACCGATCTGCAGCACGCCGCTATTGATCGTGGTGCCGCCCGTGTACGTGTTGTCTGCGGTAAGGATCAGTGTGCCAAGATCCGTCTTATCCAGACCGCCGCTGCCCTGAATGACGTTGGCCACGATGGCGGACATGCCCAGGCCGCTTGCCGTGCCGTCGCCCACGCGAATGATGGTGTCTGCCGTGTTGGTCGTCAGCGGCTGGCCGGCAAGGGTGTATCCATTCACCACGAACTGGGCACCGCTGAAGGTGACCGGGGCGGCACTGTTGTCCACTGTCACCGTGCCCGGCGTACCCTGAAAGATCGCAAACCCGTTGGGCTGCCACGACGCATTCACCGCGCCCGTGCTGTCGGTCCACGACGCGTCACCGGCCGAAGCCAGCCATGTGCCAGTGCCACCATTGACCACGTTGTTGTTGAACAGCGCAGTGTCGTTGCCATCCCAGAACGTGAGCGGCCCCAATGCCTGTGTATTGATCAGGTTCACTTGATGCGGCACAACCGTTTGCACCAACAGATCAACGTTTGGCGTGAAGCCGGCGGGTACCGTGCCAAAATCGAGGCCATTATTGGTCAGTGTGCCGGCGTAGTTGATTACCCGATACACACCCGGACCAAACGTACCGCCCGATGACGCAGTCACGTTGAGGACGCCATCGAGCTGCAGATTGCCATTCACCACCGTGAGGTCATTCAGCGGCCCACCTGGAACACCGGCTTTGCCCAGCTCGTAATCGAGTATCGAGCCGTTCGACAGCGACAGATTGCCGGTAATGGTGAGCGTGCCGGGACTATTGCCCGGTGCGAGGTGGCCACCGTCCTGCACTGTCACGTTGCCACCCAAGGTGCCCGAGCCACCCAACGTCGCACCACTGAATACGGTGGTCAGCGGACTGGCAATGGAACCGTTCACACGTAGCGTTCCTGCGTTCACATTAGTCGCACCGGTATACGTGCTCGTACCGGTGAGGATCGTCGTGCCAGTTCCGGCCTGCATCAGGGTTCCGCTGCCGCTAATCGCACCGGCGTAGGTATATGCACCGCTGCGTTGGAACAAGAGTTGACCGTTATCGACGATGCTGCCGACCACGCTACCGGAAGCGCCGCTGTTGCCCACTTGCAGTGTCGCACCGGCATTGATCGTGGAAGCGCCGGTAAAGCTGTTATTACCCGCGAGCGCGAGCCTGCCTGTCGCCACAGTCAGGCCGCCACTGCCGCTGACGATACCGTTGTAGATGAACGCATCGCTGCGGTTGTACACCAAGGCACTGTTGTCGGTGATATTGCCGGCCACGCTGCCGCTGGTGCCGCCATTGCCGAGTTGCAACGTGCCTGCGGCGATCGTCGTGCTACCGGTATAGGTGTTATTGGCCGTGAGGATGGTCGTACCAGCACCGGTGGATGTAAGCGCCCCCGCCCCACTGAACAAACCAGAAAATGTATCCAGGTTGCCACCATTGTTGATGGTGCCGTTGCCCGTCATATTGACGGTACGGGCGCTGGTCATGCCCGCCGTGGTCAGCAGTGTGCCACTCGTAAAGGTCAGCGTACCGGACGCATCACCCATATTGTTGTCACTGGCGATGGACAGCGTCCCGCTGGCGATCGTCGTGCCACCGGTATACGTATTGGCGCCGGTGAGCGTCCAGGTATTGGCTCCCTGCTTCACTACCGAGCCGGTGCCGCTTATCGTGCCGCCATAGGTGGCCGAGGCATTTCGGTTATAGACGAGGATGCCGTTGTCCAGGATATTGCCGGTGACGCCGCCTGAGGTGGATACCGCACCCAGTTGGAGCGTTCCGGAAGCGATCGTGGTGAGCCCGGTGTAAGTATCGTTCTGTGTCAGCGTGACGACGTTGGTGCCGAGCTTGGTGAGGGCGCCCGTACCGCCGATCAGGGTGTTCAGAGACACATTGTCGCCGCGATTGATGAAAACAGCACCATTGTCGACAATGTTTCCCGCCGTCACCATGCCGGTCGTTCCACCATTGCCGATATTCAGCGTCGCGCCGCTGGCGACGGTGGTAGCACCATTGGCGCTTGTCGCTCCCAGGGTTCCCGTGACCGTCAGTGTGCCGCTTTGCACGTTGATCGCGTTAGCGACAGCGTAAGTGGTGCTGACGTCGCCGCTCAACGTCAGGTTGTTGGTGTTGATCTTGTTGATCACCCCGAAGCCGCTGACCGAGCCTGCAAACGTCATATCGTCTGATCGGTTGAAGGTAAGCGTCGCGATGTTGGTAGCGCTAGACCCCGCGAAAGTCACATTGCCCGCAATGCTGCCCGTAGTGCCACCATTGCCGATCTGCAGCACACCTGCGCCCGAGGCAATCGTGGTACCGCCGGTGTAGGTGTTGGCATTGGTGAGCGTCAACGCACCGGCGCCCCCCTTCGTCATGGTGCCGCTACCGCTGATCACACCGGCGTAAGTCAGCGCGTTGGAATGGTTGAACACCAGCGAGCCGTTGTCGACGACATTGCCCACCACGTTGCCTGTCGTGCCACCGCTGCCAAGCTGCAGCGTACCGGCACTGATTGTCGTGCCACCTGTATAGGTGTTGTCGGCGGAAAGAATCAGCGTGCCTGCTCCGGCTGAGGTCAATGCACCGCTACCGCCGATCACGGAGGAAAATGTATCGCTGTTGCCACCATTGTCGATCGTGCCGCTACCCGCCAAATTCACCGTGCGTGCCGACGCAAGACCGGCGGTGGTCAGAAGCGTGCCGCCGTTGAAGGTGAGCGCCCCCGCCGCATTGCCCAGGTTGGCATTGCTGGCGATAGACAGTGTGCCGCTGGCTACCGTCGTTCCACCGGTGTAGGTGTTGGCACCGCTGAGTACGAGCGTGCCAAGATCGGTCTTGTCAATACCACCGCTGCCCTGAATGACCGAGCCGATCGTCGCGGTCATCGCCGCGCCCGCACCCGTGCCGTCACCCACGCGTACGATGGTATCGGCAGTCGTCGTGGTGAGTGGCTGGCCAGTGATGGTGTAGCCATTCACCGCGAATTGAGCACCGCTGAAGGTGACCGCACCCGCGCTGTTGTCGACGGTCACCGTGCCCGGTGTGCCCTGAAAGATGGCGAAGCCATTGGGCTGCCATGATCCATTCACTGCACCGGCGCTGTCGGTCCACGACGTATCGCTGACCGAGGTCACCCAGGTACCCGCACCGCCGTTCACCACGTTGTTGTTCGCCAATGCCTGGTTGCCGCCATCCCAAAACGTCAACGGCCCCAGACCTTGTGCATTGATCAGGTTCACTTGCTGCGGCACCGCCGTCTGCACGAGCAGATCCACATTCGGCGTGAAGCCCGCGGGCACCGTGCCGAAGCCAAGGCCGTTGTTGGTAAGCGTGCCGGCGTAGCTGATCAGGCGATAGACGCCGGGGCCAAACGTGCCACCGGAGGACACGCTGACATTGAGCGAACCGCCTAGTGTCAGATTGCCGCCCACCGACGTCAGGTCATTGAGCGGTCCACCGACGACACCCGCCTGGCCCAGTTCGTAATCGAGGAACGAACCGCCCATCAAGACCAGATTGCCATTGACGGTCAGGGTGCCAGGGCTGTTGCCAGGTGACAGGTGAGCGCCGGTTTGAATCGTTACCGCGCCACCGATGGTGCCGCTGCCACCCAGCGTCGCCCCGTTCGCCACCGTCGTGGTCGGGCTGGCGATGGAGCCGTTGACGCGCAACGTACCGGCGTTTACTGCGGTCGCGCCCGTGTACGTATCCGCGCCGGTGAGTATCAGGGTTCCCGAACCCGATTGTGTCAGCGTGCCCGTGCCGGAAATCGCTCCAGGCATCGTCACGCTGTCACTGCGGTCGATAGCCAGTGCAGCGTTGTCGACGATGGGACCGGTGATGCTCCCATTCGTGCCGCCGTTGCCAAGCTGCAACTTGCCGGCACTGATGGTGGTCGCTCCGCTGTAGGTGCTGTTGCCGGTGAGGATCGTGTCACCCGTGCCCACTTGCGTCAGCGTGCCCGTGCCCGAAATGACACCTGGCAACGTCACGATATTGCTTTGATTGATGACGAGCGCTGCGTTGTCGACGATCGCACTCGCCACGCTGGCAGCGTTACCGCCATTGCCCAGCTGCAAGGTGCCTGCGCTGATGACGGTGTCGCCCGTATAAATACTGTTGCCGGTCAGCGTCAACGTACCGGCACCGAGTTTGGTCAGACCGCCTGCACCGCTGATGCCTACGGGAACCGTGCCGGAAAACCCGTTGGTGTCGATTGTGCCGTTGCCATTGAGGGCAACCGCGCGAGTGGCTGCGGTGTTGAAACTTGCACCCAATTGCAAGGTGCCACCATTGAACGTGAGTGAACCGCTGGTCGCACCCAGGTTGCCATCACTGCTCACGCTCAATACACCGGCATTGAGGAACGTGCCGCCTCGGTAGCTATTGGCACCACTCAACGTAAGTGTGCCAGTGCCCGCCTGCGTCAGCGTGCCCGAACTGCTGACGATCCCTGCATAGGTCAACGCATCGCTTCGATTGAAAACCAGCGCAGCATTGTCCGTGACATCCCCAGCAACGCTACCCGTGGTGCCTCCCGCGCCGATTTGCAACGTACCCGTACTGATCGTTGTGCCGCCCGCGTAGGTATTGTTGCCAGTGAAAATGGTGGAGCCGGCCCCTGATTGGGTGAACGATCCTGTGCCAGAAATCGCGCCAGGCAGCGTCACGCTGTCGCTGCGTTTGATCACCAGGGCCGCATTGTCGGTGATCGGGCCGGCAATGCTGCCGCTGGTACCGTTGCTGCCCAGTTGCAGCGTGCCAGCACTTATCAACGTGTTGCCGGTATAGGTGTTGTCACCGGTAAGGATCACGGTTCCGGGCCCTGATTGCGCGAAGGTGCCCGTGCCCGAGATGATGCCGGTCAGCATCAGGTTCCCGCTGCGATTGACTACCAGCGCCGCGTTATCGGTGACGTTGCCGACGATGCTTCCAGTGGTGCCGCCGTTACCGAGCTGCAACGTGCCGGCGCTGATCGTCGTACCGCCCGTATAGGTGCTGTCGCCGGCGAGCACCAACGTGCCCGCCCCCAACGATGTCAGTGAGCCTGCGCCACTAAACACGCCAGAGAAGGTGTCCGCATTACCTCCGTTATCGATCGTGCCGTTTCCGATCAAATTGACCGGGCGCGCGCTGGAAATACCCGTCGTCGTCAACAACGTGCCGCCATTGAACGCCAGTCCTCCCGCTGCACCGCCAAGATTGGCGTCACTGGAAACAGACAACGCGCCACCGCTGATTGTCGTGCCGCCGGTAAACGTATTGGCCCCCGTCAGTACAAGTGTGCCTGCACCTGTCTTGTTCAATCCGCCAGCATTGGTCAGTACAGTGTTGAGTGACAGTGTGTTGCCGCCAGCGACATCAGCTGTGGAAATATTGGCGGCCGAGCTGCTCAACGAAATACTCGGTGCGGTGATGCTGCCAAACCCGGTAAAGCGACCCGCCGTGGAAGTGATGCCGCCAGTGCCTGCATTGAGGTTGAAAATGCCTCCATTCGTTGCAACGGTGCCACCGGCATTGACGGCGATGGTCCCGGAAAGCAACGTGCTTCCATCGTCTCCCTGCACCGTTCCACCGTTATTGACGGTGAACACGCCGGAACTCGTTCCTCCATAGGAAACCCCATCGGTGAACGCGAAGGTGCCGCCGTTGACGTTGGTATTGGTCAGCACGGTCGAGTTATAAGTCGGGTCACCGGGGTTGCTGCTGTTTCCATGAAAAATGACCGTACCTGCACCGGTCTTGTTGACGGTAACGGACGCGCCAGCAGTCGAGGCAATCGGGTCATAGAACTGGATGAAATTGCCGACGGTGGCATCCAGATTCAGACTGCCTGTGCTGTTCAGATATATGGCATTGGGTGTGCCCGAGCCAACCACTGGTGCATACAACCCACCCGCGATGGATGTAAAGGAGGCACCCTGGCGATTACCTTGAAACGTAATGTCACCGCCATCTGCCTTCAGATTGATGGTGCCGGTTTGCAGATAAATCGCGCCGCCGAGCGTCTCGGCGTAGTTATTGATGACGCTGGAGCCGGGGCCAAGATTAAGTACAGCGGCAGATCCCGAGTCGTAATAGACCGCGCCACCAAAACCCGATCCTGTCGTTGAATAAACGTAGTTGTTGCTGAAGGTCGTTGGACCATTAAAATTCATGAAGTAGTTGTAGCTGCTGCCGTTGCCGTAAGCGCTCACTGCGCCGCCGAGAGCGTTACGTCCGCTTTTGGTTTCGATGACGAAGTTACCGTCAAACAGCGCTGTGCTGTTGGTCACCAGATTGACGCTGCCGCTGCCCGGGCTGAGGTAACCGATATTGACCGCACCGCCTCTGCTGTGCTGGTCAGTTACGTGATTGGGATAGGTGGCGGAAAACGTGGTGCCGCCGTAGACATAGTTGCCACTGAATGTCACTGGAGCGTTGAAGGTCAGCGTTGAAGCGCCACCCCAGAAATCTATGGCGCCTCCAAATACAGAGGAATGGTTGCTACTGAAGACCGTCGGCCCGGCGAAATTCATCGTTTCGCCGGTGGCTTCGTAGATGGTCAGTGCACCACCGTAATTGGCCGTCCAGTTCCCGTTGAACGTCACGTTGCCGGTGAAATTGAGGGTATTGCTTCCATAGAGACCGATGACGCCAGGCTGGTCAGCCAGTCCATGGTTGCCCGTGAACGTGACACCCGTCGCGCCGCCGTTGATGTTCAACACCGAGTTCGCACCACCTCGCATCGAAACAAACGGCCCGTAATCCGCCGAGGCGTAAGTGTTGAAATCGGTAGGGCCAATGTTTTGAATGGTCGATCCGGTCAGATTCAAATTGGTCGTAACGTTGGAGCTATTGAACAAAAACAAGCCATTCCGTGGACCGGTAAACGGCTGCGAAGTGATCGTGGCATTGGTGATGGCGATGTTGGTGTTGTTTTGATAGAGGCTCAGCATTCGCTGGCCGCTCGACGGCCCAACGGTGATGACATGGCCGGCCCCATCGATAGTGATGTTGCTTCTGGCTACCGAGTTGACGTCAAAGTTCGTCAGCCAAGTGACATCGCCCCCAAGTTGTAGGTTGTACAAACCAAGATTGAGACCGTTGGTATAAATGTCCTGTCCCGCGGCCAGAGCCGTTTGGGCCCTGGCCGGCATGACCGAGTCAGCCAACAGCAAGGAGAAGGCACATAGGACACATCGGTGCACCAAACCAAGCCGATCACTGTCAACGCGTTTGGGTGAACGCATCAGGCCGCCGGATCGGCGAAGACAGGTGGCGCCCACAATTGGAGTGCGCCTTATGTCTTCACTTGCTAGCCTCCTCTCGTTTCGAGAATGACAGGATGTAGCGGAGGAGCCTGTCTTTCCGCGATGCCTAGCCAATTCGCTTGCCACAATCCAGCCTTGGCGAACGCGACTCCATACGATGAGATAGACCCTGTTCATGCCAATCCCCGCTCCTTGAATATGGGAACCAGGGGTGCTCCGGCACGCTACGGTGGAGCAAGTTTCAACTTTCCGCCTGGCGCCTATGCAACCTCAGTTACTCGCACAACGGACGCGATGACTTCGCTGAAAATCAAAAGGCAATTCTTTGTTCGGCATGTGAAGCCGGCCAATGCGGGTTGCCAACCATTTCATGATCTATATGATCACGCAGCCTTGTTCGCGCCATCGACATATCGTGGCGACAAGTATGTTCTCCAGGATGGTGAGACTCATGTGTTTGCCAAAGTCATCATTGGCCATCCGCGTTCATCAATGTGCCACTTGCGACTCGCCGCTTGAGGAAGTCTGCTGCCCAACGATTGGATCGAAACGCGTACCCTGCTGTTAAGAGCCTCCACCGAGATGTGAGGCGCAGGTATCACAGCACGGTACGTGGCTCTTGATCGTCGGAATAATTACCAAGGATGAGTGCGTAAAATTGCGTATTTCAATGATGCGGCCATGCTGTATTGGGGGTATTGCATGCCTGGCGCGCCTCTCGGCGCAACTCGTCTCTAGGTAAAACTACGCAGTAAATTTGCAGCTTCGATCACCACCCATGAATGCGCGCGCTCTTGTTATCTCCATTCTTAGACAAGTTAAGGATGAACAGTACTCTTGCAGTACGCATTTTTGCCGTATGCCTGTTGGCTAGTGTCGCAGCCTCTAATTACAAGTCATGGGGCTAGCCGGAATTCTCCGGTCCATATCCATTGTTCATATTGATGACAAGGGGCCCTCAGAGCGGATGAGATGGACTCCTTTCCGTCTTCGGCATCGAATGCCAGACTGGACGCGATTGGAACCAGTCGTCGGCGAAGAGGAGTCCACCCATGAAGCTCACGCGCGTGGGAGTAGACGTTGCCAAACAGGTTTTCCAGGTCCACGGGGTTGATCGACAAGAGCAACCGATTTGGCGTCGTCGCCTGCCGCGAGATCGTTGGCTGAGCGCTGTGTAAGAGGTGGCCGCGCCGGGCTGCGAGATCGGGATGGAGGCGTGCAGCAGTGCGCACCATTGGGCACGCCAGCTACGGGCGCCGGGCTACGAGGTGAAGTTGATCACGCTGTAGTGTGTGAAGCCGTATGTAAAGAACAATTAAGAGTGATACCAGGGATGCGGAGGCGATCTCCGAGGCGATGAGTCGACGGAGCATGCGCTTTGTGAGCGTAAAGAGCATTGCGCAACAAGATCTTCAGGCCATGCACCGCGTGCGCGCGAGTAACTCCCACCTGCCTGCTAGGAGACGTCTGATTCAAGCGGTCTTTGGCACTCGCGATTGTCGTCAGGCAGTAAACTACTACGATGTACGACATTGGCCCCACCATGAGCAATTCAGACACTTTCGACGCGCCCACCCTTACGGGCCAGCCTTCCGACGAGGGCCGCCACCGTTATCCGGGCACCGGCGGGTTTTACGTATTCAGAGACGTTCACCCGGTCGAACGCATTCCGTGCCTGTGCGAATCGACGTGCCCACCAGGCTGTGATGGTGTATGTGGCTGCAAGGCATGTGGTCTATGTTTCACTGTGTGTGCGGTCGAGTCGGCCTGGCTCAGTGGAGAACCGTTGACCTTCGTTGCCGGGTACAACGAAAGGCTGGCATGTACGGGCAAGTTTTACCAGCCAAACTGACGGAAAGGGAGCGCGGCTGTAGCCAAGGATGTCTGTGCCGGCTCCTAAACATCATGACGCGACGCGAAACCGATCGCCGCCGATACCCAGGCTGAGTTGTGGCGAACGGGCGAGCCAATGACAAGAGTGACATGCAACACGCGCTGGCTGCCGTCCCGCCCGTGTGAGAGCACGGCGGACACCCATGCCCCGCAAACGCACCAAGTACTCGCCGCGCAGGCGGCCGGACTGAAGACGGCGTTAAAGGCTGGGGAACGGCCGGCAAACCTCATGCCAGCGAGGAAGCTTGTGACGGAGACAGCAACGAGAAGGATCCTCCTTTCGGATTCGCTTTGTTGGCCACGCGAGTCGCCGACGTGACAATCCCGACATCGAACCATCAGAGGGATAAGGTGTGGCCATGGCTCACGATCCGGACGGAGGCCAAGGCGTGACAGCCGGCTTTCACGTGCGCAGCCGACCCGTACGCACGACGAGTTGGGTTGGTCGACGGTGGTTCATCGCCATGCAAGTCGCCCGCGTATCCGCGGTATACCAGCGTGAGTGGCATGCAAATGAGTGATCCTGTGGCGCATCAAAAGGTAGTGTAACCTCGCCTGCCTGAGGGCGAGCTCGAAATGCTCGTGTTCTCTGAGCAGGGCCTGCGATCGGACCTTGCTCGGCGTCGCCTCAACCCCAGGGCGGTCAAACTTGTGCCCACATTGGCGGCTCTGAGATGACGGTCTGCCCGCATGGGATTGATCGTCACACGAGTACCATGGCGTACTCCACCAATAGACACAGTTTTCAATGGCCGGAATTGGAGGTTCCATCCGAGTGCCCGAAAAATCCGACGCGCCTGATGTTTCCCTCTGCGCACTATTGGTACCGTGCCAATTTGCCTCGCGGTTGCTTCACGTTCCGGTTCGCGCTTTTTTGGGACGCTTGGACCCAGGCCTCTTCTGCCGATTCGGCTTCAGACATGCATGAAAGCTCGCCACGTTATCTACCCACATTGCCATCTTGTAGCCCAACGAGTAATTGAGCAACGCGCGGGCTGCGGTGCCGCCGTGCGCTATGGAACGCCGCGGGCCATCATTTTAATGGCGCTCATTTCGGCGATCGTATTCATAGTGGTCAGCCGCAGATTCTTCTACGACGCTCCGCTACTCGTGGTGGCTCTTGGCGGTAACGAATTTCATCAACCTTATTTTTGTGTCAAGTCTCGCCTCCATGCATAAATATCTGACCGGCGAACGCTAGATTTCAGCATCACTGCCCCCTCCACTTATCCACAGATCGCCATGTTCAGTCGTAAGCAAAGGAGGCCCGACCAGCCGGCGGCGCCACGCATCAGTTTTCTTGCACAAGGCGTTACGGTCAGCGGCGCCCCCGTTTACGAATGCGTTATTGAAGTTATTTTAATCAACAATTTATATGATTAAATGACTTTGATGCCACATAATTGCCACACCAACGACGAGGCCGTGGCATGGCTACCTTTCGGAAGCGCGGCCGGTATTCGTGGGAAGCACAGATTAGGCGACCTGGATGGCCATCACAGACCAAGACCTTCGACGCCAAGGCGGGTGCGGAGGCCTGGCCGCCACGATCCAGTCCGGGATGAACCGCGGTGTATGGCTCGATCGTAGCGAGGCGGAGAGCACCACCCTACACTCATTGCTTGATCGCTACGAGACCGAGATCATCCCGGCCCTGAAGGGGGCCATACGTGAGAAGTCGGTGCTGCACCTTTGGCGCCAGACTTCATTGGCTGTCCGCATCGTGGCAACTATCGAAGTGGAGATATTGCGCGGCAACGGGACAGCTGGCTCGACGACGGTTTGGCCCCTGCGACCGAGTTGCGGCGCCTCGCTAGACTTTCGCACCTCTTCAACATCCACCAGAAGAGAATGGCAGATGGAGATCCTCTCAATTCCTGTGGATCTATGCAAACCAACCGTGGCAAATGCCAGGACACGGCGAGTTGGTGCTGATGCCCCTAACCGCCGCCGAGATGATCGAACAGCAAACGAGCTTGAACTCGTCATCGCGGCCAGCGAATCCCACCTTTTGCCGACGGTCATCACCCTCGCTGTCGAGACAGCGATGCGGCCCAGCGAAATCGCCGCGTTCCGCTGGGAGCACATCGCCCTTGATCGCCGCGTTGCATACCTCCCGGAAACCAAGAATGGCAACTCCCGAGAGGTACCGCTCTCACAAGTTGCCGTGCACTCTCTTGCCGCGCCGCCGCCGGGGAAGAGCGCGGCAGGCAGGCGCAAGATGCCAGCTGTCCCATCAGCCTTGAATGGTCCGGTATTGACGGTTCACCCTGACGGAATCCCTCAAGCCTTTGAGCAGGCCCTTCGTCGCGACCGAACCGCGTACGAAGACCAATGCAAGGCAAGCATGACGCGCCCTCTTCCTGCGTTCCTCCGCGATTTACGGTTTCATGATCTGAGACATGAGGCGACGTCACGCCTGGCATCAAAGTCCCAGCTCCACAAACTTGCAAAGATCACGGGGCGCCGCGATACCCGAATGTTGCTTCGCTATTACCACCCCGACGTTGGAGAACTGGCGAAACGGTTAGGGTGAAAGGGTACCGCGCCGGGACAACGGTGTAATGTCGACTCAGTTCCATTGCGCATCATTGAACGGTGCTGTGTACACAACTGCTTGCCCTTCAGCAAACGGTACACCCCCCCTAGTCGAGCCACTCCCCCCTCTGTGTCTAAATATAGAAAATCTGGTTCTTTACTACGAGCAAAGGTCTACCCAAGACGGCTTGAGCTACTTCAGGCCCAAGCCTCTCCAAGCGCTTCGGCCTGCCGAAGCACTAGTTCCACAGCTCCATCCTGTTGATCCGGCGGATATTTGTATTTGCGTAGAATGCGCTTGACCATTAGTCGTAGTTTGGCGCGCACGCTCTCGCGAGCGGACCAGTCCACGGTGATGTACTGGCGCAAGTTATCGGTCAATTCGTGGGCGATCTTCTTAAGCATCTCGTCCGACAATTCACGCACCGCGGACTCGTTATTGGCCAGTGCGTCGTAGAACCGGATCTCGTCTTCACTAAGGCCCAGTCCCTCGCCACGGCTCGCGGCAGCTCGGAACTTTTTGGCCATGTCGATCAGCTCTTCAATTACCTGGGCCGTTTCGATGGCTCGGTTCTGGTAGCGCGTCACAACGTTCGCGAGTAGTTCGGAGAATTTCTTCTCTTGCACCACATTCCCGGCAAAGCGACTTTTGATCTCACCTTCAAGCAGACGCTCGAGCAACTCGACTGCCAAGTTCCGCTCCGGTAGGTTCCGCACTTCGGCGAGGAAGGCATCGTCGAGGATGCCGATATTGGGTTTGTCTAGACCTACCGCTTCGAATACGTCAACAACCTTGTCGGACACCACCGCGGAGCTAATGATTTGACGGACAGCAAGCTCGCGCTCCTCGTTTGTCTTCTTCTTGTCGCTTAACTCGCGCTTGGTGAGGATGACCTTTACCGCCTGCATAAAGGCCACTTCCTCGCGAACTGCCTTGGCTTCGTCCAAGGTACAGCAAAGACTGAACGCCTTGCTCATGGCGAGGGCCGTATCGGCAAAGCGCTTCTTGCCATCTTTCACGCCGAGAACGTGATTGGCCGCGCCCGCTAAACAGCGGTGTCCGCCAGTAAGGAAGTTGCTGTAGTCGTAGCCATGTAGCATACCGCGAAGCACGTCGAGTCTTTCCTCCAGCACGGCAAACGCTTCGGCGGCATTGACTGTGGGGCGGCCACGGCCGTTGCTGGCGGTGTACTCCTTCAATGCGCTCTTAAGTTCATTGGCGATGCCGATGTAATCGACAACCAAACCACCCTCCTTGTCCTTGAAGACGCGGTTGACGCGGGCGATTGCCTGCATCAAGTTGTGGCCCTTCATGGGCTTGTCTACGTACAGCGTGTGCACGCAAGGCGCGTCGAAACCGGTGAGCCACATGTCGCGCACGATCACTATGCGCAATGGATCGATCGGATCCTTGAAGCGCTTCTCCAGGCGCTTCTTAACCTGGCCGCTGTAGATATGGGGTCGCAGCAGCGCCTTGTCGCTGGCCGAACCAGTCATGACGATCTTGATGGCGCCTTTTTCCGGGTCCGGATCATGCCAATCCGGGCGCAGCTTGATGATTTCATCGTAGAGATGGACGCAGATATCGCGACTCATCGCCACCACCATAGCCTTGCCGCTCTGTGCCTTACTGCGCTCCTCAAAATGCGCCACGAGATTGGACGCTACAGCAGCCACGCGGGGTTCCGAGCCAACCACTTTTTCCAGCGCAGCCCAACGACTCTTGAGCTTTGCTTGCTGACCTTCCTCGTCATCCTCGGCCAGTTCGTCCACTTCCGCATCAATATGCGGCAATTCATCAGCCTTTAGCGCAATCTTGGCCAGGCGCGACTCAAAGTAGATGGCAACGGTGGCGCCATCCTCGTTAGCCTGTTGCATGTCGTAGACATGGATGTAGTCGCCGAACACGGCGCGTGTGTCACGGTCCTCACTTGATACCGGCGTACCGGTAAACGCCACAAAGGTGGCGTTGGGCAACGCGTCGCGCAGGTGCTGGGCATAGCCCACCTGGTAAACCACAGTTGGCTCTGCGACCTGCTGCATCTGGCCGTCGATGGCAGCCGTCCGTGGCGCCTTGAGCGCTTTCACCTGCGCTTCAAAACCGTATTGCGTCCGGTGGGCTTCGTCGGCAATCACCACGATATTCGTACGATCCGACAGCATGGGAAAGCTGTCCTCGTCTTCGCCCGGCATGAACTTCTGGATGGTGGCGAACACAATGCCACCCGAAGGTCGGTTGCCTAGCTTGGCGCGCAGGTCTTGCCGGGTGGTCGCCTGCACCGGTTGCTCGCGCAGTAAGTCCTTCGCCAGCGAAAAGACGCCAAATAGCTGCCCGTCCAGGTCGTTACGGTCCGTGATGACGACAATAGTCGGGTTCTCCATTGCCGCCTCCTGCATCACCCGCGCGGCAAAACAGGTCATGGTGATGCTCTTGCCGCTGCCTTGCGTGTGCCACACCACACCGCCCTTGTGATTTGCGCCGGGTCTCGACGCCGACACCGCCTGCTGAATTGCAGCGCGCACGGCATGGAACTGATGGTAGCCTGCGATCTTCTTCACCAGCTTGCCGTCATCCTCGAACAACACAAAGAAGCGCAGGTAGTCGAGCAGGTAGGCAGGTGCCAACAGACCACGAACCAATGTCTCCAGCTCGTTGAACTGACCAAACGGATCGAGCGTAACGCCATCCATGGTACGCCATTGCATAAAACGTTCGGCATCAGCAGAAAGCGAGCCCAAGCGCGCCTGAGAGCCATCGGATATCACCAGCACTTCGTTGTACTGGAAGATGTCTGGAATCTGTTCCTTATATGTCTGGATTTGGTCGTAGGCTTTCCAAATATCCGCGTTCTGGTCGGCTGGGTTCTTCAACTCCAGCACCACTAACGGCAGGCCGTTGACGAACAAGATAACATCAGGGCGACGGGAATGCTGTGCACCCTTGATGGCGTACTGGTTCACCGCCAGCCACTCGTTGGCACCTGGATTCGCCCAGTCGACGAGGCGCACGAAATCGCCGCGCGTCTCGCCGTCCTTTTGGTATTGCACCGGCACGCCACCCACCAACAACTGGTGGAAACGGCGGTTAGCCGATAGCAAGACTGGGATGCCCATGTCCTGCACCTGCCGCAAGGCGTCTTCCCTCGCCTGCAGCGGAATGGACGGATTGAGGCGAGCTATCGCACTGCGCAGACGTTCAGGCAAGAGCACCTGCCGATAGTCAGCCCGTTCGACGTCGACTCCCTCTGGTGCGAGATCAGGTCCGAACAGACACGTATAGCCGACGTCGGCCAGCCAGCTCAGTGCCTCCTGCTCGAGTTGGTCTTCGGTCATGTGGGCCCTAAGGCAACGACGGCTTCGGTTTCGGCGAGGCGGAGTTGGCCGGAAATTAGACGAGGTAGCAGGGAGTCGCGCAGGGCGGAAAGGGTATGGGCCTGCTGCATCGCCGCAAAGGCTTGGTCAACGATTGTAGATATGACTTCGTTCCAAACCGCCAAAAGGCCCGAATCCGGTTTAACGACTTGCAGTCTTTTCAAGTCAGCCACTGTGACATGTCCCAACCCAGTCGTTTGCTTGTTGCGAGCAAGCTCGGTAAAAACAGGCTTGAGGTGCTTCAACGCTAGAAGGACGAATGACCTATCTTCAATGGTACTTGGCACGACCTTGAAGATATGTTGATTTAGCAACGCTTGATCATGCGACCAAACAAAAGTATCAATCGACGTGCCTGGATTTCCTGACCAAGAAAACAAGATATCGCCCGAATTCAATTGGTACTTCTCGGGCATTTCCAAATCAGAAAATGCCGTCTGAGCAGTTATCCCAGATTTCAACTCTGCGATTTTTACAATCGGCAGGCCACGGCGTTCTGCATTCGGCTCGAAGGCCTTGTACGACGCACCATTGATGAAATTCGCCAACGAATACACGGACCCAGCCCGCCACCCCTTCGGCACCAACCCTAGCCCCGACTCCTCAAATCCATCCGGAAACAATGCGGCCGTACCTTCGTCCATGCCTTCAGGTGCGCGGCCTTCCTGCTTGGCGCGGACGGGGTCAAAATCGACGAACCAGGACTTGAACAGCGCCTTCGAGATGGCTTCCAGGGTGGCATTGGTTTCGCGCAGGACCATGATGCGTTCGTCGAGTGCATCAAACAGCTCCGCTATCTGCACTTGCTCTCGTAGGCTTGGCAACGTGATTGCCATCTGTCGCAAGTGCGACGGACCGAAATGCTTGATGACGCTTCCGGTCGCCATCCTTTCAGCCTGTTCAACAAAAGCGCGGGAGGATAGGAATGCCCGCAGGTACTCATGGTGTAAGAATCCGCTGTTGCTGCGAAATCGAATAATCCCCGTGTAGGCGACAGCCCCGACTGCTTCAGCCCCAACAACACTGACTCGGCCAAGTGAGGCACTGGTACTTATAAGGAGGTCACCCTGCTTGAGTTCAAAGTGCTTCCACTTTGAAGCCACCCTTTCTTCATCGAGATAGTTGCAACCGGCCAACTGCACCGTTGAGCCCTCAATGTTTCTTAGGCGCAGGAGTGGGACTCCAGAATCCTTGAAGTCCTTTGCAAGGATTCCCGGCCCCTCCTGGAAATCGGTAACGGCGTATAGTGGTTGAACATCCCAACTCGGCGGAACCCGTTGACGAAGTTCAACGCATGCGGGGCTATCAGAACTCATACCCCAGCCCCCCCAGCTTCTGCCGAATCAACTGGTCCAGCTCCGCGCCCTTGGCCATTTGCTCGCCAAGCTTCTCGGTGAGCTTCTGCATCTTCTCCCCAAAGGCTTCGTCGTCGTCCTCGACTTCCTCGGCACCGACGTAGCGCCCTGGCGTCAACACGTGGCCGTGTTCGCCAATCTCGACAACCTTAACCGAGCGACAGTAGCCGGGAATGTCCGCATAGTCGCTAGCGCCCTCTTCACTGCGCCAAGCCGCCACGGTGCCAGCGATGTGCTCAATAGTTTCGTCAGTGAGTTCAGCCTGAACACGGCTAATCATCGTACCGACCTTACGAGCGTCGATGAACAGCACCTCGCCCTTGCGCGCGGTCTTTTCTTTGGCGAGGAACCATAGGCAGGCGGGAATCTGGGTATTGAAGAAGAGCTGACTGGGCAAGGCCACCATGATCTCCACCACGTCGGCATCCACCATGGCGCGGCGAATGTCACCTTCGGAGTTCTGGCTGGAACTCATCGAGCCGTTTGCGAGCACAATGCCCGCGCGACCGTTGGCTTTGAGGTGATACAGCATGTGCTGTAGCCACGCGTAGTTGGCATTGCCCTGCGGCGGTGTGCCGTAGACCCAGCGAGGGTCACCTTCCAGACTGCCGTGCCACCAATCGCTAACGTTGAACGGAGGATTAGCCAGCACGAAGTCGGCGCGCAGGTCCGGGTGCTGGTTGCGCACGAACGTATCGGCGGGCTCTTTGCCTAGGTTGTAGTCGATGCCGCGAAGAGCGAGGTTCATCGCCGCCAATCGCCACGTGGTGGGGTTGGATTCCTGCCCGTAGATGGATACATCACCAAGCTTGCCGCCGTGGGCTTCGATGAATTTCTCCGACTGCACGAACATGCCACCCGAGCCACAGCAGGGGTCGTAGACCTTGCCATGGTGCGGAGCAAGCACCGCGACCAGCGTTTTCACGATGGAGGCCGGCGTATAGAACTGTCCGCCCTTTTTACCCTCAGCGCTGGCGAACTGGCCAAGGAAGTATTCGTAGACCTGCCCCAGCACGTCGCGCGCCTGACTGGCGTTCTCGCCGAAGCCAATGGTGGAGACGAGGTCCACCAGCTCGCCGAGCTTGCCATCTGGCAACTGAGCACGGGCGTAGCGCTTGTCGAGGATGCCCTTGAGCTTGGGGTTTTCGGTTTCGATGTCAGCCAAGGCTTCGTCGATGCGCTTGCCAATGTCGGTCTGCTTGGCGGCGTTTCGCAAATTTTCCCAGCGCGCGTTCTCTGGCACCCAGAAGACGTTGACGGCCTTGTAGTAATCGCGATCTTCGAGCTCGTCGGCGAAGGTTTTCTCGTCGGCGTCGTGCAGAAAGTATTCGTCGTTTTCGTCAGCGAAACGCTTGGTCAGCTCCGCACGGCACCCAGCAAACGTATCGGAGATGTATTTGAGAAAGATGAGACCCAGCACGATGTGCTTGTACTCGGCGGCGTCCATGTTGGCGCGCAGCTTGTCGGCAGCGGCCCAGAGTGTCTTTTTGATATCTTCGATCATTAGCTTTTCGCTTTTCCGTGTGCGTTACTGGACAGCATGTTTGAACTTTGTCTTCATGAGTGTGGCTTTGTCAGCCTATGCAGGCTGCTTTACAACCAACACCATCACCATCAGCACTTTTTGCTCACCAGTTTGATCTTCTGGTCACTAAATCGGACGTTTGGCAGCGGGCTTGAGTCTCGGCTTTTTCTACAACACCTATCACCATCGGCTCTTCTTGCCAGCTAGTACAGTACTTTCGCCAGCCCGACCTAGTCCCCAATGTCGTCGATCTCGCTGGCGTCAAATTCGTAGACGTCAGATGGGCTTCCCCGGAGCAATACAACAGCCGCACCTTGTTCTGTGGGGATTTTCTGACGCCCCGGGGGGCGCTGGCACGCATGATCATTAGCCAATTCCACTCGGTCTATATCCCACCAGCGTCTGTCACCTTCGCCGAACGCGACATACGCGTCTTTGGGGAGCTTTGAGAGCGCGTTCATCAAAGCCGCGACTGTCATACCCTCCGCCGCTTGGGGAGCCCCATTAAAGCCACCAGTAGATTGCTTCGCATTTGGCTCATCCGTTGAGATCGGTTGAGCTGCTGATTCTGCTGCGACATCCAAAGAAAGCTTCTCGTTGTCCAATCGACGAATGGCATAGCGAGCGAGCGAAATAACCAACTGACTGACTGCACCAACACCATCGCGCTGCAGGCGTATCAGGACTTCGTTGGGAATGGAAATCTGAGTGAGCTGAGCGTCCGCTCTGGGTTGTCGCTCCATCTGGACGGCAAGCAAATGTCCGTCCCGCGGCACTGAACTAAGGCGGGCATTGGGCCAAAGGTCATCCAGGGACTGGATGAAATCCTGCTTCGCCTGCCCCACGAGATGACCTGGGATGGCCCTGGTCGCCGTCAGCGACGCTGGGACAGGCCCTTCATGGACATCGGCGAGCAACGTTAGGCCGTTGCCGTCCAGCCAGGCAATGGCTTGGCGAACAAGAGCGATAAGGACCTGATTAGTGCTGCCGATGGTTTCGAACCGCAGGCGGCCGAGAAGCTCTTGAGGAATGGCCACCTGGAGTGGCGAGTGTCCGGACCGAGACAGGCGCCCTGAGACGACCACCAATAGATGGTCGGATCTCGAACGAAGCGTCAGGGGCGGAAGACCCGAGTCAGGCCCGGCCGTTGGTCCTTCGCCACGTGCGCTGCCGGCGCCTCCCATAAACCACCTCAAAGCGATCAATACCATCAGTGTAATCCCTGCCTTCAACCTCGTCTGCCTGAACCAACCACGAACCCGTCAATATCAATGATTGTTTTGATTGTAATGATGGTGATAAATTGCCGATCACCTGGTTCGCACCAGGGAACTCACGCGACCATGCCAGTGATCGCGTCAACCAATGGGACAGCTGTGAATTAGGGGCGTGAAATGGCACTCCGCACAATCACCGGTCATCTGGCTAGCTGGGGTTCTATTGAGGAAAACCAGAACGGCGCCAGGCATTACTCGTATCTGCGCTTCAACACCGAAAGCGGAAGCGACGGCTACTGCGAGGGCGTGATGACGTTACCCGTCCTCGACTCCCTACTCCGGAATCGCGGGACCCAAACTTTCTTCTTCACCGAAGTCCGCTTTCCTCGATTCCTTGGGAGCGTCAAGCGACATGTGCTCTATGCCGTCCAAAGTGAGGGCCGCACAACAGAAGCTGTCGAACAAAGCTGTCGTCTGGTGTCACAGCAAAAGGTCGAAGCGTTCAAGCTGCTTTTCTATGGCCTGTTCCTGCTGCCGCTTTATGGATTTGGATTGCTGCTTTGGATTTGGGCGGCAAGGCTGTTGGCCCTGCGACTGCCTGCCACGGCCATGTCGCAGGAGTTACGGCGCTCCTCGACCTGAGCTCACCGTGATTCCAGAACAGGCGGCTTTTATGAACGAGGAAAACAGCAAGCACCTCTGCGCGGCTTATCCCGAGCTCTACGGCGCCCAATTTGCATTTGCTTGCCCGGACAGCTGGGCTCCACTGCTCCACGAATTCAGCAAAGAACTGCTTGAGCACATCCGAGCCACAGGACTCACTGTGACCATCACTGACGTCAAGGAAAAGCACAAGGAGTTAAGAATCTGTGCGGACGGGACGGATGCAAGGGCAGATGAAATCATTGAAATCGCTGAGCAAAGCTCTCGGCATATTCCAGCCGAGGAGTACCCCTACCTGAGCCGGCTGGGACTCTGACGTGGTGATCATCTACCTCGATTTTGATGGCGTCCTTCACCACTACGACGTCTATCTCGACCAACGCAACCGAGCCGTTCTCCGCGGCGTGGGCACGCTATTCGAGTACGCATCGCGACTCGAAAGCATTTTGTCGCCCTACCCCGACTTCAAGATTGTGTTGTCGACAAGCTGGGTAAGAGTCAAAGGCTTTCAATACGCCGCGGATCGACTTCCCGAAGGGTTGCGAAGTCGGGTCATTGGCGCGACGTGGCACAGCAAAATGACCGGGGACGATGAACTGCTCTTTTGGTGGTTGAATCACTCGACCCGGTACGAACAGATCATCAAAGACGTCCGCCACCGCATGCCTGAAGACTGGCTGGCGATCGATGACGATGCCGAAGGCTGGCCACTGGAAGCCAAACGTCACCTGATTACGTGCAACCCAATCCTCGGGTTGAGCGAACCTGATGTCCGGATGACGCTCGAACATCGGTTGGCCCGGATGTCCAAGAACCGCTGACAGACCTGCGCCGCTATGTTGATCTTTCTCGATACCGAATACACCGACGAATACCGGCGCGAGCTGGTGAGCGTTGGCATGGTCACCGAGGATGGGCAGCGCTCGATCTATCTGGAGCGCACCGACTTCTTGCGTACCTCGTGCAACCACTTCGTCGTGGCCAACGTGCTGCCACACTTGGGCGAAGACGCTGGGGCGCTCTGCACCCGGCCGGAGCTTGGCCACCGGCTGCACGCCTGGTTTCAGGTATTGCCACGTCGTGTGCAGTTGGCCAGTGATTCGGCCATCGACCGCGACCTGCTACTGATGGCCATGGGCGGCACCCTGCCGGCCAACGTGAACCCGGTGCTCTATGACCTTCGCACGCTGATTGATACGACCGTGTACGACACGGCAGTGGCTCGCTACCACGGGCATCCCGCCCATCCGTGGCATCACGCCCTGCACGACGCCCTAGCGCATCGTGCGGGCTGGCTGGCGTGGATGGATCGCAACAGCACAGGGAGGACGTAGTCGTGGATCTATTCTTAGATTGCGAGTGGGCGGACGTACTCGCCTCGGATTTGGTTTCGCTGGCTCTTGTCAGCTTGGATCTCCAGCACGTTTTCTACGCCGAGCGCGATCCTTTGCCTGTCGACCCGACGCCGTGGGTGAAGACCGTGGTTTATCCGCTGCTCGATCGGGGACCCACGGCCATGAGCGAGGCGGTGATGACGCGCCAGCTTCGTAAGTTCCTAGCCAGCGTGGAGCGCCCCCGGATTTGCTACGACTTCGGCGCCGATCGCGCCTTGTGCCAATACGTCATCAATGGCTTTCAAACGTCCAAGCCCGACGAGCCGGTTCCGGCGGACTTACGCTGGCAATTTTTCGAAGACATGCGTGAACCTATGGTCCGATGGTGGGGAAGTCATCCCGAAGAGCAGGCGCGTCGTCACCATGCACTTGTCGACGCGCACGCCCTGCGGTCCGCCTGTCTGAGCCTCTGTGGTATATGAGCATTGGGGCGCGGCATGCGCGCCCCGCAACTCAATTTTGGCTTTGTGCTCAGCGAGTCAAGCGCCGTGCCAGCCGATGGCCGGCGGCTTTGCGGCAATGCCCAACCGAGGTCACATCGTGGCAGATATCCACTTATGCGTCCTCGGCTTGCCAATCGACTACAAGCCACAGATCCTCAAGTATGTTGGAGTCGAATTGCAGTTCGTACTCCCCACTCACCTGCAGGTCGTTCGACGCGAAAGTCATCTCGTTCACCAAGGCGGTCTTGCCCAGTTTGGTGCCGTTTCGTCGCAGCTCGACATCTCCATCGGCATTTCCTGAAAAGAACAGGTGCAAGCGCTTCGGCTTGTCGGTAACCGCCTCCATCCGGAAAGGGAACTGATCGGGCGTGAGCGAGAATTTCAAGACTGCGGGGCCGTCACCTTCCGAACGCGGACGCTTAAACCCCGCCCATTCAGCGCCGAACTCTTGCCTCATCGAAAAGACTCGTGCAGCGTGCGTTTTTAGCCACTGTGTGGCGCTCATTTCGGCTTCCGCGCGATCTCCGTCCGGTCGTGCGGTATAGCGGACGGTGAGCACAACGTCGGCCATCGTGTCGTAATCGAACGACGGTGGCTGACCGAGCAGCTTTAAAGACAACGCGCTGATAACGCCGGCGCCCTCGAATGGCAGGTAACGTTCCCGATTCAGCAACAGCCAGATAATCGCGGCCTCAAGCAGGCACAGCGCGGCTCAGCCGCTGTCCGATCCTTTTATCGTGACGAACGGCAGCAACTTCTACTGCTACTGGCTTGACCTTCATCGGCCCCCTCCCACTGCCCTTTCGCCCATATTGCGTGGTCGCGGTCTCCTCAACTCCGTGGCCCACCACGGCCGCAATCTCAGCCCTCGAACACCCAACGGCTTTTGCGTCTGCGGCAAATTGATGACGCAGAGAGTAAAGGATCTGGTACCTAGCTCTGTGGTCGAACTTGAATGCTGAAGCGCTCGCGGTGCCGGCACTCCGTGCAAGCGCATCGCCGGCCCACCGCCACGCACGCGGACCTGAGCCGCGTGCTGCAGAAGCTCAACACGGCCAGCATCGGCACCCAGAACTTCAATCGCGGCGTCACCACCTCAAAGTCGACGCAGAGGCTTTGCGAGCCGCGTACCTGAGCCTTTGGGGCATGTGGGCATTGGAAGCGATTTGTGCGTCCAATAACTCGATTTTGGTTTTGAGCTCAACGAGTCAGGCGCAGTGCCGGCCGATGGCCGGTGGCTTTGGGGTTATGCCGAACTGTAGCCACTTCGCTAGCCAGGGCAGTAACGCCCACGTCGCCCTCACCTACGACCCTGCGGCCGTAGTGCTGGCTTGCCGTCGCATTGCTGCCATGGCCCATCAAGGCAGCGATTTCCTCTTGCGAGCGTGATCCAGACTTCGCATTGGCCACAAACTGATGCCGAAAGCTATACATGGATGGGTAGCGCTTGCGCTTGCCAAGGCAGCGCCGCACCACCTTGCCCATATACAAGCGAAGCTGGTGCATATGGCGATCGAAGTCATACTCAGGATCGCTCTCAAAGTTCACGAGCATGCGCAGCATCTCGTCTAGGTGGCCGATCTGCTCCGGCGATAGCCCATCCAAAAGAAGGTGACGGTGCGACCCGTTGGCTCGGCCATTGGTGTGCTTCGCATTACCGACTCTGAGGGCAAGACCACCTTGGAGGTCGACAAGACCGGCCGACTCCCACTCGGCAGGGCGCAGTCCTACCAGTCGATTCGCCCTCAAAAAGGTCAGCAACGCATTGGCATGTCGGTGACCACGTTTGCCGCCAATACGCGACTCCAAATAGTTGGCAACGATCTCGAAATCTGCAGAAGAAAAGGCTTTCGCCTTCTGACCTGACGTCCGATCACTCTGTTTCAGGCAGCCTGATTGGCTCTCCGCTCGTAGCCTCGCGATCGCCTCGTCCAATTCCTCAGCCACAACACCCTCGATCGCCGCCTCGCGCTCTTCTTCGAGCACAAACAGAAGCGAGCTCTTGTATTGGCGCCAAGTACCACGCGAAATGGCCTTCTTCTCCAGATGGCGGAATAGCTCCCGTCCGGCGGACCTGACCGATTTCGAAGCCAGATCCCGACTTGCCTCCCGACGATCAATCAAGTGTTCAACGAGCGTCAGAAGTGACACCAATCGTGGGTTTTTGACGCCAAGTGGTTTAGCCACCTGACGGCGAATCTGATCTACCCGGCGCCGATAGTCGTCAGCTGTTTTCGCAGTCCGATTCGCTGCCATAGCTCCTGCCTGGTTTCGTACTTGGCCATGTCCGCTGACGATAGAACATACTCGTTTTCTGAAAGCATTTTTGGTGCCGAAGAATCATATCTGCTCCCCACGTTACTTATGCTTGTAGAACTCGCATAAGTAACGCTCTTCATCTGGCACCGAACGAATCATCTGCGAAAACATTTCACGCAGAAATGGAAGCGAATGGGTCAACCGTGGCCCACTTACTTCGATGATGTCGTTGCGCTGGGCCAACGTTGACCCAGTTTGAACATTGGTGGGCCAAATCTGGCCCAACTTGACGATTCGACTGGGTCAACAATGGCCCACATATTTCGGCAACGTCATTGCCTTGGGCCAACGTTGGCCCAGCGTCACGTTCGTGGGCCAAATCTGACCCCGCTTGACGACTTGACTGGGTCAACGGTGGCCCACTTAATTCGGCTACGTCATTGCGCTGGGTCAACGGTGACCCAGCATGAAAGTTTGTGGTCCAAATCCGGCCCAGCTCGGCGATCCGACTGAGTCAACGGCCGCCCAATTACTTCGGCAACGCCATTGCGCTGGGCCAACGGTGGCCCGGCGTGACTGCCCATGGGCCCAATCGGGCCATCTTGCCGCTCAGACTGGACCAAATGTGGCCCACTATCCGGCCGTCAAAACCTTCCTTCCCGATATCATGGCGCTGGGCGGGCCCGTATCCCTGCCCATTGGCAGCTGAGGGAACATAGGGACCCTCGGGTAGGCAGGCAAGATGACGGAGACCGCAGGATGCCACCAAGACCAACACAGCGCCCTCAAGATGGCGGATACCTCGTCCTTAAGAAGGGGCGCTGCAAGGGCACAGGGGAGCCATTCGTCAATGTCTACTTTACCCATGTCCAGAAGGGTGCCAGGACACCCGGCTATGCCAAGGCCCGTATCGCACAAGTCACTGGGAAGCGTCTCCGTGTCCACCCACTCACCACCATTCAGGTGCATGCGAACTATCTTCAGCCAAGATACGGCACGCTGCGAACCGTTGAATTGGTGGCGGACCCAAAATTTCCCTTCCGCCTCCCGACCAACACGAATGCCTTCAACTCCCTATGGGAATCGGCCAAACCGGAAGGCATGGGAGGTTTCTTTGAGTTCGGCCTCGCCTTTCTCAACGAATACGCGACCCTCCCCTTGGTTTTCGGAGGTATGGGCGTGCACACACTCCCCCACGTGCGCGGCGGTCGATGACCTGGTGCGACGCGTCGACGCCAAGCGCGGTGATCGCGCTGCGGAACAGTTGCGGGGGGATATGCGCGAGCAGTGGCGCACTCGCTCGACCTGGTGGAACGAGAGCAGCGAAACGAGACGGAACTCATGAATACATTTTTTGCTCTGATGGCCGAATATGGCACCAGCCACATTCCTCTCGACAAGTGCGCGCACCTATTTGGCCTGGCGCCCGAAGAGGCAGCGAAACGAGCAAACCGGCAAACGCTGCCGGTGCCCGCATTTCGAGCAGGAAGCCAGAAGTCCCCCCTGGCTGTTAGATGCTTCGACGCTCGCCGAATACCTTGACAGACTCAAGGCGGAGGCAACCGATGACAGGGTTCGCATTCACGGCGGTCAAAACTAAGCGGTTCCTTCTGCTCAGCTGTTCGGCACCTCAACAACCGCGTACGACGTCCATAGACATGCCGCGATGATGATTTTCACGGTAGCCTTGCTGGACGCGCCGGCAGAATTCTGCCGCATGCCGAAACCATCAGTGCCCTACTGCCGGCCGTACTGCCACTTGGATGCACGACCGACCGTGAAATAGAGGTTCGGTCACTTCCACTTTACCGCCAACGCCCTCGGTGTGAGCGACGTAGTACTCCACGAGCCGAGACAACACGCCAAAGTAGTCAATGCCGTATTCCTGCCGATGCGCCTTCACATTCTGCAGCGCTCCGGTGGAGGGGCCAGCTTGACGCTTCACCTGGACGACGAGATCCTCGTAGTGGTTCAACCGCATGGCTACGTCCCAGGCAACACGGATACCTCGGTGCGGGGAGCCGATGCCTCCCCGCATGAAGTAGCTGCGCAGTGAGTCCTGGGACCAAATCCAAAACTGAAACTCACGACTGTCTCCGTTATCCCCCACGATCTCCGTAGCGTAGGGAACTGCGTCGGCTACGCTGGCATTTCTATCGGACGGCTGCCAGACCGTATAGGCATCTTGGTCAAACTCGAAAGTGCCAACGTCACCACAGTCGAAGCGTTCGACCGCATCCGTGTGTGCCTCGGGAACGACCGCTGAAGTCGTTGAAGCAGCCAGCGCACTCGTCCGAGGCGGTGGAACTTGCGGTACCGGATCAGTGTTGGAAACGGAATGAGCAGTACTCGCCGGGGACACGGAAGTTGAAGTTCCGTGGTCAGCACCCTCTGTGACGGGCGCGGTGGTTTTTTGCGACTGTC
Organism: Dyella japonica DSM 16301; assembly: GCF_001010355.1. Classification (GTDB taxonomy): domain Bacteria; phylum Pseudomonadota; class Gammaproteobacteria; order Xanthomonadales; family Rhodanobacteraceae; genus Dyella; species Dyella japonica. The sequence continues at coordinate 14,637 of NZ_JPLA01000022.1, read as the reverse complement.
GGTGATCAACCTCTGAGCCAACATTTCGCGGCGAGGTCACTGCATAGGCAACCCATACAGCAGCCCCAGCCAACGTCACGGCAACTAGCGCGCCAAGCACTTGACCGAAGCGGTCGCTGTGCTGCCGGCCAAGGGTGTTGTAGAAGGCCCACGCAATGGCGGCCAAAGCGCCAAAAACCGTGGTGACTCCCCCGACCGCCCCGAAATTCACGCTCATCGTGCACTCCTCAGACACGACTGAACGAGCCGATGCTATCAGCAGACCTTGAGCTTAAAACTAGGCTGTATGACTTAGGCAGGCCTGGCTTTCGCCGGCTTTAGGTGGACCACGAACGATACGAAATTGCTCAGCATCCACCCCGCCTCGAGGCGCCGTTCACCGGCTCGCTGAAAACGCGAAGTGCAACAAAAGTGCTAGGAAAATTTGCTTGCCGACCTAACCACAAGCCAAATAAGGATTTATTAGATCGGTCGACCCATCATAGACGCCGTCAATAGACTAAAGTCATTTCGATTGAGGTTACGCATGATTAATATTTTACCGCACAGCCGTTGGACGAGCGGGATTGAGGCGTTACGAATGACCGGTTGAGTCCGCAGTCAGAAGCAGACCTTAGGGGTTCCGGAGAACATCGAATTGAGCCTGAGCGTGAAACCTTCGCCCTGCTTGGTCCACTTCTGCTCCGAGAAATCTCCACCGCCCCTGGGTGCCCGCATCTCGTACCGACTCGCAACCTTGACGGTGAGAAGCCTGAAATCGTTCCATTCCAAGGGTTGGGTCAGGGCCACCGACTGAACGCGGAAGCAGCTCACAGGAAGTTCGTCACCAGGGAAGTCGCGGAAACCAACCTCTCTGGCCACGCCCTGCGGCTGGTGCACTCTCAGGCGGCAGCATGCCTGCTACAGCCTTGCCCTTGAATGCTTGCAAACAAGCGCTTTGGATCATTGGTAGCACCCCGGCCTGCAACTCCAGCAAGAAGTGGGTATCCAATCCCCGGGCATCGTTCACCTGGGGGCTGAAAAGTACCAGGGACTACTCCACCCCACCCTCAACGTCGACAAGAAACTTCATATAGGCACGATAAGTTATGTCGCTCCCGGCCAACTCGACTGCACCTTGGGCCATAGCCGTCATGACTCGATCGATCCTCGACCGCCTGCTATCTGCCACGTATCGGACGGCTCGCTTCGACGATCTCGGAAAAAACTTTCTCGCGCTTCGTGAAAGTTTCTGACGGCGCTGTGCTCGCATTTCCTCAACGACACCGCCTGAAGCTTCACGGACCGGGATTTGTCGAGGCCAGTAGCTTCCACGGCGCGCGGCATCGACCAGTCCACGTAGCCAGCCCGGTGGATGCGTGGGCGGACGTGGACCGTTCAATACGGTGGCGAATTCCAGCATCAATTGTCGCTGGACCTCTACTGGGAGCGTATTCATTAGCCGAATGGGCTCCAAGGCAGCAGCGACGTCATGTTTGAAAAGGTCTGTCACATCGGGGGACACTCCCTTTTCCCAGGAGCTTTCCACAATGGCGGTCAATACCCGATTGATCGGCGCGCGAAGCTGGTCCGCGAGTCTTGCAAGTTCTGCCCGCCCCCCATCTGTTTCGTGCGGATCGTCCCAATCAATGCCACTGACTTCCCAAATCAAATCGACTAGCAGTGACTCCGGCAAAATGTCGTGAGCCATGATCGCTTCCTTATGAGCAGTTTTGATCAGGCGTCGGTGCGAGCTACTACTCGCACCGACTCCACTACGAAAATCACCCTCATGATCAGACTAGATCATGAAGTCTGTCTATCCTTCCCTTCGGATTCCAAGCGTCTTGGCTGCTAGGGCTACCGCAGCGTCCATTCGTGCCTGGGCAGCTGGATCATTGAGCTTCGCGATGCGCTCTTCTTCTGCCCGTCGCCGTCGCTCAGCATCGCTTCTCCGCTGCTCTTCCATCGCTATCGATCTGCGCCGCTCCGCGGCGAATATCAGCGCCCCGTCAGGGTTGAATTCTCCGCCTAACGCTCGTTCGATAAGCTTTGCAGTGTAAGCAGCAGGCCGAGCAACTCCCCGGGGCTGCTCCATCGAATATCCAAGCTCGTCCGCGATTTGCTGTTGCATGACCTGCTCTAAGCCGGACCCACCCAACATCTCTCCTACTACGGCTCTTTGATCGGGATCGAGCGATGGTGGTAACTGCAGACCTGGAGACACCTCAGTAGTAGTAGTTTCAGTCTTAGAGCCTTTATCAGTCTTATTAAAGGGGGGGGCATCTGCGGTAGCTGGGCGATCCAACGATGGGTTGTCCATCGGCGAGTTATCCATCGCTGGGAAATTTGACGCGTGGCGCAAAGCCGGCTTGGATGATTCTGACGATAGCTCACCGCAAAAGAGGGTCCACGAGGTGTTCAGGAATCGCCCCTGCTTGTCCCGGACCTTCTCTCTACTAAGTCGTCCTGAGCCCTCCAGTTCCGCCGCTATGCGACGCAATCTCCCAACGCCGAGACCCAGCATTTGGCACATTTGTCGCTCACGCATTTTCCATTGGGGTGGCAGTGACCGCAGGACCCACCAAGCGCCGAGAGTGTCCAGTCGATTCGAAACACGCTTATAGGGGTCACTCCAGAGTTCGTGATGCCACAGCATCGTGAACCCTCCACTCCGGTCCCCAACCTGTCTGAACTCGATGAGAGGATTGCGATCCTTGTTCTCAGCCATCGGAACGCCCCTCCAGTCCGCGAATCATGCGCTGACGTTGCTCAGCCTTGGTCGGCCGGCCACGACGGGAGGTGCCAGGAGAGGCAACACTGGATGGTGATATCGGCGACGACGAAACATGGTGCGCAAGCCACGCTTCGACATCAGACCTACGCCAAAGCACTCGCCGCGTCCCGGGCACCTTGCACGCAGGAGGGAGTGAATGTGGGTATCGAGTGCGTGCCGTGACAATCGTGGCCGGGGCTCGATGCAAAAGCGCCGCCAAATCATCAACCGTGAGCAAATCTTGTATCTTGGACATCGCGCAGCCTTAAAGCAACGTCGTGCGGGGCACGACATTTGGCGATGAGTCCGCGGTAGCCTATGCATTCCGTCTCGCGAGGTAGTGCCTGAGACGATATAGGCAGGAGTGCAATTCCCCTCGTTCGCTCGCTATCCCGGCGGCGGAGCAATCGGCCTCATCATGACCGTTGCCTCGTGCTCTCGACCCGCTCGGGTCTCGGGCGGTCGCTGTAGGCGACCCATTCTTCTTTCTCCAAGCCTTTCCGCTTTAGCTTGGCGAAATGCCGGGCTCATGGCTCACGGAGCCACTACCAGCGCGTAGCACCAAGATAGCCAGCTGCTCAAAACTGCGCAAGGGTGTGCAAGCGTGCGTTGGCCTCGGTGCACCAACGCGCCCTCGACTCCAAGGCTGGTACAAATTTGGTGCACCTGAGCCACAATTTCGCGCAATCCAAAGCAAAACAGCGCAATACACCGCAAGGCGTAAAGCGCTGTTTTAACTTAAGAATATGGTGCCGGAAATAGGAATCAAACCTACGACCTACGCATTACCGGTGCGATCCATCTCGACGGCAAAGTGACTGGCACGGTTTCGGCTGAAGAGGATGGAACGATTTTGACTATCGGTGAATCTGGAGCGGTCGAGGGAAGCATTCGAGTGCCGCGCGACGTCTTTAGCGGAAGGGTCCTCGGGGATATGAACTGCAATGAGTGCTTGGACCTCGGTGCGCCGGCGCGAATCATCGGAGATGTGTACTACCGCACTTTGATCGTAGCCACGGGCGCTCCTCTGGACGGAAGGCTTTACCATGTGGTCAGCGGGGCTGTAAACGATCGGCCGGCGTCGCCTGACAAATAGCTGTAACTCTAGACATAGAGTTAGTCGACCACGCGTCGAATCGAGGTGCATCACCCGGAAACGCAGCCCTGCTCGGCCCGCTCAGACGGGACATAGGTGTAACCGAACTGGCGGCGTGCCACGACACCGTTCTTAGCCTCAACCAGGGCGTTGTCATTTCAGCGCCGTGGCGCGAGAGAGTAAAGGCGATGTGCTACTGTTCGAGCATGGCGGCTACCTCATTGTTGACGTACTCGCTGCCGCCGTCCGAGTGGAACCCGCGTATCTCGAACGGAAACTGGGCCAGCATTGCGCGCAGCGTCGGCAGGACGTGTTCGCGCTTGAGTGACGGCACGGTGGTCACGACCTGCACTGGGTGGCGCAGTCAACCGCGTTGATGTGATACACGCCCCAGCGGCCGCGGAAGTCGCCCTGGTGGACACTGTCGATCCGGATGAAGCCGGGCCGATTGTCCGGCGCCGGCGCGCGGCGCACGGCAATAGCTGCCGCCTTGCGGTTCGACCGGGTCTTGGTCCGCACGGTATGCCGCAGCTGATAGGAAGCTGAGCGGCGCAGATTGTATAGGTGTGACGAGGACACGTGCTGCAGGCGCACGAACCGCTCGTCTCCATGCTCTCGGTACATGCGCCGCAAGACGACGACCGTTGCCAGGCCTGACAGCCGTCCGTATTCTTGTTCGACCTCCGCCAAGGCGTCCAGGTCCGCCTCGGTGTATCGCCGCGCGAAGGCGTTCGATGGCCTGCGACGGGCGAGGCATAACGGCTTAGATGTCAGCCATCGCTGCATGGCGCGACCGACTTGCGCACGGCTGAAGCCACTCAGGTGCTGCAAGAAGCGTCGGACCCAACCACGGCCGGACCGCTTGAGCTGCCGGTAGCTCAGGCGCGCCAAGACGGTGGCCATCCACCCATAACGGGTGTACCGGTCTCCAGCCGGGGCCAGGTCAAGCGTGCCTGTGCCGTCAAGAACGGCGCGCACCTGCTCGATGGTGCGGATTCGTGATTCGTCCAAACTGATGATCATCCTGGTTGATGATCAACCGACCCGAGGCACGCCGCCCATCGGCGCGTCAATCCTTGGCTTCCTAGCTTGCCACCAGGCTCATCTTCCACTGGAAACGCGCTCGTCCAGGCTCACTTCCCGTTGGACAGTGCTCTCTGTCCGCCTGGCCGCCCCTATCAGACAAGTCCTATTTACAATCAGCAAGCATCAAACGCTGCACTGCACGCGTGACTTGCGCGCGGCTGAAGCCACTCAAGAGCTGCAAGTAGCGCTAGGCCAAGCCGCGGTCGGATCGCTTGACCTGCCGGTAGCCCGACCGCACCAGCACGGAGACTATCCACCCGTTACGCGCGTGCCGGTCTGCAGCAGCCAAGTCAGGGGACGAGTGCCATCCAAAATAGCGCGTGCCTGCCCAATGGTGCGGATTCGTGATTCGTCCAACCTGATGATCATCCAGGTTGATGATCAACCGACGCGAGGCACGCCGCCATTCGGCGCGTCAGTCCCTGGCTCCCTGCATTGCTTCCAGGCTGATCTTCCGCTGGAAACGCGCTCGTCCTGACTCATCTGCCATTGGAAAGCGCTTAAGCCTGGAATCGCCTGTCCTTTCCGAATTTTCTCATTCCCAGCGTGTCGCCGGCGGCCTATCTTTGCTACTTTTCAGTATCTGGGAGCGACGACATGACCAGTTTGAATGTCTCGCACACAGCGCCGGGAAAAGATGCTCGCGCGAAATGTCAACTTCACCTTTCGCCAGCGCGCGTCCTTGACACGCTTGGACATACCATTAGGAGCAATGCATCCGGCACAGCGCGCGCCTACCCTGATAGGGCGTCCACCCAGGCGACGTCATCCATGCGCTCGATCAGTATGGTGTTTGCAAGTCTGTCGATGGCTTCGTGTCGCCACGTGACCAGACAGCAAGCCCCTCTTGCGTCCGGTGCGATCCATGATGCACCTCGCTCTCTATCACCCACGAACATGTCTCTTTCGGCCATGGCCCCGGATGGAGGACATACACGAGCGAAGGTAGGGCGAGCAAGCCTGCCGCCACGCCCGTCGGATAAGGACAGATCAACGATACCGATCCACATGGCAGTTCACGGCACCGCATCCATGTCGCCTGATACGAGGGAGTCCAGGGAGACCGTTAATTCGTCAATGCCCACCCAAAGTACCCAGTCTGAGGCACCTATCGTGCCTAGCGATTCCACGGAGATCGTGGCGCAAGCGCAATTGGCCCCCAGCGCGACCGTCTCCATGACGATACAAGCGCATGCCGTGTCGAATCCCACCTACTGGCAACCCGGGAAGATTTCGATCGCGTTCGTCATAGTGATCGCGATGATCGTTCTCCTCGTCATGGCCCGCCGCCGCGGTCGCGCGCGCGAAGCAGCTCTGCCCGCCCACACGATCATTGGCTGGAAAGACTGGCGGTACCGCGGCACATGGCCAGGCGCGAATACACCGTTCTTTGGCACTGAGCGAGCGAGGCCTCGTGAACCGTGGGTGATCGGTCGCGTGGAGGTTTGCGACTGGATCCACGTGGCCGGTACGCAGTCTTCCAAGCCCGCGACCGATGGTCGCCACGGGCAGATGAGCCCTCCCCCGCCGAAAGTGGAGTTCTCACTTCAGAAAGGCGCGTTTCTTCACGCCAGTAAGATCTCGCGCTTGTTCGAACAGGATGGCGAATTCAAAGAACAAAGAACAGTGGCCGATTGTGCTGCAGAGTCGGGGGTAGCCGAGACTGACATCACTGCGACAGCAAATGCAGTTGCGGGCGGCCACACGCCCTTTTCCACAAATGTGGGCGCGAACGCAGCGTCTGAAGCCGAGGATATTGAGCCATCGGTTAGTGAAACCGTCCGAGATATCGCGAACACGGACCACGCCAGCCGTTGCGCATCGTTGGAACCAGAATCACGGCGCAGATCGGCCCATCACACTGCGCCGCGAGATAACGAGCAGCCTCTAGCTGAGGACAAGAAGCCACTCACGACGGACTATCGAACGCGGCGGCTTGAGGCGTTGGCATCGACACCTGGTAACGCAATCGTTTCAGGCGCGGGAAACTCTGTTGCCCCCGGTACCGCTTGCACCCCCTACGCCAGCCGTACTGAATTTCCGCGCCCTGAAAACGAGCAAAAGCCCGCCGATGGCAAAGCACCACGCGATGCCGACCAGGCGGTGTCTGAGGCCAAAAAGCAACTGACGGCGGGCTATCCGAAGAAGGCGCTTGAAGCAATGGCGCCGATCATGCTTGCTAAATACGTGTCCGGCGAGGCATGGACCGTCATCGGCTGGTGCTGGTGGCGCATCGCACGCGATAACGGGCAGAACCCTGTGGAAGCTGTCTCACAGGCCGTTGCGGCTTTCCAGCGTGCCGCGAAAGCAGAGCCTGATCGCGAATCGATGCTCGGCGACGCGTTGGTTCGCTGCTACTTGTTCATGGCTGATCATCTGGAGGGCCAAGCCCGTGCGGAGAGTCTTGATGCCGCACTGCGCCTCATGGGTGGCGATATGGGAGAGCAGCGCGCCGCCGACGACCAGCTCGTGACGGAGCATGCACATGCCCTCTATCAGCGAGCCCTACTCGCGCCGTTGCCAGAACGCGCCCTGCTTCTAGAAAAAGCTCTGCGGTTGCTGTCTGGAAGTCGCGAGCACGCGCTCGACGACGACAGGCTCTGCTTGCTAGCTTCGTTGTGGATGGCCCGCGCCGAAAGCGCAAAGGGCCGCGCCGTCGATGAACTACTTGCGCGCGCCACCGAAGCCCTGACTTACGCACTCAACAACGCCGCCCCCAACATGGTCGATACGTGGCTGGCGCGCGTGATCGATGTGGAGCTTGTGCGCCTTCGTCGATGCAATGCCGCGGCGCGTCTTATGCGTCTGCGTCAGCTTCGCGACACCTATCAACTGATGCTGGCGAAAGCACATTCCATGCAGCCGCTGCTGTCATGGATTCAGGTACTACGCGAATGGGCAGCCATGCTCAGTGAGCGTCCCGCTCGCGCCAAGCTGGAGGAAATGGAGCCGCTGTTCGTACGTATCGAGTCACTTGCACCAGATGACATTGGCTCCATCCATTTCGCGCGCGCCTACTACCTTCGCATGCGTTCTTCTCACGAGCCAATCGGCGCTGCGCTGCAAACGCTGGATGATGCAAGTACCTTGTTGACCGACGCGCGGTCGTCCCTGCTGACCGTTGAAACCATCGCACTCGAACGCGCCGAAATAGCCATCGCGCGGGCCAAGTTGGTTGATGGGCGGGAGCGCCTTGTGGCACTGGAACAGGCGATTCGTCTCGCCGATATGTCCATCGACGCGAAAGACAACAACCTGGCGCATGCGCTGACGTGTGGCATCACGGCACGACTCATCAGGTTCGACACCGTTTCTGCATCGCAGGAGGAGCGTGACCTGCTGGTGTCGCTCGCCAACCGCTTGATTGCCATGTCACCGAGCGACGCAGAAGCCTTGCACCTGGCGGCAACGTCCTTCTTCACGGCAGGTCGCCATGCCGAAGCCGTCACCCTGTGCGATGCAGCCTGGGATGCTGGCTGCCGCGACGCCCGACTGCTGAGCATTTGGCAGGAGACCTTGCGCGGTGAAGCGGGCCTACCCGTACAGAATCAACCGCAATGGAAACGACTGAATCAGTGCATACGCACCCTGCAGAGCACGGGTCAGACAACTTGCGCAATAGCCACCTATAACCACTGATATCCCTGGAGACACCTGATGAACGCCGCCAAAACATCTCAACGCATGTGGAACACACGCTATGGCGTAATCAACGCCATTAGCGCCGATAGCCTCGTCGTTCGCTCGCTCACCGAGCTTGGCGAATGGATGGAGCAAGAACTTGACCTGCTCAGCACCTTCGTCGAAGAGGGGCAAACCATTGTCGAATTTGGTGCGGAGTACGGTGCACACACGCTTTGGCTGTCGCGCGCAGTAGGTGCGAAGGGTGAAGTGCACACTGCCGAACCGCGCCGCCTCGTCTTCCAGCAGCTGTGCGCCAACCTCGCCCTCAACGGTCTTCTCAATGTCCATACCCTGCCGGTGTGGCTGGGTCGCCAAAGTGGCCTCACGCAACTCACCGAATTGATTTCGGGCATTGACGAGGCAAGCGACGAACGCGTCCGCATCGCCAACGTGGACAGCCTCGGGCTGGAGGCGCTGCATCTGCTCAAGATAAATCAGCCTGGGACAGTCGAGGCGGTTCTTGCAGGCGCCGACGATATCGTGCGCAAGCATCGTCCCGTGATCTACCTCCGCCTTGGCACCGCCGAACATTCCTTCGGCGAAATCAAGGCCATCAAGGATCTTGGCTATCGTTGCTGGTCGCACATGCCCTATTTGTTCAACAAGAGCAACTATGCCGACCTCGGCGACAACATCTTTCCCGGCCGCGCATTCCAGAACGTCATCGCAGCACCGATTGAAGGTAGACTGGCGTTCGAACATCTACACGAGATCTGATAAAAAAAGCCTGCATTTGCAGGCTTTTCTTTCGCTCAATGTCATCTTTACTGCTGGCACGCACACTTTCGTACATGGTTAGGCGCTGGATCTTAAGTTAGCCGCCTCGAACATCATTGGCGCTAGGCCACCCAGATGCTCATGACGAAATTGCCGGTTGTAGAAAACTTCGATGTAATCGAACACGCCACCGCGCGCATCCTCGCGACAGCCGTAGACGCGCCCTCGCACACGCTCCTTCCTTAGGCTGCTGAAGAACGATCCCGCCACGGAGTCATGCCCCCGATGGCGGCCGTCACGTTCCCAGCAGTTGCCGCGACGGCTCATGCAAACCTCCAACACGTGTTCGCGACCGGGCGACACCAATGACGACAAACGCGTCACAACGCCCATCGCTTCGCCTAGTCATGCTCGCAACAACACCGAATATAATCGCGAGCGCTTTCCACAGAGAAAAATTGGCGCTCACGCGAAGAACGTATCACCCTCGCGTGAACGTCGGACAAGCCAGAGCATGGGGAATGGAAGTCTCGGGAGCGGCCTAGCGCTGGCTTTCCAGCATGTGCCGATAGATAAGGCCACCGAGGACACCACCGGCCAGCGGCACCAACAAGAATAGCCACAGCTGATCGAGCGCCCACCCACCTTGAATCAGGGCCACGCCGATACTGCGTGCCGGATTCACGGACGTGTTGGTAACCGGAATGCTGGTGAGGTGAATCAGGGTCAGGCTGAGTCCAATGGCCAGCGGACCAAATCCCGCAGGTGCACGCTGATCTGTGGCACCGTGAATCACGATCAAGAAGAACGCGGTAAGCACAAACTCGACCAAGGCACAGGCCATCAAGTCATAGCTACCGGGCGAATGCGCGCCGTAGCCGTTGGCCGCGAAGCCCGCATACGGGTCAAACTCAGCCTTGCCACTGGCAATGACATACAGCACCAGGGCCGCTACGACGGCGGCGACGACCTGCGAAACGATGTACGGCAAAACGTCCTTGGCGGGGAAACGGCCGCCGACGTATAGACCCACCGTCACGGCCGGATTGAAGTGACCGCCCGAAATATGACCCACCGCATAAGCCATGCTGAGCACGGTCAAGCCGAACGCGAGCGACACACCGACAAAACCGATACCTAACGCGGGAAAAGCCGCCGCCAACAACGCACTGCCACAACCACCAAACACCAGCCAAAAGGTACCGATGAACTCGGCACTTAGTCGTTTAACCAAATTCACGCAACTACCCCTTAGTCATTTTGATATTCATGTTGGGAATTACAGTGCTGAATCACGCGCTTCGCCTCCAACTAGTCGTTGGCGAGATAAGCGTGCCCCATGCTTCCTTCCAGCCGCACAGAAGCGCCACGCCCGATCGTGTCACCTGACAAGGATTTGCTCGGAGCCATTGCGTTTCCAAAGGGGCCGGATCGTCAAGCGTCCCCGAGAAGACAGGCAACATAGCGACTTGACTTATCGCTTGCTATCAGACCAATCCCTTTTTCGTGAGCGCAAATCGCCGCGGTGCGCTCACGCGCTTGTCCATTGGCGCGTCCTGGTGCACTGAGATGCAACTTCCTCTGCGAGCACCCAGAGAGTTACTCAGTCAAGGGGAGAGTTCTGGATCAGGCCTGCTGATGTTCGCGCAGCTTGGCCAGGCCTATGGCCAGCGCAGCGCTTCCCAGAGTCTTGATCAGCGCGGGGTGCTCTGAGTAGAAATGCCCGATTGCCTCGACCACGCCGGGGTTCGCCTGCTGCACCTGGGCGGCCATGGCATGCACATCTGTCGCGCTGAACTGACTGGCCTGCTCGGGCGTGAGCTCGGTCGTGCCGGGCGGTAACGACGCTCCCAACGCACCGCCCGCCTGTGCAAGCAGTGCCGGCCCTGCCGCGGCCAGCAGTTGGTTCAACATGCCGGCGCGCTGGGCATCGTTGGACTGACCGAACAACTGGCCTACCATGTCGGCGAACGGCGGCGTCTGGTCCGAGTGAAACATAGCAGTGATGCATTGGCCCAATGTGCCGGTGGGGGCGTTCTGAAGATGCTCCACCGAGTCGGCACTCATGGCGCCGGTGACTTGCTGCAACAACGTATCCATCAAGCCCATGGTGATGTCCCTTTCAGTTCTTTTTTGCAACCAGATGGAAAACGGCGAGAAGGATCACCGCGCCAATCACTGCGCCGATAAATCCAGTGGATTCGCCAGGCTGATAAAAGTGCAGTGCCTGACCCGCGAGCGTCGCCAGAAACGCTCCCGAAATACCCAGGATTGCCGTAATTGAAAAGCCGGACGCGCCGCGCCCTGGTGTGATCCATCGCGCAACAAGCCCTGCAATGAAACCGATAAAAATGGTCCAGATGAGATGCATCACTTCAACTCCCAGCTACGATGAAGTCGTTAATGTTACGGATTGCATCTGTGCAGCGATATCAGCGGTTTCCTAAAAGGGCACCCTCGGCGCGACCAATGCGAAGCGGGAAGGTGTAACCGCAAATTCGTGTTTGGTTACGGTTGACTCCACAACGAGAGAAGCCCAGGCGTCTTGCGACGACTGGGCTTCTTTTTTTCCAATTTCTTCGACTATGGCTACGTTGAGGCGTTATCTGCTACTCCGCACTGTACACGTGGACATCTACGCGACGATTCGGTGCCAGGCACTTGATCAATGCATCCCGATTTCGATCGGTACAGCTCACCATCGGATTGCTCGCACCTTCGCCACGATGCGTGATTGGAAGCGGCGTGGCAAGTTGTTTCTGCAGATACCTCTCCACGGTTTCGGCGCGGCGATTGGACAGGCTCTGGTTGTATGCCGGGCCACCCAGCCGGTCCGTGTAGCCAATCACTTCAACGCGGTCGATGCTACTGACCTTGCCGCCAAGTTCGCGCGAATAGCGATCAAGCTCAGCGCGGCCTTCGGGCAATAATCCCGCCTCGTCGCCGCTGTTGAAGCGGAACAGCGCGTCGACCTTGAAGTGCTTGATGCTGACTGCCCTGGCTACGTCGGCGCCCCCCGTCTTCTTGGCCGAACACGACCTGACCGTCGAAGTGACACCATCGAGCGTTTGCTTGACCTTGTTTGCACGAGATTCCGCCGCATCAAAACTGCGCCGCCATGCATCGTGCCCGGCATGCATTAGCTCAACTTCCTGGCAGGCGAGTATGCGCTCCACCTGCCCACAGTCGTCCTCGTCCTTGACGCTTCTTTCGTCGGACCTCAGTTGCTTCCACAGATCGGGGCGAATGATGGCGGCCGTGCGAAGTTTGGTGTTGTCACGGCTATTGTCCTTACCGGACTCCATACCCGTGATGAGACGATCCGCCTCTCCCATGGCCTCCTGCACGAATCCCCATTGGTTGTGCTTCGCCCTTTCGTCTTTGGTGGTGTCAATCCAGCATTGCGCCTTGGCGCGGGCATAGCTGTTGTCCTTGGGCCCCAATGCGTTCCATCGCTCTTGAAGTCGGGGCAACATGGTGCCTGCGTCCATGTGGCCGTACTGATCCAGCCACTCTTTGGTTGGCGCCCCCGCAGCCATGCCTTGCTGCGCATCAAAACCCGCCTGCAAGACCGTTGGATCTTGAATATTCAGGCTGTCGCGTGCGGAGTGGCTCGCGCAGCCTCCTAGCAGGCCAACCAGCCCCGCTGTCAATAGATAACGTTTCACTGTTTGTTCCTTCTCTAGCGAATCGCGGGGCACGTGGCCCCGCGATTCATCCATGCGACTGAGCGAACTTAGTCGCCGAGCACCACGCCCACGCCCACGCGGAAGATCGGAGCGTCGCCCTTCGCTGCCGACACGCCGGCGTTAAAGTTGACACGACCAGTTTCATTCCAACGCGAGATACCGACGCCCAATGCCGATTCGCCACGGTAGTTGGCGGCACCCGCATTGATGGTCGTGCGACCTGGCATGTACGGCATGTTGTTGATCAACGCCGCCGACGAAGCGATACCCCGGTTGGCCTGACGGTTTACCTGATGGATACGGGAGTTGAGCTGATCGAAGCTATCGTTCAACTTGCTGTCTATACCGCTCAAGGCGTCACCCACGGTCGAGTAGCTCTGGCCGCCCACGCTGTAGGTCGGCGCCGTGACGTTGCCGCTGCTGTCAACCGTGGCGCCACCGCCAAGGGTGGTGGCTACACCCTTGAGCTGCGACAGATTCACCGCATCGGTTTCCTGCGTTGCCGCCTGCACGTTGGTCACCTGGCGCTCGTGGCCCTGCGAGCCAACCGAGACCGAGTTGTCACGATTGGCCACCGAGCTATTGCCCAAGGCCACCGAGTTGGCACCCGAAGCCACCGCGCTATCGCCAATCGCCGAGGCCTGGTCGCCGCTGGCAACGGTGTTGTAGCCCACCGCCACGCCCGGGGTGGTACCCGCATCCGCCTTGAGCGGCGTCGGCGCACCGTTGGCTGCAATGTACGGTGCCGAACCACCGCCCGTGCCATATTGCTCCATCTTGGTCACGCGACCGTCGATGTTGGTGATCTGACCCTGCAGAGCGTCACGGATCGCCGCAATCTGACCACCGTTGATGGCCTGACGGCTGCCGGCTTCGATGCGGCCATCGGCCACGTTGTTCAGCACGGTGCCGTTGGCGCCACCAAGCGTGACGGAAGCCTTGTTGGAGCCTGCGTCATAGACCACGGCATCGAGTGCCTTGCCATCCTTGTCGAAGAGGCCGGCATCCTTGAGCTGGCCCAGATTAACCGCTTCGTCGCCCTCGGTGGCATCGGCCACGTTCTTGATCTTCACCGGCTTGGTCGACGGCTTGCCGTCGGCACCCAGACCACCCAGCGTGATAGCGGACTTGTCAGCATCGTCGTAGGTCACCACCGCCTTGGAGTTACCCTGTTCATCGATGAGGCCCGTGTCCTTGAGCTGTGACACGTTGACGGCGTCATTGTTCTCCGTGCCCTTGGCCACACCAGTGAGCTTGCGATCACCCGCCGTGCCCTTGAAGTCCACCGCCGTACCGTCGGTGGCCTTGCCCACGGTCAGGTTGGCACCCTTCGCCGCCTGCTGCACCAGACCGATCTCGCCCGAGCTGATCTTCTGCTCCGTCTGGAACAGCTGGTCACCGGTCACCGCCTGCTGCGAACCGGCCGCCACGTTGCCATTGGCCACGTTGTCCAGCACCACGGCGGTGCCGCCCTTGTTGAAGGTGACCTTGTCGTGCACCGGCGTGTCGTACATGACCGCATCGGCCATCTTGGCGTTCAGGCCATCGATGCCGTCCTTGCCGTCCTTGCCGTTGATGGCGTCGGCCAGCTTGGCGTTGATACCGGCGCT
>NZ_JPLA01000215.1 GCF_001010355.1 Dyella japonica DSM 16301 | reverse complement strand
CGTCACGTTTCGCTTTTTCAGCGGCTTTAGTGGCTTCGCGGGCAGCGGATACACGGCCTTTAACATCTTTCAGAGTGGCTTCAACACCGGAAACCAGATCTTCAGATGCTGCAACGGCAGTTTTCAGTTGATCGTTGTCTTTAACTTTACGTGCTGCTGCTTTAACAGCTTTCAGACCTTCTTTAGCGGTCTTCAGTTGAGCGGTAACTACGCCTTCAACTGCTTTAACTTCGTCCAGCAACGAACCTTCGTGCAGAGTGTCAAACTGTTCTTTAACAGCGGACACAACCCCTTCGATCACATTGTAACCGGCAGTGGCTTCGTTCATTGCGGCATCAACTTTAGCCTGCAATTCACG
>NZ_JPLA01000214.1 GCF_001010355.1 Dyella japonica DSM 16301 | reverse complement strand
CCTCGAAAAGCTGTACAACAAGAACCAACTGTTACCAAGAATGCGTCAGGAGTTTGAAGAAAACTCCGGTATTGATTTCAAAGCCTTCTTTGCACATATAGGCATTGATTACAAATTTGGCATTGATGCAATGGTTCAAATGGCTCTGCATAAGCGAGCTGACCTACCAACATTAGTTGGTACATTGCGTCATCACTGCAAATCTGCACAGGAAGTAGCAGACAACCTTTTTAAGATGGCAAGTGAGGATTGCTTTAACTTTGACCCGACCATCGACAAGTTCATTGTCATTTATACAATCAGCGATGACGTACAGCATG
>NZ_JPLA01000213.1 GCF_001010355.1 Dyella japonica DSM 16301 | reverse complement strand
TATGATGGAAAAGACTATATAAGCACCACACACATATTGAACTAATCCCATTCCAAAGAACCAAACAATATTATCAAACAATGTCTGTTTTACGTCGAAAGGACGTAAACTTACAGTAATATTATCCCCTTTTTCTATTGAAGAATACATCTCTGGGGAAATATATTCACTAAATCTATAACCGTCTTTGAGTTCATATACAGCAATAAATGATAAACTAGACCCCTTTCCTTGAGTTCCTGTAATGGTATTAACTACAGTAACATCATAATCTTTATAATGCATATAATCATTAATTGCGTAATAACCATATGCAATTACTATACATAAACAACATATCAATAAATTCAATCTTTTAATTATCCACTGTTTCATAATAATCTCAGTTAAAAGGGATTAGAACCATTA
>NZ_JPLA01000212.1 GCF_001010355.1 Dyella japonica DSM 16301 | reverse complement strand
ATGATATGCCACATTTTTATCCTGCTACTAAGACAATGGAGTTATTCAATGACTGTATTGAACGAGATCAAGGATCCGCTTACAGAGTATGGCTCGGAAAAGTATTACCGCATATTGAAGACGCATATCGAGAGGGGGATGGCGGATTCCGTTCGCATCTTGGGATTAGTCTTATCGGACAAGAATGTAGTAGAGCAATCTTCTACGGATGGAGATGGGCAACTAAACCACACTTTAACGGTAAAACCTTACGTCTATTCAATCGCGGGCATCTTGAAGAAGGTCGCTTCGTGGCCTTACTACTTACCGCCGGTATGCAAGTCATCCAACAAGACGAAAATGGCAGCCAGTATCGAGTCAGCTATCTCAACGGGCACTTTGGCTCTGCAATAGATGGTATTGTCATTGGTTGTCCCGACATGCCTCAACCTTCTACACCAATCTTGACGGAAATGAAAACGCACAATAACGATTCGTTCAAGAAACTTGTCGTTAATGGTG
>NZ_JPLA01000211.1 GCF_001010355.1 Dyella japonica DSM 16301 | reverse complement strand
CTAAACTTCATATAGTAGTCATCATCGTGTTGAAAACATGAACCACAATTGATTTGAAAGAAAGGAACTTTCTTACGACGTAAAACATTTACTTTCATAGGAATACCCAGTGTTAGATAACTTCAAAAAATAAACCGACCGTAATGGTGGGTTTGCTTAGTTATTTCACATTAACGAAAGGTGTAGTAGCCCCCGGAATCATTGTGGTAGGTAATGTACCATTCCGCTTATTAATGGCTTCCAGTTGGATTACATTTGGGTTCTCGGTGAGTGCTTCACCACGTAAACGAATAGCGTCAGCCTCTGCTTTAGCCTTAATCAGAATAGCATCTGCTACACCCTTAGCTTGTTCACGTTCCATATTAGCTTCAGCTACACGTTGCTGAATCTCTTGCTCACGTTGCAGAGTTTTCTGAGTAGCTTCTACTTTGGCATTAATGGCACGTTTAACGTTATCAGGGTATTCAGGAGCACCAATCCAGGAGATAGCAATAATATCAATCCCCACTGGTTCCATCTCTTTACGGATTGTGTCAGTGACACTATCCAGTAGCTTAGATTTACCACCATCAATAAAGG
>NZ_JPLA01000210.1 GCF_001010355.1 Dyella japonica DSM 16301 | reverse complement strand
AAATGGATTACTAAAGCGTCTCTAGATGGCAGGGATCATATTAAATTATTTAAAAAGCCATATAGTGAAATTGGTAGTCCTAATGCACGTCCTGTAATGAGAAAGGTGACTGAACAACTGGTATCATTTGGATATACGATCTCATATAAGCAACCATTGAGTCAGATGGATACTGAAAGTGTAGAAATTTTATGGTAATTGTGAAGGTAATATATGCTAGTCAAACTCGTTGTCGATGTTAAATTTGAAGAACCAATTAAAGGTCAAAATATCCATACTTTGGAAATTGGCTCTTTTAATACCGATAAATTAATCAAAGGGAAGCTACCTGCTTTAGACTTACCGTGTGATATTGACCACAGACTACCAGCTGAGTCAACCGCTAAAGTCCGTGGAAATGGGCGTATCCTGTCTTTTGCTGATTCTATGAAAGATTGGGAAGATTTAAAATTTATTGTTAGCGCACGTATATTAAAGACCGAATATAAAGTAGCTTCTGATAATTATATGAAACACTTTTATCCGAGAATAATTTTTAAAGATCGTATAAATATCTCTAAAGAAGAGATAACATGCCAACCTATCGCCTGTCGTTGGGTCTTAGTACCATAATCTGCAGGGGGTTAACCCCCTGCGATCCATCAATATATAATATGTGTGTCCTAATGGATCGTAGGAGAATAACATGTCAGATTTAATTAC
>NZ_JPLA01000209.1 GCF_001010355.1 Dyella japonica DSM 16301 | reverse complement strand
GGTCTTTACCTTATTGAAGGGAGTTCGTTGCCGCCGTGAGTTAATCTGCTGTATCCGTATTAGGAGTACCAAACATATCAACCAATGCAACTTCATCAGTGATTTGTTTAATCTGGAATGCAGGGCCCCATTGGAATTTTCCAGCCAGAGCAGCAGTACCAGTGGAGTTATTAACTACAGTACTCTGTACGGTAGTTTCTTTGAGCTCAACGCTCGGAGAGAGAAGTGACATTTTAATTCCTCTTAATTTGCTTTATTTTATTTATACCATTGACAGGCCATGTGCTGATGGATTATATTCGGCTGAATTACTTGCACAGTCAACAAATATAACCGGGGCGTAGTCGTCATTCATATCCTGTAATTCTCTTGAGAATACTTCTGATGCAAGACGCATATCATCTTTATCCGCATAGTCTGCAAATTTCTGTTGCGTTGTCAACCATCCGAAAATAACAAGACCCATCACTAAGTCGTCATGGTAAC
>NZ_JPLA01000208.1 GCF_001010355.1 Dyella japonica DSM 16301 | reverse complement strand
GGGATGTGTATAAGAGACAGCCCTAGCGTTTCCGCTCGAGCAAATGCTTTCAAATATGTAATGAAAAGTGGAAACGTCAAGGAGGAAGATGGATTACCGTTGCAGGCACTGGATCACCGTGCAACACCATTTATCGCACGTCCGCCTGTACACTTTAAAGGTAATATTTATCTTCAGCCTATGGATGAACAGGACGACGATGCTAATAAAGCAAACGCTCAAGCTGTCGTTAAATACGCAATGAAACATAATTATATCGTGCAATTGCAAGTTCATAAGTATTTAGGTGTAGAATAAAGTTATACATATTTGAAAACGCGCGGATGGTCAGCGTGCTAAAAGATACAATGTGTTCAACTAATAAGGTAGGTCGTTATGAATAAGCATGTCCAATTACTTGGTGAGATTGTTCCAGAAGATGTATTGAATAAGTG
>NZ_JPLA01000021.1 GCF_001010355.1 Dyella japonica DSM 16301 | reverse complement strand
AAGCCGGAACCCAGTGTCTTCGCGCCCCGATTGTCGCGATATGGCCAGCGTGCCACTTACGCGGCGGTCGTTTCAAAAGGCTGCCGCCGCTCGAGTCACTTCTCTTTTGCTGGCCCAAAAGAAAAGTAACCCAAAGAAAATGGCCTGATAACGCCCGCAGCATTGTGCTGGGATAAGCCCGAGCGCTTGAGGCAGGCCGTCAGGGGACAACCTCCGAGGGTACACAGAGGTACTTCCGAGCGCTGCGCAACGCGCCCGAATCGCTGAGGACTTAAATCGGAACGTCGCTTCGCTTCCTCTTGGTTGCCGACGTTTGCGTGGTGACCAACATGCTTCACCACTCCGGGAAACAGGTTGGGACTTGATTGTGTGATGTCCGGGTCGACAGTCTCCCTGCGCTTCCAGTCACATCGCTGGAATCGCAAAAACATGCGATGGCCGCTGTTATTCGCCTGTCACCTCCCGAGCCTAATGTCCGTGGAATCCGCGCTTGAGGGGAAGCGCATCACCGCGACTGTAGGGAGCCCTCCATGCGAAACAACCTCGCTGTTTGCATTGCTGCGTGCGTACTCAGCCTTTCTGCTGTTTCCCTTGCTCAACTTCCCGTGCATGCCGAAGCATTCACCGATGCGAGCCTGCATCATGGCGGCGGTGATGGGGACGTCCATACGTCCACGCCGATCAAGCACCTGGTGGTGATCTTCCAGGAGAACGTGTCCTTCGATCACTACTTCGGCACCTACCCGTATGCCGCCAACGGCAAGGGCGAGCCGAGCTTCTATGCGCGCCCGTTCACGCCGCACGTGAACGGTTACGACAACAAGCTGCTCACGCACAATCCGAACCAGACGAACAGCGCGAACGGCGCCGGTGCGATCAATCCGTTCCGGTTGTCGCGCGCGCAGGCGGCGACCGCTGACCAGGACCATGATTACGGCCCGGAACAGCAGGCGTTCGATGGCGGTGCGATGGATCTGTTCCCCAAGTACACCGGTTCGGGTGAAACCCTGCCGGGCGCGCCGGCCGACGAGGAAGGCACCGGCCAGGTGATGGGCTACTACGACGGCAACACCGTTACCGCCCTGTGGAACTACGCGCAGTGGTTCGCGCTGAACGACAACAGCTACAACACGACCTTTGGCCCGTCCACGCCCGGTGCGATCAATCTGATTTCCGGCCAGACCAATGGCGTGACGCAGACGCTCAACGGCACCGCGAACGAAATCGCCGATGGCCAGGGCGGCCTGACCCTGATCAGCGACGCCGATCCGATCGGCGACGTGTGCTCCTCGCCCAGCGGCAACCAGGTGCAGCTCGGCGGCAAGAACGTCGGTGACCTGCTCAACGCTGCCGGCGTGACGTGGGGTTTCTTCGAGGGCGGTTTCGACCTGAGCCAGGTGAACAGCAATAACACCACGGGTTGCAAGCGCAGCACGCTGTCCACCGTCACCAACACGGTGAAGGCCGACTACATCCCGCATCACCAGCCGTTCCAGTACTACACCTCCACCGCCAATCCGACGCATGCACGTCCGACCTCGGTGGCGATGATCGGCCACCAGGGCGACGCGGCGAACCATCAGTACGACACCAACGACTTCTACACCGCGGTCAAGGCGGGCAACTTCCCGGCCGTCAGCTTCCTCAAGGCGCCGGGTTACCAGGATGGCCACGCGGGCTACTCCGATCCGCTGGATGAGCAACAGTTCATCGTGCACGTGATCAATTTCCTGCAGCAGCAGCCGGACTGGCGCGACACCGCCGTGGTGATCGCGTATGACGATTCCGATGGCTGGTACGACCATCAGGCGGCCCCGCGCATCAATGCCTCGAGCACCTCGTCCGATGCGCTCGACGGCGCGGGCCTGTGCAAGGCGCGTGGCACGTTGCCGGGCACCAACAGCAAGGGTAAGCCGGTGCAGGGACGCTGCGGTTTCGGTCCGCGCCTGCCGCTGCTGGTGATCTCGCCGTGGGCCCGCAGCAATCATGTGGACCACACGCTGACCGATCAGTCGTCAGTGACGCGCTTCATCGAGGACAACTGGCTGCGCGGCGAGCGCCTCGGTGGCGGTTCGTTCGACGGCGTGGCCGGCTCGCTGGTGCCGATGTTCGACTTCTACCAGCCGTTCCCGGACCAGCGCCATCTGATCCTGGACGAACAGACCGGCCAGCCGGTGAAGCAGCCCAAGCCGTGGCCGTGGTCCAGCCTGCCGCACGGGCATGATCACGGCTGAGCGCAGTACGCTTGCCTGGCACGCCCCGGACCGTGGTCCGGGGCGTTTCGTTTTTCCTGCTCGGAGGTGCTGAGCCTTGCATCCCTCGCGTCGTCTCTTTCTCCAGGGCATGGGCTTGCTGGCAGGCACGAGCGCCTTGCGTGCGTTCGGCGCGCCCATGCACATGGCCATGCCGGCCGCCAAGGGCAGCGGGCTTTGCAAGCATGCGGTGGCCGATCAGACCCGCGTGCCGCGCCTGCTCGATCCGTCGCGGCTGGCGCCGTTCGTCGATGCGTTGCGGCGGCCTGAAGTACTGCATCCCAAGGCGGGAACCGCGTTGCGCATCGCCATGCGCGAAAGCGAGCAACGCCTGCACCGCGATCTGGCGCCGACCCGGCTGTGGACGTATGGCAACAGCATGCCCGGGCCCACCATCGAAGCGCGCAGCGGCGTCGCGGTACGCGTGGAGTGGAGCAACCGTCTCCCGCTCAAGCACTTCCTTCCCATCGATCATCACGTCTGCGGCGCGGAGCCGGACAAGCCGGAAGTGCGCGGCGTGGTGCATGTGCACGGCGCACGCGTGCCGGCCGCCGATGACGGCTATCCCACCGATTGGATGGTGCCCGGCCAGTCGCGCGCCCAGACCTATCCCAATCGACAGGACGCCGCGACGCTGTGGTATCACGACCACACCATGGGCATCGAGCGGCTGAACCTCTACGCCGGCTTGTTTGGCATGTATCTGCTGCGCGACGAGCATGAGTTGTCGCTGGGTCTGCCCAGCGGCGATTTCGAATGGCCGCTGGTGTTGACCGATCGCCTGCTTACCGAAGATGGCCAGCTGTACTACCCCACCTCCGGCATCAGCGATGCGCCATGGGTGCCCGAAGTGTTCGGCAACGCCATGCTGGTGAATGGCGCGCTGATGCCGCGGCTCGACGTGCAGGCGCGGCGCTATCGCTTCCGCGTGCTCAATGCGGCGAATGGACGCTTTTTCCATTTGAGCCTGCGCGGCCAGCGGCCGTTCCTGCAGATCGGCAGCGATCAAGGCCTGCTTGCCGCGCCCGTGCAGCAGACCAGCCTGTTTCTTGCGCCGGGCGAGCGTGCCGATCTTGTGGTGGATTTTGCATCGATGGATGGCGGGGCCATCGAACTGATGAACGACGCGCTGCCCTTGATGCAGTTCAAGGTGGCCGCGGGCAAAGTGAGCGACAGCAGTCGCGTGCCTGCCATCTTGCGTGATGTGCCGCGCATCGCCGAGGCGAGTGCTACGCAGACCCGCGTGCTTACCATCGACGAATACGCCGATTGCGTGGCCACGCCGATGCTGATGTTGCTGGACGGCAAGCACTGGCACGAGCCGGTGAGCGAGAAGCCGCGCCTGGGCAGCACGGAAATCTGGAGCCTGGTGAACCTCACCGAAGACACCCATCCGATCCATCTGCACCTGGTGCGCTTCCAGATCCTGGATCGACGTCCGTTCGACGTGGATGAATATCTGGAATCAAAAACCATACGCTACAAAGGGCCGGCGGAACCGCCGCCGGCGCATGAAGCGGGTTGGAAAGACACGGCGCAGGTATATCCCGGGATGGTGACGCGCTACATCATCACGTTCGAGGGTTACGCCGGGCGCTATGTCTGGCATTGCCATCTGTTGGAGCATGCGTCGAACGAGATGATGCGGCCGTTTGAAGTGGTGGCCTGAGGGGTTGGGAGTCGCGCACAGGGTGCGCTCCCACATTATTCCGGTGAGGCGTCGCGGAGGGCCGCAGGCGACGCAGGCAAGGTATCGGGAGCCACCGCGCCACCGGAAATGATGAAGGCCATGGCCTGGTCCATGGTCCAGTCGGTGGGCGTGAGCTCTTCCACCGCCACCACTTCCAGATAGCCACCGGTGGGATTGGGCGTGGTGGGGATATAGACGGCGGCCATTTCGCGACCGGTGCCTTCCTCAATCATCACGCGCGTGACGAAGCCCACCACCTTCATGCCCTTGCGCGGAAAGTCGATCAGCACCACGCGCTGCACGCCCGAAGGCTTTTGCTGCAGCACGGCCATGAGCTTCTTGGTGCCGCCATAGATGGTCTGCACCAGCGGAATGCGTGCCAGCAGGGCATCAAAGCCGTCAATCAGGCGCTGGCCGATCACGCGGTTGGCGAGCCAGCCCAGGATGTACAGCACGCCCAGCGTCAGCAGCAGGGCGATGACGAAGGTGATCCACGCGTTGTTGAGCGCCACGCCCGCCAGCGGCGACGTCGACGACAACGTCGCCAGCAGGGCCGACGCCAGCGGCGTGCCGATGCCGGCGAGCATGCTCAACACAAACTTGAACACCACCCAGGTCACCCACAGCGGAATGAAGGTGAGCAGGCCGGTAAACAGGTAACGCTTGATGCGCAGACGCTTCATGGAGAAATGCCGGGGAGGGGACGCGGCATTGTCCCACGGAGTCTGGCCTTGGGTGGAAGCGGAGGCGTCAGTCGCCACGTTCCACTGGCGACAACGCTAGGTGGTCGGGGCCGGCTGCTCGTTGCTGGCCTCGCTGCGCGCCTTGGGCTTGAGCCGCACATACAGCTGCTTGCGTACGCGCGCCACCACCTCGCCGCTGCGCGTGGTGATGTCCACGTCGAACCAGCGCAGCACCTTGTCGCCACCGGCGGCTGCGGCGCGCAGTTCGTCGATCACCGACGGTTCCAGCTTGAAATGGGCGTAGACGTCTTCGCGCCCCGGCGCGACGAATTCGATGCCGCCGGCCTTGTCCCAGACAAAGTAGTCGTTGCCAAGCTGGTGCATGGTCAGCAGCATCCAGAACGGGTCCGTCATCGCGAACAGATTGCCGCCGAACTGCGTGCGCACATAGTTGCGGTTCCAAGGGCGCAGGCGCAGCACCACCCGCAGCTCGGTCCAGTCCTCGGACACCTGCTGGACGCAAATGCTGTTGAACAGGAACGGCGGCCACAGGTTCATCAGGCGGCGGAAGGTCGAAGCGCGCATAGGCAATAGGCTGGACGGTGAAAACCGGCCGAGTATAACCTAAACATACGTAAGCGTATGGTTGGCGGCATCGTAGGGCTTCGCTGCGATTGAGCGGGCAGGTCGACCAGGCCGAAGGGGGGCGCTGGCGGCAGCAACATTCGTGCTTATACTCGCCGCACGGCTGGGCTGCATGGGGCGCCACGCCACAGGGGAGAATGCATGGAAAAGCGAATCCAGCGCGCCGTCTTCGGCGTGCTTTGTCTGTTGTCGTATCCGTTGTTTGCCGGCACCGTGTCGTTGGACGCTCTGGCGCGCCACGCGCAGTACGACGACGTGAAAATCTCCGGCGACGGTCACTACCTGGCCGCCACCACGGTGGTGAAGGGCAAGCCGATGCTGGCCCTGATCGACCTGGTCAACCACAAGGGCACCATGCTCAAGCCGCGCGAGGGCAACCAGGTCGTCGACTTCTGGTGGGTCAACAACCATCGCGTGCTGTATACCGAAGGCACCCAGGTGAGCGGCTGGGATCGCCCCTTCGCCACCGGCGAAATTTTCGCCGTGAATGGCGATGGCTCGGCCGGGCAGATTCTGTTTGGCTATCGCGCCGGTGGAACCTCAGGCGCGACGCACATCAAGCAGCCCGAATCCGAGCGTGCATCCGCTGAACTGGTGAGCACGCTGCGCAACGGCGACGGCAACCACGTGATGATAGGCGTCACGCCGTGGGACAGCGGCGCCGACGGTGCGTTCACCCAGATCTTCGTGATGGACGTGAACAACGGCAACAAGCGGCCGGTGGGTACGGCGCCGCTGCGCAATGCCGAATTCGTCGTCGACAACCATGGCGTCGCGCGTTTTGCCATGGGTACCGACAGCCATAGCTTTCCCGTTGTTTACTATCGCGAGGGCGACGGTCAGCAGTGGACGCTGCTGTTCCAGGGCGGTGCGGAACGCAACGTGCCATGGCCCACGGCCTTTACTGCCGACGACTCGCAGGTCTATATGACGTGCAAGGCGCCCGGTGCCGTCGGTGCGCTGTGTCCGTGGGATGTCGCCACCAAAACCATGAAAGAGGCGGTGTGGACGAACGACACCGTATCGGCCTACCGCCTCATGCGTACGCTTGATCGTCGCGACATCGTGGGCGTCTATGCCATGCCGTCCACGCCGTCGGCATCGGCCTTCGTGGCGGGATCAGACACCATGAAGGCGATCAGCGCGCTCATGAAGGCCTTGCCGGGCGAGAGCATCGAAATCGTTTCCAGCACCGACGACGGCAGCAAGGCGGTGGCGCTGGCTTCGTCGGACATGGACCCGGGTACGTACTACCTGTGGGACAAGGCGAGCGGCAAGGCCGAGGTGCTGCTGCAACGCGCGGACTGGATCAAGCCCAACGACATGGCGCAGATGCAGCCGATCGACTTCAAGGCGCGCGATGGGCTGACCATCCACGGTTACCTCAGCATGCCGCCGGGTCGCGAGCAGGCCAAGCATCTGCCGCTGGTGGTGTTCGTGCACGGCGGCCCGTTCGGTATCCGCGACAGCTGGGGCTTCGATCCGATCGTGCAGGCGCTCGCCACGCATGGCTATGCCGTGCTTCAGGTCAACTTCCGCGGTTCCGGCGGCTATGGCGAAGGCTTTGTGCACGCCGGTTACAAGGAGTGGGGCGGCAAGATGCAGGACGACATCACCGATGCCACGCATTGGGCGATCGACCAGGGCGTCACCACGGCCGGACACGTCTGCATCTTCGGCGCGAGCTATGGCGGCTATGCGGCGCTCGAGGGTGCGGTGAAGGAGCCGGATCTCTATCGCTGCGCGATCGGCTACGTCGGCGTCTACGATCTGGCCAAGATGTACACCGACGGCGACATTTCCGATCGCGTCTCCGGCAAGAATTATCTGCGCAACACGCTGGGCACCGATCCGGCCGTGCTGGCGGCGCGTTCGCCCATCAACCAGCTCGATCAGCTCAAGGCCAGCGTCATGCTGGTGGTGGGTGGACAGGATCAACGCGTGCCGCCGATCCAGGGTGAGTCGTTGAATGCGGCCCTGAACAAACGCGGCGTCGGTCACGAATGGCTATACAAGTCCGGCGAAGGCCACGGCTTCTACGACGAGAAGAACACCGCCGAGTTGTACGAGCGCGTCACCCAGTTCCTCGATCGCTATATCGGCAGCAATGCCGGTGCCGGCGCGACGGCGGCAGGTTCGCCCTGAAGAAACGCGAAGCCCATTCCCCGACGGGAATGGGCTTCGGATGGCAAGTCGCATGGTTGGCGAGCGTGCTCGCCCACCGCGCAGCCGATTCAGAACAACAGCGACGCCATGCGGCGACGATAGCGGCCGACCAGTTCGGCGTCGTCCAGCGTGGTGAAGGCAGCCAGCAGTCGCTTCTTGGCCTGGCCATCGTTCCAGTCGCGCGCCTTTTCCAGCGTGACGAGGAACTGATCCAGACCTGCGGGGGCATCGCCTTCCAGCAGCAGGCGCACGCCGAGCAGGTCGCGCGCGGCCCAGTCGCCGGCATCGGCCTGCACGCGCTGCTGCAGCTCGGCCAGCGACGGCGCGCCCTTGAGTGCACGAGCCAGGTCGAGCTGGCTGCGCAGCCGAACAGCGCGGGCGTCGGTGGCCAGGTTGGCGGGCAGGGAGGCCAGTTCGGCTTCGGCGGCGTCGGCGTTGCCGGCACGCATCAGTGCCAGGGCGAGATCGAGCTTGAGTTCGGCGCGCTCCGGTTCGGCTGCGATGGCTTGCTGGATGCGGTTGATGGTTTCTTCCGGCGATTCCGGTGCCGCCTCGAGCTCATCGTTGGCGGCGCCATCGAGTGGCTGCACATGGCGCTGCAGGAATTCGCGCAGCTGGCCCTCGGGCAGGGCGCCCTGGAAACCGTCGAGGATCTGGCCATCCTTCACCAGCATCACGGTGGGAATGCTGCGGATGCCGAACATGGCAGCCAGCTGCTGCGATTTGTCCACATCGACCTTGGCCAGCCGGAAGGCGCCGTTGAATTCGGCGGCCAGCTTCTCGAGCATCGGACCCAGCGTCTTGCACGGGCCGCACCAGGTCGCCCAGAAATCGACCAGGATCGGCGTGGTCAGCGAGGCCTGCAGCACCTCGGCTTCGAAGTTGTCCTCGCGCACGTCAAAAACATGCGTATCGGCGGTCGTGGCACTCACTGGGGACTCCCGTTGACGAATGCCCTTCACATCAGGGCGTCAGCCAGCATATCAAGGTCGCAGGGGCTTACGGTGCCCGGGCTTTGACGCTTGGCTTCGGCCCCGGCGGCACTGGACACGGATATTTGCGAAAATCCCCCCATGACCATGCCATCGCAAGGCATCAAACCCGCCATCGCGCCGCCCACCCTGTGGATATGCGAGCACTGCGACACGGTCTACCGTCGTCGCAAGCTGGCCCGTGGCGAAGTGGCGCGTTGCCTGCGCTGCGACGCCATCCTGGCCCGCCATCACAGCATCGGCGTGCGCGGCATGTTCGCCCTGGTGATCACTGCGATGATCGCCTTCGTGCAGGCCAACATCTGGCCGATCGTGACGCTGGGCCTCAATGGCCAGTTGATCAGCGCGACGCTGTGGGGCTGCATCATGATGATGTGGCGCGAGCACGCCGAGGTCGTCGCGGTGATCGCCGCCCTGACGCTGTTCTTCTTTCCGATCATCAAGATGGGCTTCCTGTTCTGGATCCTGGCCTATGCACGCCAGCGACGTCGCGCGCCCGGGTTTCGCCGGATCATGGTGATGCTTTATCGGCTGGGTCCCTGGACCATGAGCGAAGTCTTTGTGCTCGGTGCGCTGGTGGCCATCGTCAAGGCGCACATGTATTTCGAAGTGCAGCCCAATGCGGGCATTTTTGCCTATGGCGTGCTCATGTTGATCATCACGGCATTCTCCAGCATCGATGTGCGCCGCTTCTGGGATCTGACCGAGGAGACGCCGGCATGAGCGAGCTGCTGCGCGCCAGCGACCTGGGTCTGATCGGCTGCCATGTGTGCCGCCTGGTCTGCCGCGACGTGAAGGCGCCCGATGCGGTCTGTCCGCGTTGCGGAAGCGCGCTGCACAAGCGCAAGTCGGCCAGCTACACACGTACCTGGGCCTTGCTGATCGCCGCATTCGTGTTCTACTTGCCCGCCAACGTGCTGCCCATCATGCGCACGGTGAGCCTGGGCGACGTGGACGACAACACCATCCTCAGCGGCATCATCGAGCTGTGGAGGAAGGGCTCGCCCGATCTGGCCGTCATCGTCTTCACGGCGAGTATCGTGGTGCCGGTGTTGAAATTCTTCGCGCTGAGCCTGCTGCTGGTCAGCTCGCAACGCGGCAGCCAATGGGCGCAGCGACAGCGCTCGCGGCTTTACCGGCTGGTGGAATTCATCGGTTACTGGTCCATGCTGGACGTGTTCGTGGTGGCGCTGTTGACGGCGCTGGTGCAGTTTGGCTTCTTCAGCCAGGTGGAACCGCTGCCTGGTGTGGTGTTTTTCGGGCTTACCGTGGTGATTACCATGCTCGCCTCGATGACGTTCGATCCACGATTGATCTGGGATGGCAGGGATTCCGATGACTGACGATAAAAACATCGCCGACGACCTGCCCGAACCGGTGGTGCAGAAGCCGCGCGTGAATGCATCGCTGGTCTGGCTGGTGCCGGTGATCGCCGCCCTGGTCGGTCTGTCGCTGGTGATCCACGCCTGGTACGAAGCGGGCCCCAGCATCAATATCAGTTTCCAGAGCGCCGAAGGCCTGGATCCGGGCAAGACGCCGGTGAAGTACAAGAGCGTGATCATCGGCAAGGTGAGCACGGTGCGCCTGAGCGACGACCGCACCCATGTGGTGGCCAAGGTCGCGCTGGAGAAGAGCGCCAAGGGTTTTGCCACCGCCGACTCGCGCTTCTGGGTGGTGCGCCCACGCATCGGGCTCGGCGGCGTGTCCGGCATCGATACGCTGCTCTCCGGCGCCTTCATCGGCGCCGACGCCGGACAGTCGCAGGAACCCAAGGAAGACTTCGTCGGCCTGGAGGCGCCGCCGACGGTCACGCACGGCGCGCCGGGCAAGACCTTCGACCTGCACACCGATGACCTGGGCTCGCTGGATATCGGCTCGCCCGTCTACTACCGCCGCATCCAGGTGGGGCGCGTGTCTTCCTACCATCTCAACAAGGATGGCAAGGGCGTGACGTTGCAGATCTTCATCGATGCGCCCAACGATCAGTTCGTCACCACCTCCTCGCGCTTCTGGAATGCCAGCGGCGTCGACGTCTCGCTGGGCGCCGATGGCCTGAAGGTCAACACGCAGTCGCTGGCCACGGTGCTGGCGGGCGGCCTGGCGTTTCAGGATCCGCCGGGTCCGCATGACGCCACGCCGGCGCAGGAAAACGACGCCTTCACCCTGTTCAACGATCAGGCCACCGCGATGGCGCCGCCCGACGGTGAGCCGCGCTACGTCCGCATGCGCTTCAATCAATCGCTGCGTGGCCTGGCGGTGGGTGCGCCGGTGGAATTCCTGGGCGTGCCGTTTGGCCGCGTGGTGTCCATCAACCTGGACTACGATGAGAAGACCCAGACCTTCCCGACCATCGTCGGCGCGGTGGTCTATCCGCAGCGCCTGGGCAAGGCGCACGACAAACTGGTGGCGATCGCCAAGTCGCAGGGCGACGACGAGCAGATGTCGATGATGATGGGCAAGCTGGTCGACCGCGGCCTGCGCGCGCAGGCACGCACCGGCAACCTGCTCACCGGCCAGCTGTATATCGCGATGGATTTCCTGCCAAAGG
This sequence comes from Dyella japonica DSM 16301, assembly GCF_001010355.1. Taxonomy (GTDB): domain Bacteria; phylum Pseudomonadota; class Gammaproteobacteria; order Xanthomonadales; family Rhodanobacteraceae; genus Dyella; species Dyella japonica. The sequence goes on along the minus strand of NZ_JPLA01000021.1, from coordinate 24,719 downwards.
CGACCAAGGTCACCTTCGATGGCCGCACCAAGCCGCTGGAAATTCCCACGGCGCCGGGCGATTTCGACAAGATCCAGCAGCAGATCGCCGACATCGTCAACAAGATTCAGAAGATTCCGTTCGACAGCATCGGCAACAACCTCGACCAGTCGCTGGCCGAGCTGCACAAGACCTTGCAGCAGGTCAACGGCAGCGTGCTGCCGGAATTGAAGAACACGCTGCAGGGCGCGCAGAAGACGCTCGGCAACGCGGACAACATGTTCTCGCCCGATTCGCAGCTGCAGCAGAACCTGGGCGGGACGCTGCAGGAGCTGCAGCGCGCGGCGCGTTCGTTGCGCGTGATGACCGATTATCTCGGCGCGCATCCGGATGCGCTGCTGCGCGGCCGCCGTGCCGACGACAAGCTGGCACCGACGCCGCCATCGCCGGCGCCGGTGGAACCGTCACAAGGGAGCAAGCCATGAAGCGCTGGGGAACATTGAACCTGGCCGTCGCCACGCTGGCCCTGGTGCTGAGCGCTTGCGGCTCGGCGCCGCCGCTGCGCTACTACACCCTGGTGCCGCCGGCTGGCGGCGCTGCCACGGTGACGCCCACGGCATCGTCGTTCCAGTTCGAATTGCTGCCGGTCACGGTGCCGGCGCAGGTCGACCAGCCGCAGATGGTGGTGCGCGAAGGCGGGCAGGGCGTGGCGGTGCTGCAGGGCCAGCGCTGGATCGCGCCGCTGGGCGACGAAGTGCGCGGTGCGCTCGCCGCCGACCTGGCGCGCGATTTCCGCGCCCAGGACGTGACCGGCCTGCCGAACCAGGGCAAGGCTACGGTGCGCATCAAGCTGGACGTGCGCCGCTTCGATTCCGTACCGGGCAGTTATGCCTATATCGACGCCGCCTGGAGCGTGCGCGCGCTGAAGGGCGGCGATCCGCTGGCCTGCACCAGCCGCTTCAGCGAAACCGTGGGCGCAGGCTATGACGCCCTTGTGCAGGGGCATCAGCAGGCGATCAGCCGGCTGGCTGGGCAGATTGGTGCGGTGGCCGGTGCGATGGCCGCCGGACAAAGCGCCAGCTGCCCTGCAGGTTGATTCTGCAGAACCCCTGTGGGAGCGCACCCTGTGCGCGACAAGCCAACGGAGCGCAAGCCCCAACCGCCTGTCGCGCACAGGGTGCGCTCCCACAGAAATACCAAGGCGCGCGCTCGTTTTGCCACCGTTTGGCGCTGAACAGACCCCAATTCTGCTAGTCTGCCGCGTTCCCAGCTGACCATCGGAAAGGCCGGTGGCAGCCCGCAAAACACACGGCGCCGGACACATGCAGGACATTCAGGATCAAGGTTCCCAGGACCAGGGCAACGAGCAGGGCTACCAGCCACAGGTGCTGGAAACCGCCGCTCAGGCGTATTGGCGCGAGCAGCGCGCCTATGAAGTGAAGGAGGATCCTTCACGCCCCAAGTTCTATTGCCTTTCCATGCTGCCGTATCCGTCGGGCGCGCTGCACATGGGCCATGTGCGCAACTACACCATCGGCGACGTGATCAGCCGCTACCAGCGCATGCAGGGCAAGAACGTGCTGCAGCCGATGGGCTGGGACGCGTTCGGCCTGCCCGCCGAAAACGCCGCGATCAAGAACAAGACCGCGCCGGCCAAGTGGACCTACCAGAATATCGAGCACATGCGCGGCCAGCTGCAGCGCATGGGCTTTGCCTATGACTGGAGCCGCGAATTCGCCACCTGCCGCCCCGATTACTACCGCTGGGAACAGTTGATGTTCACGCGGTTGATGAAAAAGGGCATGGCCTACCGCAAGAACGCGGTGGTGAACTGGGATCCGGTGGACCAGACCGTGCTGGCCAACGAGCAGGTGGTCGACGGCCGCGGCTGGCGCTCGGGCGCGCTGGTGGAAAAGCGCGAGATCCCGCAGTGGTTCCTCAAGATCACCGACTACGCGCAGGAACTGCTCGACGGCCTGGACACGCTGCCGGGTTGGCCCGATGCGGTGAAGACCATGCAGCGCAACTGGATCGGTCGTTCCGAAGGCCTGGAAATCCATTTCGAGGTGGAAGGCGAGAGCGAGCCGCTCACCGTCTTCACCACGCGCCCCGACACGCTGATGGGCGTGACCTTCGTGTCCATCGCTGGTGAGCATCCGCTGGCGCTCAAGGCCGCACAAGGCAACGAGAAGCTCGCGGCATTCCTGGAGGAGCTCAAGCACGGCGGCGTGTCCGAAGCCGAGCTGGAGACGCAGGAAAAGCGCGGCATGGATACCGGCATCGAAGCCATCCATCCGCTCACCGGCGAAAAAATCCCGGTGTTCGTGGCCAACTTCGTGCTGATGGGCTATGGCACCGGCGCCGTGATGGCCGTGCCCGGCCACGACCAGCGCGACTGGGAATTCGCCAAGAAGTACGAGCTGCCGATCAAGATGGTGGTGGTCGATCGCGCCGTGCTTGATGCCGTCGCTGAGATCCAGCACGACTTGTCCAAGGGTGTGGGTGCCGATCCCATGCGCGCAGCGCTGGGCGGCGGCAGCATGGACGCGTACGAAACGTCTGCTGCCGTGCAGCTGATCGAATCGTTCGAACAGAGCATCCAGCAGGACAGCGCGTTTACCGAGCGCGGCTACCTGGTCAATTCCGGCGAATTCGACGGTATGGATTACGGTCAGGCGTTTGACGCCATGGCGGCGCGCTTCGAGCGCGAGAAGAAGGGCATCCGCCGCGTCAACTGGCGTCTGCGCGACTGGGGCGTGAGCCGCCAGCGTTATTGGGGCTGCCCGATCCCGGTGATCTATTGCCCGACCTGCGACGCCGTGCCGGTGCCGGAAGACCAGCTGCCGGTGGTGCTGCCTGAAGACGTGGCGTTCTCCGGCGTGCGTTCGCCGATCAAGGCCGATCCGGAATGGCGCAAGACCACCTGCCCGCAGTGCGGCGGCCCGGCCGAGCGCGAAACCGACACCTTCGACACCTTCATGGAGTCGAGCTGGTACTACGCGCGCTACACCAGCCCGGGCGCCAGCGACCAGGTCGACGAACGCGCCAATTACTGGCTGCCGGTGGACCAGTACATCGGCGGCATCGAGCACGCCATCCTGCACCTGCTGTACTTCCGCTTCTATCACAAGCTCATGCGCGACGCGGGCCTGGTGAAGGCCGATGAGCCGGCCACCAACCTGCTGTGCCAGGGCATGGTGATCGCCGAGACGTTCTATCGCGACAACGCGGATGGTTCGAAGGATTGGATCAATCCGGCCGATGTGGAAATCGAGCGCGACGACAAGGCGCGCGTGATCGGTGCGCGTTCGAAGAGTGACGGTGAGCCGGTGAAGATCGGCGGCACCGAGAAGATGTCCAAGTCCAAGAACAACGGCATCGACCCGCAGGCGATGGTGGACAAGTACGGCGCCGACACCGTGCGCCTGTTCTCCATGTTTGCCGCGCCGCCGGAGCAGTCGCTGGAATGGAGCGAGGCGGGCGTGGAAGGCATGGCCCGCTTCCTGCGCCGCTTCTGGCGCGAAGTGACCACGCATGCGGCCAACCCGGATCATCCGGTGGTCGATCCGTCCGCGCTGGACGCCGGCCAGAAGACGCTGCGCCGCCAGGTGCACGAGACCATCCAGAAGGTGAGCGACGATTTCGGCCGCCGCCATTCCTTCAACACGGCGATTGCCGCGCTGATGGAGCTGCTCAACGCGCTGAACAAGTTCAACGACCAGAGCGACCAGGGCCGTGCCGTGCGTCACGAGGCACTGGAGGCCATGGTGCTGCTGCTGAACCCGGTGGTGCCGCACGTAAGCCACGCGCTGTGGCAGGTGCTTGGCCATCCGGCGTCGGTGCTGGAAGATCAGTCCTGGCCGCAGGTGGACGGCGCCGCGCTGGTGCGCGATTCGCTCACGCTCGCGGTTCAGGTCAACGGCAAGTTGCGCGGTACCATCGAGGTGGCCGCCAACGCGTCGAAGGAAGAAGCCGAGGCGCTGGCCCGCGCCCACCCGCAGGTCGCCGCCTTCCTGGAAGGCCAGACCGTGCGCAAGGTGATCGTGGTGCCGGGCAAGATCGTCAACATCGTCGCAGGATGAAATCCATGAGCCGTGTGTTCCAAGCTTCGCTGCTGTTGATGTCCATCGCCCTGCTGACGGCCTGCGGATTCCATCTGCGCCAAAACGTGGCCCTGCCGCCGGGCATGCAGCGTGTCCACGTGACCGCCGCCAACGTCAATCTCCAGCGCGGGCTCGAGCGCGCGCTGGTGAGTTCGGGCATCACGGTGGAAGACCATGGCGGCGCAGGCATTGCGGAACTCAACGCACCGCTGGCCCAGTTCAGCACCGATACGCTGACCGTCAGCGGCCAGGCGCGCGTCACCGAATACACCGTGCGCTATCACGTCGAATTCGACGTGAAGGACGGCGGCGGCCAGCCGATGCTGCCGCATCAGCGCATCGATATGCAGCGCGAATTCAGTTACGACGCAACCAACACGGTCGGCACCACGGCGCAGGTGGACGCGATCCAGGGCAGCCTCAACGACGATATGGTCGATGCCATCCTGTTCCGACTGCAGGCTGCGGGCCGCCATCCGGGCCAGACCGCGGCTGCCGCGGCGGCGCAGGAAGCCCAGCCGGCTCCGGCCAGCAGCACGCACTAAGCAAGCGCACCGTCATGCCGCTCAACGCCATGCAATGGCAGAAATCGCTGGCCGCCGATCAGCTGCGGCCGGTCTACCTGCTGGCCGGCGAAGAACTGCTGGTGCTGGAAGCGGCCGATGCGCTGCGCGCGCAGGCACGCAAGCTCGGTTACGCCGAGCGCGAAGTACTGGAAGTGGGCAATCACTTCGACTGGGATGACCTGGCGCGTGCGGCCGCCGGCATGTCGCTGTTTGCCACGCGCCGACTGCTTGACCTGCGTCTTCCGACAGGTCGCCCCGGCACCGAAGGCGCCAAGGCCATCAACGAGTTCTGCGCCAATCCGCCGCCCGACGTGACCTTGCTGATCACGGCGATGGACTGGAGCAACAAGCACGAGGGCGCCTGGACCAAGAACCTGGATGCCGCCGGTGCGCTGGTGGTGTTCAATGCGCCGCGCCCGAACGAATGGGCCGCGTGGATCGGAGCGCGTCTGTCCTCGCGTGGCCTGTCCGCCACGCCGGATGCGGCCGCCTTGCTGGCCGAGCGCGTCGAGGGCAATTTGCTCGCCGCGGCGCAGGAGATCGACAAGCTGGTCGTGCTGCACGGCCAGGGCAAGATCGACGCGCAGGAGATGGAAAATCTCGTTGCCGACAGCGCCCGCTACGATGCCTTCAAACTCACCGATGCGGCGTTTGCGGGCGAGGGTGGCCGTGCGCTGCATATCCTCGCTGGCCTGCATGCCGAGGGCGAAGAACTCATCGGTCTGATGGGCTGGCTGGTCAATCAGCTGCAGCTTGCCCTGCGACTGGCCAATGCGCGCGACTTTGCCGCGCAAGCCCGCGCCGAACGCCTGTGGCCCGCGCGCGAGCAATTGTTCCGCAAGGCACTGCGCCGTGCACCGCGCGAACATTGGTTGCAGTGCCTTGCACGCGCGGCACGTATCGATCGCATGGCCAAAGGCCGCGAGCAAGGCGATGCCTGGCTGGAAGCCGAGCGCCTGATCGCCGCCATCGCCGAACCGCGGGCCGCCGGCGCACTGGCATGAAGCCGCTGGCGCTCTTCGGTGGCACCTTCGATCCGGTGCACCTGGGACATCTCAGCGTCGCCTGGGAAGCGTCCGAGCTGCTCGACGCCGAAGTGCGTCTGATGCCTTCACACGTGCCGCCCCATCGCCATGCGCCCACCGCATCGCCTGCACAGCGCGTGGCAATGTTGAAGGCGGCGCTGCAAGGCCAGGATCGCCTCAGCCTGGACACGCGCGAACTGCGCCGCGAGGGACCCTCGTACACGATCCACACCTTGCGCGAATTGCGCGAAGAGCAGGGCGAGCGCCCCCTGGTGTTGCTGCTGGGCGCCGACGCGTTCGCCAACCTGCCGAGCTGGCATAGCTGGCGCGAGTTGTTCGATTACGCGCACATCGGAGTGCTCAACCGACCGGGCATCGACGCCGCATGGTCGGTGGAGCTGGCCGTGGAAATCCTGCCGCGTCGGGTGAGCGATCCGAAGGTGTTGCAGGAGTTGCCGGGCGGCAAGGTGATTGAGCTGGCGGTGACGCCGTTGGAAATCTCCGCCACGCGCATCCGCGATCTATTGGCGGAAGGGCGCGATCCTCGGTACCTGCTGCCGTGCGGGTTGTTTGAAGATCCTTCCGTTCTCGCGCCCTATCGCGCATAGCAAATGTGCGCCGGTGCGATGGCGCGACAAGCGAACGGAGCAATACGCCGCGGCGCCGCGGTCGCGCACAAGGTGCGCTCCCACAGACCAACAGGCGCGTTGGGCTACGCCTCTACGACGTCCTCGGCACAAACCTCAACGCCACCGAATTCATGCAATAGCGCAAGCCCGTCGGCCGCGGCCCATCGTCAAACACATGGCCCAGATGGCTATCGCAACCCGCGCAACTGACCGCGATGCGCTCCCAGCCGAACGAGGAGTCGCGTATCTCGATCACGTTCTGCTTGGCGATCGGTTGCCAGAAACTCGGCCAGCCGGTGCCCGAATCAAATTGCGTGGCCGCGTCGAACAACGCCGTATCGCACGCCGGGCAGCGATAGAGTCCCGGCACGGCCGGCTTCTCGTGCGCACCGCTGAAGGCACGCTCGGTGCCCGCACGGCGCATCACGTAATAGGCGTCGTCGTTCAAGCGCTCATGCCATTGCGCATCGTTGAGCACCAGTTTGCGCACGTGGCATGTTCCCAGCTTGTGGCCATCGTCCGCAAAGCAAACCAACAGCATGTCGGCGCCGGTGGCCGGCGGCGTCGCCGCCATCGCGGCACCGCTCAACGGGCCACGCTTCAACAGCGTGGGCAGTGCAAAGCCTCCGATGGCAGCAACAGCTCCTCCTGTGAGCGCCGCGCGCAGAAAGCGGCGACGCTCCAGTTTCACGATGTCCTGGGTACGGGACATGGCAACCTCCGTGAGGTTAGTGGCGTGAATCAGCCGAAGGTAAAGGCGTAGGCCTGCACGCCGGGATCGAGGAAGGTGATTTCGAAGGTGCGCTCGCCCGTGCCGTTGGCCTGGCGAACCAGTTGGTAGAGACGCTGCGAGCTCACGGTGCCGTTGCCGTCGGCATCGGTATCCATGCCGTGATCGGCGCCTGGCGTCTTGCCGTCGATGGTGACGCGGAAGCGCACCGGCTTGCCGTCATGCCCGGGGCCCAACACCAGATGCAAGTCGCGGCCGCGGAAGCGGTAGACGATGCCGCCGTTGGCGCTGTCCAGCCGCGCACTTTCATCGCGGACGGTCCAGCGGCCATCGAACGCCCACTGATTGGTCATCAGGGTCTTGGGCGCGTGATACGTCCACACGTCGTCATGCGCCACCTGGCCACCGGCAAAATTCTCGGCGCGGGCGTAGCCGACATAGGTTTCCGGCGAGCGCATCGCGTCGCCCGAACCGGCCGCTTCTGCACCCTTGGCGCCCGGCTGCACATAGCCGCCAGGGAGATTTTTCTGGCCGGCTTCGGTGAGCAGCTGGCGGATCACGTCCTCGCTCTGCTCATACTCGCCTTCGCCAAAGTGGTGATGGCGGATATGGCCCTGCGGATCGATGAAATAGTGCGCCGGCCAATACTCGTTGTTGAAGCCTTTCCAGATCGCGTAGTTGTTGTCCAGCGCCACCGGGTAATCGACGCCAAGGTCCTTGATCGCCTTGCTGACGTTCTGCGGATCCTTCTCGAAGGCAAACTCCGGGGCGTGCACGCCGATCACGACCAGGCCGTGATCTTTGTACTTGTCAGCCCAGGCATGCACATAGGGCAGCGCGCGGATGCAGTTGATGCACGAGTACGTCCAGAAGTCGACCAGCACCACCTTGCCGCGCAGCGACTGCACGGTGAGCGGCGCGGTGTTGAACCATTGCGTTGCGCCTTCCAGCGACGGCAGCTCGCCTTCGATCGGCAACGGCTCGCCTTGCTTGACCACCGGCTGCGGCGCGGGCGCCGGACGGGCCGCGTCGATCAGCTTCTGCTCGATGCCACCGGTGCTGGCCAGCGCCACCCGCGTGAGCACGCCGGTATCCAGGCCAAGGGCAATCACGGCCACGCCGGCAAGCACCAGCACGCCAAGGGCGCGGCGCACCCATTCGCCCGCGCCCAGCGACCGCTTCATCAGCGAGAACACGCGACCGCCGATCACCAGCGCCAAGGCCAGCGAGGTGGCGGCGCCCGCGGCATAGGTGAGCAGCAGCAAGGAGGTCTGCAGGCTGGCGCCGTTGAGCGCCGCGCCGGTCAGCAGGAGGCCGAGGATGGGACCGGCGCAGGGCGCCCACAGCAGGCCGGTCGCCACGCCGAGACCGGCGGCGGACCAGACCGAATCGTTTTCATCAGAGTGCTGCGACAGCTTGTTGCCCAGCGCCACGAACGGGCGGCTGATCCATTCGGCCAACCGGGTGGAGAGCAGGGTCAGGCCCAGCACCGCCAGCACCACCAGCGCGATGATGCGTCCGTACTGATTGGCCTGGATCGCCCAGCTGCCGCCCACGGCCGCGAGTGTGGCGACCAGCGCAAAGGTCAGCGCCATGCCCAGCAGCATCGGCAGGCCGTTGCGTGCGAACGGACGATCCGCCCGTGCGAATACGAACGGCAGCACCGGCAGGATGCACGGGCTGAGGATGGTCAGTACACCGCCGAGATAGGCGAGGATCAACACGAGCATGGCGCAGAGGTCCGAGGGGATGTCACCGGATCATTCGCCCGGGCTGTGTCTCAGGTTACATGCGCCAAATGTAAAAGGCCCGGCGCATGGCCGGGCCTCGTGGCTTGCCTGGCGGCAACAATCAGAAGCTGGCGCGCGCGCCCAGCGTGATGTTCTCGGTGCCGTCGTTGTTGACGCGCACGCCGCCGTGCAGCGCCCAGGTCGGATTGAAGCTGTAGACCAGGCCGAAGTCGGCAAACACATTGCCCAGGATGCCCGGGCCGCCATGGCTGTAGCGCCCGCCGTTGCTGTAGCCGATATAGGCACTGGCGACCAGGCGGTCGATCACGCGGCCCATCACGCCGGTGTTGATCGCCCAGAGGTCGCCGTTGGTGCCGACGCTGCCGCAGCGGCGTGCCGAGTAGGCGCCCGCCGTGAGCCAGTCGCAGTAATGGTCGCTGACGCGATCGTGCGTGTACGACACCTGGGTCACCCAGTCGGCCTGCGAGCCGATGGAAGCGGCATAGCCCATGCCCAGCGACCACGGACGCGCCTTGAACTTGTCACTGGAGCCGTAGGTATAGCCCGAAACATAGTCGCTGCTGGAATAGGTGGGCGAGCGCAGGTCGCTGTAGCGGCCGAACACGTGGAAATTGTCGGCGAACTGGTAGGAACCGCTGAGCGACGCACCGTCTGCCTTGGCGTAGTGCCCCGAGCCGGTCACGTTGACGTAGTCGAGCTGCACATAGGTGTAGCCGATGCCGTTGCTGTTGGTGGCCTGGGCAGCTAGCGGGGCGACGCAGGCGGCCAGCGCCATCGCCGTGAGGATCTTCTTCATTGGAGCATTCCTTGCGATTGAAAGCGTGCGGTCTGCGGGGGAGGGGCAGACTCGGCGCGTATTAGGCCAGCCAGGGGATTGGGCGGGCTATCGGATGACTCCGAAAGCCGCGGAGCAACGCGATTTAAGTCCATGCTTGCAGCGATTGAGAGGCTGCGCCGAGGGTGGCCAGAGGTAACCTGCGGCTGGCTTGCGTCGAATGAAGCAACAGGACTCGCGACGCTGCGCCATGACCGCCACCTTGACCGCAACCCACTCCATAGGTCTAGATATCGTCCTTTCCCGCTGGGCCAGGATCGATTCAACCGTGAGCGACGCTGCTGCTCCCATCGGCGACACGCAGGAGCGCCAGCGCGCCGCGTGGATGGCTGCGGCACAAGGCGGCGACCGGCGGGCCTACGAACAGGTGCTGGCAGCCTCGGTGCCGCTGATCCGCGTCGCGGCCCGGCGCAAGGGCGTGGCGGTGGATCAGCTCGACGACGTGGTGCAGGAAACCCTGCTCACCGTGCATCGGGTGCGCCACACCTACGATCCTTCCCGTTCATACGACGCGTGGCTGTCCGCGCTGGCCGGCCGGCGTGCGATCGATGCGCTGCGCAGCCAGGGACGCCGTGGCAGCCGCGAAGTGCATGACGAGCTTGCGTACGACATGCATCCGGACATCGACGATGCGACTGCCGCGACAGAGCGCGAGCAGGAGGCGCAGCGCCTGCACGACGCGATTGCCTCGCTGCCGCCGGGTCAGCGCGAGGCGATCGAGCAGCTGGGTCTGAAAGAACGATCGCTGGCGGAGGCATCCGCCGAGACGGGGCGCCAGACCGGCGCACTGAAGGTCAACCTGCATCGCGCGCTCAAGGCGCTGCGGTCGCGTTTCCACGGAGAATCCTGAGCACCATGGCCGAACCCCGACTCCCCGAGTCACTGATCCAGTCGCTGGGCGACCAGCTCTTGCCGGTGCGGCGCTTGCCGCCCCCGTGGGTGCGCACGCTTGGCTGGCTGGTGGTGGTGGCGGTGATCGCGGCAGGGCTGTTGGCGCATTACGGCGCCACGCACATGATGCGCCGCTTCGAGGCCGCGCCGGATATCGCCATGGCCGGCGTGGGCGCGGTGATCACGGCGGTCTGCGCGGCATGGGCGGCGTTTACGCTGGGCGTGCCGGGGCGCTCCTCGCGTTGGGCCTGGCTGCCCTTGCCCGGCCTGTTGCTGTGGGTGGGCGCCAGCGGGCTGGGCTGCATGCGCGACTGGCTGGGACCCTCGGCGCATATCGCCGCCTTCCATGAGGCGAGCGACTGCCTGATCTTCATCATCAGTCTTTCGGTGCCGCTGTCGGTGTTGTTGATCTGGCTGCTGCGTCGTGCCTGTCCGCTGCGCCCGGTACTGGCGGCGATCATGATAGGTCTGGCGTCGGCAGCGGCCTCCGCCGCCTTGCTCGAGATCTGCCACGCCTTCGCGGTGGCGGCCACCGACCTGCTCACGCACGCCATGGCGGTGGCCATCGTGGTGCTGGTCAATGCCCTGATGGGCGGGCGCCTGCTGCAGCCTGCGCTGAAATAAAGCGCTCACACACTGAATCAACTGGCGTCGCCAGACCGCGCAAAACAGATGTTGCGCCGCAGCACATCGGGGCTGTCAGCACGCATCGCGCATGCCCTTGACGTGGCGCTTCCACGGCCGGCCCGCACCGCGACAGGGAGGCGCCGTCAGGCGTATCGGGGCACCGCATCCGCGCGGCCCACGCACCGCAGCAATCGCAATTTTTTGCTGCCGGTTTGTCCGTATTCAAACTGAATGGCGGTATCTGCACGCCACCTGCGCTTGTCATGCATGGGTATAGGCTTCCGCTCCGGAAGGGGGCGCGGATCAAGCGATCCGTTGGCAGTGGTTTGACGGACCAGGGATGGACCGTTCGCATCGTGCAGGAATGCTGATGCGGCGTGGCCGGTGCGGATGTACTCGCAGCCGGTTTGCCGTGGTCGTTCGGGAGGGACGATGGCGGCTGTTCCATGGAAGTGCGGCACCCCCGCACGGTTACCTCACCGCTTCTGGAGATACCTGACCATGAAAGTTTCCCGTTACGCCGTACTCGCCTTCGCGACCGCCGTGGTGTTCGGCCTTGCCATGTCCCCCGTCATGGCACAGAGCACCACGCCGCAGTCGACCCAGGACGCCAGCAAGGACGCGATGAAGTCCAGCTCGGATGCCATGAAGTCCAGCAGCGATTCGATGAAGAGCGACGCGATGAAGAGCGATTCGATGAGCAGCGACTCGATGAAGAGCGATTCCAGCCAGCACCATAAGAAGCAGCACAACACCAAGAAGAGCGCCGCGCCTGCCGCCGCGTCGACCGCCGGCCACTGATACCGTCGCGCTGAAAAAATGATGAGGCCCTCTCCGGGGAGAGGGCCTCTTTTTTTGCCCGTTATTGCCCGTGCGCGCCCGCTTTTCGGGTGTGAGGGAGGTATCGGTTGGATGTCGCGGCAGGCTTTTCCGCTGCGGGTCAGCGATGCTCAAACCCGGAAGAAGTGCCGTTTTTGAGCCGTTTGACCCCGCCTTGCGAGGGCCCGACGCTGCCGGGGCCACGGCATCTGGCATTTTCCGTTTGACATGCGCTTCAAGGTGGTCCGGTATACTGGTATTGCGCGATCCCGCGCGTCGATCCCGCATCGAGGCAAACGCACTTGAGTCAGACTGCCAAGCGCAGCACCAAATCCGCCACCACGGCGGTCGTTCGTCAGCAAGTCATCAACGCGCTGGACGAACTGAAGGCCAAGGACATTCGTGAAATCGACGTCCGCGGCAAGACCTCCATCGCCGATCTGCTGGTCATCGCCTCCGGCACCTCCGCGCGCCACGTGAAATCCATCGCCGACGAAGTCGTCAAGTTCGCCAAACAGGCGGGCGTGATGCCGCTTGGCGTGGAAGGCGAGCGCGAAGCCGAATGGGTACTGGTGGACCTGGGTGACGTGATTGTCCACGTCATGCTGCCGCGCATCCGCGAGTTCTACGGCCTGGAAAGGCTGTGGACGGTGGGTGACCGCGAAATGGACACCGAAGTCGCCAACGCGGGCTGATGCCCGCCCATCGGCGGCGAGAGCCGTGCGCCGTTCAACGCGCGCGGCCTGCCGCTTATTTCCCCGATTTCTGGATCGTGAATCATGCGCGCCCGTCTGATCGCCGTCGGCGAACGCATGCCCGCCTGGGTTGCCGAAGGCTTTGCCGAATACCGCAAGCGTCTCTCGCACGAACTCCCGCTGGAATTGATCGAACTCAAGCCCGGCGTCCGCGGCAAGGGTCGCGATGACGCGCGCGCGATCCAGGACGAAGGCGCGGCGATCCTGGCCGCGTTGCCGCGCGACATCCACGTGGTTGCCCTCGATGGCCGCGGCAAGACCTGGTCCAGCGAGGAGCTGGCGGCCCAGCTCGCCAAGTGGCGCATGTCCGGCCGCGATCTCGCGTTTCTGATTGGCGGACCGGATGGTCACGCGCCCGAGGTGTTGGCGCGTGCGGATCAGTCGTGGTCGCTCGGGCCGCTTACCCTGCCACACATGCTGGTGCGGCTGGTGCTGGCCGAGCAGCTCTATCGCGCTACCACCTTGCTGGCCGGCCATCCTTACCACCGCGCGTAAAGCAGGGCGCCGTCGACCAGGCTGCCGCGTTTTCCGCGGCAAGTGGTCATAGGCGCGCCCCGAGTCGCCTCGCATACTGGTTGCAACGACACGATTCGCGGGAGTTGCGCATGTCCATCACGGTACGCCAGGCCACCATCCACGACCTCGACCTTGTGGCGCCGCTGTTCGATGCGTATCGCGTGTTCTACGGGCAGGCGACGGATCTCGAACGGGCCACGCACTTTCTGCGCGAGCGATTCCAGCAGCATGACTCAGTCGTGATCTTCGCCCTGGACGCCGATGGCGAAGGCGCGGGATTTGTTCAGCTGTATCCGATGTACTCGTCGGTGCGCACGTCACGCAGCTATCTGTTGAACGATCTTTTTGTCGCACCGAACGCACGTCGACGCGGCGTGGCTGCGGCACTGATGCACGAGGCGATGGACTTCGCGCGTGCCGTGGGCGCAGCCGGCATGACGCTCGCCACAGCGCATGCCAACACGCCTGCACAGCACTTGTACGAGTCCCTTGGATGGCAGCGGGACGATGAATTCCGCGAGTATTTCATCCGTTTCTGATGCATCGACCATCGTCTAGCTTGCCGGGAGATTGACGTTGCCCCGCGCTAATATCGCGAGATTGCCGTGCAGGAGACATCGTCGTGGACAAGCGCATCCGCCATGCAGGATTGGCCGCCAAGGTCATGACGGCCGCCAAGGCCGCTGAACTGGTCGATCACGGCATGACGATCGGCATGAGCGGTTTTACCGGTGCGGGCTATCCCAAAGCGGTGCCTCAGGCGCTCGCCGCCCGCATGGTGGCGACGCATGAGCGTGGCGAGCCGTTCCGCGTGCGCGTGCTGACCGGCGCGTCCACTGCACCGGAACTCGATGGCGCGCTGGCGCGTGCCGACGGCATCGATCTGCGCCTGCCGTATCAGTCCGATCCGGAGCTGCGCGCGCGCATCAATCGCGGCGAGATGGATTATCTGGACATCCATCTCAGTCATGTCGCGCAATACGCGTGGTTCGGCTTCTTCGGCAAGATCGACCTGGCCGTGATCGAAGCCACCGCGATCATGCCGGACGGCAGCCTGCTGGCGTCCTCGTCGGTGGGCAACAACAAGACCTGGCTCGATCTCGCCGACAAGGTGATCGTCGAGGTGAATCATTGGCAGCCGCTCGAAATGGACGGCATGCATGACATCTACTACGGCACGGCGCTGCCGCCGCACCGCAAGCCGATACCCTTGCTCAAGCCGGACGATCGCATCGGCGAAAAATACCTGCGCCTGGATCCGGACAAAGTCATTGCCGTCGTGGAGACCAATGCGCCCGACCGCAATAGCGCGTTCGCGCCGCTGGACGATGGTTCGCGTCAGATCGCGGGACACCTGATCGATTTCTTCCGTCACGAAATCGCCAAGGGACGGCTGCATCCGCAGCTGCTGCCGCTGCAGTCCGGCGTGGGCAATATCGCCAACGCCGTGCTCGCGGGGCTGCAGGAGGGCGGCTTCAGCGGACTGAGCGCGTTCACCGAAGTGATCCAGGACGGCATGCTCGATCTACTTGAAAACGACGTGTTGTCGGTGGCGTCGGCCACGTCGTTCTCGCTGAGCCCGGCGGGGATCGAGCGCTTTCTGGCCAAGATCGATTTCTTCCGCCGGCGCATCATTCTGCGCACGCAGGAGATCTCCAATCATCCGGAACTGGTGCGCCGCCTGGGCTGCATCGCCATGAATGGCATGGTGGAGGCGGATATCTACGGCAATATCAATTCCACCCACGTCGCCGGCACCAGCATCATCAACGGCATCGGTGGCTCGGGTGACTTCGCGCGCAATGGTTTTCTGTCGTGCTTCCTCACGCCCAGTACCGCCAAGAACGGCGCGGTGTCGTGCATCGTGCCGATGGTGAGCCATGTCGATCACACGGAGCATGACGTGTCGGTGATCGTGACGGAGCAGGGCCTGGCCGATTTGCGCGGCCTGTCGCCGCGCCAGCGCGCCAAGGTGGTGATCGATCGCTGCGCGCATCCGGACTATCGCCCGATGTTGCAGGACTATGTCGATCGCGCGCTGCATGACAGCCGCGGCAAGCACACGCCGCATCTGTTGCAGGAGGCGCTGTCGTGGCACCAGCGTTTCCTCGACAGCGGCGATATGAGACCTTAGGGGTTCCTGCCTCCCCCGGGGTTGTTGCACATGCTCTATCTCGCCTCCCAATCGCCGCGCCGTCGCCAGCTGCTCGAACAGATCGGCGTGAACTTCCGCATTGTCGATGTCGATGTACCCGAGCAGCGCTTGCTGGGTGAAACGCCGCGCGACTACGTAAGCCGCGTGGCACGCGAGAAAGCCCGCGCCGGACTCGCTGCACTGGAAGAGGTCGGTGCCGCCGTGCTCGGTGCGGATACCGAAGTCGTGCTCGATGACGAAGTGTTCGGCAAGCCCGACGATGCCGAGGATGCCGCCAGCATGCTGCGCCGCCTCTCGGGCCGCGTGCACGAAGTGATTTCTACCGTATGGCTGGTGACGCGTTCAGGCGAATGGTCCGATACCAGTCTTTCGCGTGTGAGCATGCCGCCGTTGGACAACGCGACCATCGCGGCCTACATCGCCACCGGCGAACCCTTCGGCAAGGCCGGTGCGTATGGCATCCAGGGCCATGGTGCCAAGCTGATCGAACATCTGGATGGCAGCCATTCGGGTGTCATGGGCATGCCCATTTACGAGACCGCGCGACTGCTACGCACGCATTCGCTGATTGCCGCCTGACGTGCGGCTCAGTGGCTGATCACGAACCACGAGACCACGGCCAGCAGGTTGTTCATGCCATGGGCGACCACGGCCGGCCAGATCGAACCCGACTGCACGCGCAACCAGCCGAGGATCAGGCCGAGCAGGGCCAGGTTGGGCAGGGCGTACCAGAGGAACGAAAGATCCGGCAGATGCACACAGGCAAACAGCAAGGCTGACAGCACGATCGCCGTGCCATTGCCGGTGTAGCGCGCGACGGCCGACAGCAGTACGCCGCGGAACAACAACTCCTCCACCAGCGGCCCCAGGCTGATCACCAGCAAGGCCAGCGGCAGACGCAAGGCCAGGGAGGTATTGGCGCCCAGTTGCTTGATGTCCTGGCTCACCTCGTGCCCATGCGCCAACCATTGCGTGAGCATGCCGCCAACGATGGGCATCATCACGCCCGCGGCGAGCGCCGCCACGTAAAAAGCGATATGTGGAGTAGATGTGAAGCCCAGTCCGGGTGGTGCGCCTTCGGTCCATCGTTGGGGCCACCAGCGCCGCGCGAAGTGCACGATCACCGAGGCGGAAATCAGCAGCGTCACGATCACCGCCGCGGCCGTCATATCCGACTGGCCAAGCCAGTGGCGACCCATGGGAATAATCGCGCCGAGTCCACCGCCGTCGCGCAATGCGCCGACAATGCCGGCGATCAGCGTGATCGCGCTGCCCACGGCCAGCTGGAGCACGAAATACAGCACGATCAGGGCGATGGCTTGACCGGGGGTCGGCGCGCGCGAGGTCGATGGGGCTGGCGAAACGGGCAAATCAGTCAGGCGGTTCGCGTCCATCGAGTCGATCCAGAGCGCACGCGCGCAGAGTAGTTGTGCCGGCAGGTTTCGCCTCGCCGGCTGACACGATCACGCTAGACCCTGCTGCCGCGCGTGCCAATCCTGTCCTTTGGCACGGTCGGCACGGATGGCTGTCATCGCGTTCACGGCAGCGCCTTGTATAGTTAAGGAACGATCCAAGGAGGAAATCGGCGCTCAGGCGCCAGCCCATGTTTGCATTTGACTGGCTGTCCGACCCGACTGTCTGGGCAGGTCTACTCACCCTCGTGGTGCTGGAGATCGTGCTTGGCATCGACAATCTCGTCTTCATCGCGATCCTCGCCGACAAACTGCAGGCCAAGGAACGCGACAAGGCCCGCGTGCTCGGCCTCTTGCTGGCCCTGGTCATGCGACTGGCCCTGCTGGGTGCGATGTCATGGCTGGTGAAGCTCACCACGCCCGTGCTGACGCTGGGCGCCGTGTCGTTCTCGTGGCGCGACATCATCCTGTTGCTGGGCGGCGCCTTCCTGTTGTTCAAAGCGACGGTGGAGCTGCACGAACGCCTGGAAGCGGCCGATCATGACGACGCGGCCAAGCGCGCACCGGCGCGTTTCTGGCTGGTGGTCGCGCAGATCGTCGCACTCGATGCGGTGTTCTCGATCGACTCGGTGATCACCGCGGTGGGCATGGTCGATCATCTGTCGGTGATGATGATCGCCGTGGTGGTGGCGATGATCCTGATGATCAGTGCCAGCAAGCCGCTCACCAGCTTCGTCAATGCGCGGCCGACGGTCGTGATCCTGTGCCTGTCCTTCCTGCTGATGATTGGTTTCAGCCTGGTGGCGGAAGGCTTCGGCTTTCATATCCCCAAGGGTTATCTGTACGCGGCGATCGGCTTCTCGATCCTGATCGAGGCGTTCAACCAGACTATGCGCCGCAATCGCCAGCGCAGCCTGCTGGGCAGCGCGCGCACGCTGCGCGATCGCACCGCGCTGGCGGTGCTGAACCTGCTGGGTGCTGGCGGCGACGACGAAGATGTCGCGCCCAAGGCCACCGCGGCCAATCCCGAAGGCAACGTGGCCATGTTCGGCAAGGACGAGCTGGCGATGGTGCAGGGCGTGCTGGATCTGGCGCACCGGCCGGTGCGTTCCATCATGACGCCGCGGCCGGAAATCAACTGGATCGACCCGCGCGAAAACGTCGAACAGCTGCGCGCGGAAGTCACTGCGTCCAGTCATGCGTGGCTGCCGGTAGCGGGCGACGACTTGGACCAGCTGGTCGGCGTGGCATCCTCGCGTGACCTGCTGGCGAGCCTGCTTGAGCATGGCCATATCGACGTGGATCAGGTCGTGCGCAAACCGCTGACCGTGCTCGAATCGCTCAGCGTGCTGCGCCTGATCGAGGAATTCCGCCGCTCGCCGCTGCAGGTGGCGCTGGTGGTGGACGAATACGGCAGCGTGCTCGGTCTGGTCACGCCCACCGATGTGCTCGAAGTGATCGCGGGCGAGTTTCCCGACGATGAAAGCGGTGATCCCGCCGCCGTGCAGGAGACCGATGGCAGCTGGCTGCTCGATGCCAGCCTCGACCTGCGCCGCGTCGAACACCTGCTCGGTTTCAAGCTCACCGGCGATGACAGTTTTTCCACCCTGGCCGGCTACGTGCTGCAGCAGTTGGGGCGTCTGCCCGGCGCGGGCGATGCCTTCACCAGCGAAGGCCTGCGTTTCGAAGTGGTGGCGATGGACGGCGCACGCATCGAGCGGCTTAAGGTGAATCCGATCGAATGAGGCCAGCGTCGCGCACAGGGTGCGCTCCCACAGGGCAAGGCAGTTGTGGGAGCGCACCCTGTGCGCGACGCCTTTAGCCTCAGCCGATCAAAAGCGCGCGCCCCAACCCGATAACGCCCAGCACCAGCGTCACGCCCCACGCCATCGAAGACACCATGAACCCCGGTCCCCGCTTCGCCGCGTCCTGCAGGTAAGCGACCGCGTACCACACGCGGCCAGCCACCCAGACCAGACCCGCCACGCCAGCCCACAGCGGATAGCCGTACTGCACCGCCAGCCACAGGGTGGGCAGGAAGATCACGGTCGATTCCAGCGTGTTCATCTGCACTCGCCAGGCGCGCTCGAACGCCGGATGCCCGTCGATGGCCGGCGCCTTCACGCCGTATTTCTCGCGTGCATGCCCGGTGGCCCAGACGGTGCCGAACTGGAGCAGGACCGTCAGCAGGACGACGACGGCGGGCAGATGCTGGATCATGGCGGGTACTCGCGGAAAGGTCGCCCACTGTAGCCATCGCGTGCCAATGGCGGGAGGGGGCGCGAGGGGTTATCGTCTTGCCATCGTTGGATGAGCGAGGGCCTTCCTATGGATTGGCAGAAAGGCGAACGGAGTCAGAACGTCGAGGTCGACAGCGGCGGTGGTGGTGGCGGTCCCCGTTTCGGCGGCGGTCGCGGCTTGGGCATTGGTGGCATCGTCATTCTGGCGATCCTCGGCCTGGTGTTTTTCAAGGATCCGACCGCTCTGCTGAGCCAGGTCGACAGCGGAGGGCAGCAAGTTGCCGCGCCGAGTGGACAGCCGGCCAATGTCGATCCGCAGACCAAGGATTTTGTCAGCGCGATTCTTGGATCCACCGAGAAAACCTGGAGCGACATCTTCACCGCGCACGGACGGCAATACGTCGATCCCAAGCTGGACTTGTTCAGCGGCGGGGTGCGTACCGCCTGCGGTGCGGCGTCCACCGCGGTGGGGCCGTTCTATTGCCCCGGCGACCAGAAGGTTTACCTCGACGTGGCGTTTTTCGAGGAGCTGCAAAACCGCTTCCACGCCGCCGGCGATTTCGCCCGTGCCTATGTGATTGCCCACGAGGTGGGCCATCACGTGCAGAACCTGCTCGGCGTATTCGATCAGGTGGAGCAGGCGCGCCGTCGTGGTGCACGGATGGAAGGCGCCGATGGCTTGTCGGTGCGCCAGGAACTGCAGGCCGACTGTTTCGCCGGCGTCTGGGCCAACCACAGCCAGCAGCGCCTGCAGTGGCTGCAGCCGGGCGATATCGAATCGGCGCTCAACGCCGCCAGCAAGATCGGCGACGACGCGCTCCAGCAGCAGGCGCAGGGCAGGGTGGTGCCGGACTCGTTCACGCATGGCACCTCGGCGCAGCGCGTGAAGTGGTTCACCGCCGGCTTCCAGAGCGGCGATATCGCCAGCTGTAACACCTTCGCCGGCGAGCCCTAAGCGCCAAGCACGTCCAAGGCCCGCCATGCGGGCCTTCGGCGTTCTAGAATGCTCGCCTGCGCGCCTCGGGGTGCGCCTTCGAACGATCTGCATGTTGCATCCCTGCCTCAGTTGCGGTGCCTGTTGCGCCTATTTCCGCGTGGCCTTCCATTGGTCGGAGGCGGACGCGTCGCTGGATGGGGTGGTGCCGCCAGAGCTCACCGAGACGCTCGATCCCCATCGCCTGGTCATGCGAGGCACCCAGGCCTCGCGGCCACGCTGCGTGGCCCTGCAGGGCACGGTGGGGACGGCGGCCCATTGCGGCATCTACGAGCGCCGGCCTTCGGTGTGCCGCGAGGTGGAACCGTCGTGGGAGTTCGGCCGTCCCAGCGCCCAGTGCGACAAGGCGCGGCTGGGCCACGGCCTGCCGCCGCTCACGCCGGAACACTGGCCGCTGGCCGTGTCCGGCGACTGAGTTCAGCGCGCCATCAGCGGATTGGCCTCGTTCTGGAAGGCCAGCACGAACTGCTTCAGATCCCCTTCGTTGACGTCCGAGATCACCACGTAGTGCATGCCGTCGCCGGTCCAGCGGATCACGGTGTAACCGTGCTCCTGCGTGGCGACCTGCGTGGCCGAACCATTCTCGGCGGGCCACTGGAACAGGTTGATCACGTGCAGGCGGCGCTTGTAGATCAGTGCGGCCACGCTATGGCCATCGAGTGCATCAAGGCGGCCGCCCACCAGCGGAAAACCTTCGGGGGCCAGGTCCTTCACCCGCGGCGAGAAATCGAGCTTGCCCTCGAACCACGGCTTGACCGTGTGCTGGTCGGTCGACACCACGTCCAGCAGGTGCTCGCCCTGCAGTGAGCGAAGATGGCCGGCAATCGCCTGGGCGACAATTGCATTGTCCGCGCCGCGCGAGGGCAGCCAGTGCAGCCACGCCGGTACGGAGAGCAGCACCGCCGCGGCAAAACCCGCTGCCGCCGCGAACGCCACCGGCGTGCGTCGCCGCACGGTTATCGGCGTTACCTTTGACGCCGCCGCCGGCGCCACGGGCGTCGTCCATTGGGCGCGCAACGCATCCGGTGCGCGACGATACAGCGCCGGTTCGGACAAGGCCTTCTGCATGATGGCGTAAGTCTCGTAACGGGCCTTGCACGCGCTGCAGTCGTGCAGGTGGCGAGCCACGGCCGCGCTGCTGGCAGCATCCAGTTCGTCGTCGAGATAGGCGTGCAGCAGCAGCCCAGCGTCATCGCACATCATGACGGCGTACCTCCTTGGGCCGGCAGGTGAGTTCGGCCCGCAAGCGATCGCGGGCGCGGGCCAGACGGGACATCACCGTGCCGATCTTCTGTCCGGTGATGCCCGCGATTTCCTTGTATGAGCATTCTTCGAGTTCACGCAGTACGAGTATTTCGCGCAGAGGCGCCGGCAACCGTTCCAATGCCGATTGCAGTGCGCCGACGTCGACGGCGAGCAGGGTGAGCGTTTCGGGCGACGGGCCGTCGTCGATAAGTGGATGCACGGCCTCGTCCAGTTCGTCATGCAGCGCATCCTGCGGCGTGCGACTGCGCAGTGTGTAGAACGTGTTGCGCACGATGGCCAGCAGCCACACACGCACATCGCCGCCGCGGAAGCTGTCGAAATAGCGCAGCGCACGCAGCATGGATTCCTGCACCACATCCTGCGCGTCACTGGGGTTGCGTGCGAGCCAGTGCGCGAGGTTGTAGGCCGCGTCCAGGTACGGCACCACCTGCGCCTCGAAGCGAGCGCTTCGTGCGGCATCGGCGGCTCTCAGGCTGGTGGTCGGCTCGGCTGGCATAAGTGGGTATACCCCGGTTCCAGCCACTTTATTCCAACGCGGATTTCGCGGCACGTGCCGGGAATAGACCGGCGCATCGCCGGGTATTGGGCTTTAGGCGCGGGCGCAGTGTCTGCCGCCACCAGCGGAGATCCGACGATGGACGACATTCAAGACCTCGAGGCCGGCGGCCGCCGCCAGTTCCTCAAATGCATGGCATGGGCCGGTGCCGGCACGCTATGGATGATGCACGGTGGCGTATTGAAGGCCCAGCCGCTGAACGCCCAGGGTGCGGCCACCGCCGCCGACTCCGCCTTCAGCTTCGTGCAGATCAGCGATTCGCATATCGGCTTTCACAAGGCGCCGAACATGGACGTGGCCGGCACGCTGCGCCAGTCGCTGGCGATGATCAATGCGCAGAAGAAGGAGCCTGACTTCGTGCTGCACACGGGCGACCTCACACATCTGTCGCGACCGGAGGAATTCGACGCACTGTCCGGCATCATGCAGGACGCGCGCATGGCCAAGGTGTTCTACGTGCCCGGCGAACACGACGTGATCGGCGACAACGGCGCCGAGTTTTTCCGCCGCTTTGGCGAACGCCAGCAGAGCGGCGGGTGGTACAGCTTCGACCACCACGGCGTGCATTTCGTGGGACTCATCAACGTGCTGAATCTGAAAGCCGGCGGCCTGGGCTCGCTCGGCGCCGATCAGCTGGCCTGGCTGAAGAAGGATCTCGCCGGACTTTCAGCTGAGACGCCGCTGGTGGTGTTCGCGCATATGCCGCTATGGCCGCTTTATCCGGACTGGGGCTGGGGCACCGACGACAGCAACGAAGCGGTGGGCTATCTGCGCCGCTTCGGTTCGGTGAGCGTGCTCAACGGCCACATCCATCAGATCCAGCAGAAGGTCGAAGGCAGCATCACGTTCTACACCGCGCGCTCCACCGCTTATCCGCAGCCTGCACCCGGCGCGGCGCCCGCGCCGGGACCGATGAAGGACGTCGCGCCGAACGACTTGCACCGCTATCTGGGCATACGCGACGTGCGCCACGTGCAGGGCAACCATGCACTGGCCGTGACCGAGGAGGTGATGGCATGAACGTGATGTCATGGTCTCTGTCGGTGATCACGACCTTGGTGGTGGCCGCTGCGACCACCTCGCCAGCGCTTGCTGCCAATGCAGCGAAAAGCGCGCCCGCCAAGCCCACCACGGTGGACATCAAGGATTTCGCGTTTGCCCCGAAAACCTTGACCATTACGGCGGGCACGCGCGTGGTGTGGACCAATCTTGATGAAGAGCCACACGTGGTAGTCAGCGCGGGCAACCAGTTTGCGACGTCAAAAGCGTTGGATACCAGCGACAGCTACGCCATCACGTTCGATCACGCTGGCACGTATACCTATTACTGCGCCATCCATCCGATGATGGTGGGCACGATCATCGTGAAGTGACGGCGTTGTCGAAACGGTAGATGTCCATCGCCAGCAGGCCGTATTCGATGCCGGCATCGATGCGCTGGGCGTGCGAGTCCTCACCCGCCGCGCCCAGCGCCACGAACAGCGGCAGCAGGTGTTCGTCGGTGGGATGCGCGCTTTCGGCAAACGGCGCCTGGCGGCGATAGTCGAGCAGGGCGGGTACATCACCCTCGGACAATTTGTTCTCGATCCATTCGATGAAGGGGCGTACGTACGGCGCCTCGCGTTCCTCGCTGTAACCGGCGCGAAAATCGTGCAGGTTGTGCGTGATGCTGCCCGAACCGATCACCAGCACACCATCGTTGCGCAACGGTGCCAACGCGCGGCCGACCGCGAATTGATGCGCGGGCCCAAGCTGCGGCTGGATGGAGAGTGGCACGACCGGGATGTCGGCATTCGGATAGAGCAGGCGCAACGGCACCCAGGCGCCGTGGTCCAGCCCCTGCGTGGGATCCAGCGTGGTCGGCAGGCCCGCCTTGTCGAGCAGTTCGGTGACATGCGCGGCGAGTGCCGGGTCGCCCTTCGCCGGATACTGGATATCGAACAGCGCCTGCGGAAAACCATAGAAATCGTGGATGGTTTCCGGCCGCGTGGCACCCCCCACGTGAGGCTGGCGCGCCAGCCAGTGCGCTGTGGCAATCACGATGGCTCTGGGCCGCGGCAGCTCACGCGCAAGCTCCGCCAGCCGCTCGCCCACGCGACGCGGCTGGATCGCTGTCATGGGCGAACCGTGGGAGATGTAGAGGCTGGGGAGCGTGGTCATGGTGGCGTACCTCGGGGGGACCACCATAGGTTAGGGATTTGCGGGGGAATTGCAGCGTGCGTGGGGTGAACGATGCGTCATGGGAGGGGAACGATGGTGGGTTGGCGTTTGTCACGCGTTCGTCGTCCCGTCGCAGGCCGCTCTTTTGCTCGTCATTCCTGCGGAAGCAGGAATCCAGTGACTTTGCGCTCGGTTGTCGCCTCCAGGCCAGCGTGCCGCCTACGCGGCGGGCGTTTCGAACGGCTGCCGCCGCTCGAGTCACTTTTCTTTTGCTGGCCCACGCACGCGCAGGAGCGCGTGCGAACGGCGAAGCCGGCCCGAAGGGCGGAGGGCAGGATGCCCGGAGTAAAAGAAAAGTAACCCAAAGAAAATGGCCTGATAACGCCCGCAGCATTGTGTTGGGATAAGCCCGAGCGCTTGAGGCAGGCCGTCAGGGGACAACCTCCGAGGGTACACAGTGGGTACTTCAAAGCGCTGCGCAACGCGCCCGAATCGCTGAGGACTTAAAGCGGGGCCTCGCTGCGCATCGGCTTTGGGCATCCTTCCTTTCCTTTGCCACGCCGGCTTGTCTGTGGGAGCGCACCCTGTGCGCGACAGCCACGCTGCGGTGTACCGCTCCGTAGGTTTGTCGCGCACAGGGTGCGCTCCCACAAATAGCCAATCGGCAGGTTCAATGCTTCCTGAGTACACATTGTAGGAGCGCACCTTGT
>NZ_JPLA01000207.1 GCF_001010355.1 Dyella japonica DSM 16301 | reverse complement strand
TTCCCCGATCCTTAGTGGTTTCCCTATTATTTTTTGTGCCTTCCGAATATTCATTCATGTCCAAGAAAGCTTTTCGTTGAACATTTTTATCAAGTTTCATTTTTCATACTCTCCAGTTTACTCATAACTAACACGATCAACAACACTACTCAGTGTGGTTATGTAGGTGCCGATTGAAAACCATCATTCAATCGGCTACCGTTACCTACTGAACCTTCCTACATCATTCAAGCACCTCCCAAGTGTCTGGGTTAACATTTCGGACGCAGATACCGACAGGGAATTGGTAGTTG
>NZ_JPLA01000206.1 GCF_001010355.1 Dyella japonica DSM 16301 | reverse complement strand
GTTAAGGACGGTGGATTACGCGGAAGTTGGCAGATACAGAAATCACCCGACCTTATTGAAGACAATCTACCGGAAGACCCGTCCGGAGCTGCTACGAAACAAAGATTGTTTACTAGAATAAGATATCTCCCAATCCATCAAGATTGGGATATTTATTTTGGTAACGGTAAACCTTATGCTCAAAAGATTGAATATGAGGGTTACAGTAAGCAAGCCCCGAACGGTATGTTGCGTAAGAACATCGCAAGAGGTGGACAAGCATTCAGTGGATTTAAACTTGGGAGCTTTGATAAATGATCCCGTATCCGTTTCAATGGGTCGAAGATACCCTGAAATCACATTTAGTGAATAACTATGCTGAAATGTCACACGCTATGG
>NZ_JPLA01000205.1 GCF_001010355.1 Dyella japonica DSM 16301 | reverse complement strand
GCATGTTTTCACCAAGGTCCGGACGAATACCTGTAAGAGTTTTTGTGTTGTCTGTGAGTTTGTCTGTCAAGTCAACCTTATGCCATCGCCATCCAGCCCCTAACAATACCTTCTTACAACGCTGTGCATCTGTATCAGATATTCTCTTATCCCCTGCAAAAGGCGAATCTGCAAATTGGTAGTGCAGAGCAATTTCAAACGGGTGTGTTGATGTTCCGTTTTCAGCAGGAACTTGCTTACCTATCAGGTCGCACTTAATGA
>NZ_JPLA01000204.1 GCF_001010355.1 Dyella japonica DSM 16301 | reverse complement strand
GTAATGCAGAGAAAGAACTGGATAAGACATCCACACAAGAGAAGAACAATATTGCTAAAGTGCTAATCTGAATAGATGCCCATTTGAAACAACGTATCCAATTAGGAAACAATTTCCACATGTTTGGTTAACTTGCGAACCCTGCAAAAATCTCCCGTCTGGCAGCAGCCAGTATACCAATAATGATACCTGCTCCAGCCCATACCCATTTACCAAACAATCCAGCACCAACAACTTTGTGTTTGATGGTAATGAACTCTTCAATAGTAGGGGCAGACTCAGCCAGAGACTTTTCTACATTCTCTAGTCGAGTGTCCATCTTATTAATAGACAGTTGAAGGTTACGTACAGCATCATCTAAATCTTGCCGAGATTTAGCATCACGGGCATTATTTTCGAAGAGTGTCTTCATACGTTCCTCCATTCGAGCTAGGAGCACCTCTACGGATTCATGACTCATGCTAAATCCTTATCGAAAAAGCCGGGTATCCCCGGC
>NZ_JPLA01000203.1 GCF_001010355.1 Dyella japonica DSM 16301 | reverse complement strand
CACTTCCCTCTTCTTTTACTTTGACAATGAGTGTTCCATCGAAACCAATTTCTTGGTCATTCAACATCTCATGTGCCATTGCAATAAACTCTGAAGCAATTGTCATCGCATTACTCCTTGTGATCCAGAGCTTCGCAGATAGTCATTTATCAGAGCCCAGAAACGCGGATGTGGTGTTGCGCTTTCTAACACAGCACTCTGACCAACTGCGTACTCAAGTGTCAGTGGACCAAGAACACGCTTTTTCAGTGCGTAGTTGGTACTGTTACTTAATAACGGCTTACCGCTCTGCACCGTATCCGCGACCAGTTGGGCCTGTGCCCGCTTAATCGCTACAGGTATGGTGTTACCTGGAATCTCTACACCGTCGCTGTATAAGCC
>NZ_JPLA01000202.1 GCF_001010355.1 Dyella japonica DSM 16301 | reverse complement strand
ACGAAGCGAACGTCAAAGCAGAATACGCTCGCTGGAAGAAATACATGGGCATTACTGGTCGCGTATCAGTTCCAGTACCTGCTAATATTGCACAGGCGGCCGCTAACGTAGAAATTCCGTCTCAGAAATCTGCAGAGTAATCTGTAGACACTTCGGAAACTCAGAAGGGGCATTTACTGCCCCTTTGTTATCTTACCCCGAGGTTCAAATTTTTGCACAAGCCATTATCGCCCACCACTGGGCTCAAGCCAAATTTGGAAATCATATGAAAATTATTAATACTCAGGAACCTGAGAAGTTAGTTCGTGAACGTGGTATTCTTGACGTAC
>NZ_JPLA01000201.1 GCF_001010355.1 Dyella japonica DSM 16301 | reverse complement strand
ATCGATTTTAAGGCCTCAAAAGAGGCCTGTGCCTTCATAAATTGCCCTACCCTATGTGATTGCCTTCCTGAAACAAACACCCTCTTAAATCGCTTAAAATTAAGCTTGACATCAACGCAGAATTTTTATATGATTATCCCACCAACCAAGCAGAGGAGACTGTCATGGATCATCTTACAAATATAAAAGTCGAAATTGTTAAGCTAAAATTCTTAGGCTTTCGAGACCCCAGCTCTATAACAGCTATAATCATGGATACCCACTTTACAGCAGGCAAGGAATACACTGCCGTCCGTTATACTTGCGGGGATCATAAATCTGCCTACAGTGTTAATACAAACCTCGGTGAGGGATATTTTATCCGTGATATTACGGATCATTTGTGGGGGATGTGGGAGTTGGTGAAGGA
>NZ_JPLA01000200.1 GCF_001010355.1 Dyella japonica DSM 16301 | reverse complement strand
CTCCTACTCAACTGAAAGCTGCTAAACAGCTTAATGGTGACATTATCTTCACTTGGGTAGGGCGTCCTTCATGGCAACACTTCTGGATAGTGAATACCAGTGTTAATGATTCTAAGACTGTTATCTTTTCTAAAGAATGGTCTAGTGAATCTCTAACATGGACTGTTGCAGAACAGAACGAGTTCTACGGCCTGGAAGAAGGTGGTGCTACTCATGTCATCTTCATGGTATCTGAGTATGACCCAAGTAACGGATTAGTATCTATTGGTGCTCAAGTTACTGGTCAAGCAGAGCAGCCGTCTAATCCAATGAATCCTGTTGCTGGATTGTATGCAGTGTTCACCGGTGACCCAGGTAACTCTAATATTAAGATTATGTGGAATAAACCTTCTGTTGGTGGA
>NZ_JPLA01000199.1 GCF_001010355.1 Dyella japonica DSM 16301 | reverse complement strand
AAGCTAAAGAGGCCAAAAAGGCTGCCAAATCTGCACCAGTGTCTTACGGTGGTTATAAGGCACCTAAGGCAAGAGTTTTGGCTAATGCCAAATCTTTCAAATATATCCCCGGTAACCCTAATATGGGGGGTGTGGCTTCCGACCCTAACCTTGTGAAAGCTCAGACAGCCGCTATGAATCGTTATCATAGACAGCTAAGAAGAGACAGTAAAGCTGGTATGGATAATAGGCTTATGTCGGATCGTGAGGCAAGGAGAACCCACCTCTACAACTCCGCGATAAGACTTTCTGCCAAGTATGGGGCCGGAT
>NZ_JPLA01000198.1 GCF_001010355.1 Dyella japonica DSM 16301 | reverse complement strand
CGAGGATTCTGGGTATTTGACACTGACGTTGAACGTATGGAATTTATTCCTAATGAAACAACATGGCATCGACGAATCACTTATCCGTTTAAAGGCAAAATCAATTATTCTGATTATACTAATCTAGCCGTACGTGTTATAGTATCAGAAATTGATTCAGAGTTGACTAAGTTTGAATCTGAACTTGAAAAAGTAGTTCACTCTCTTCGTATGGTTTCTAAAGTTGATAACAGTGTTGAATCTGATGACGACCAGGAAATCGAGATTAAATCACTTCAAGATATCATTAAAGAATATATTGACGCGATTCCGGATATCTCAGACGAAGACAGAGAAGCGCTGGTCAAATATTCCAACGAACTTTATATTGAGGCAACACAATGACTTTAGATGAATTTAACAATGCTGGGCTTGGGCTTGAAGTTGAAATAGACGTTAGAGATGATGATGGATTCGA